>JAUQOS010000147.1 GCA_030550775.1 Armatimonadota bacterium
CTTCGGAACGGCGTCGCGCCTCGTCGGCGGCGCGGGAAGGCATGCGGTACTCGCGCGGGGGTACAAGGGCGACCAACTCCGCCAACGCGCGCTTGAGGTCGCCCACAAACGCCCCTTCCACAGGTGCCCGCGATGCCTCTTGCGGGTCGTCGGTAATCAGCATGGCGCGGGTCGTGGGAGGCAGCATCGCCCCTGGGAAGTAGGGGTATAACAAAAACACAGGTGCGCCCACTACCAACACGAAATCGTAGGGGCTAAGCGTTTGCAGCAAGCGGGGCACTGCTGGCAGCAGCATTCCTTCGTATAGCGGATGGTGCGTAGGGAACGCCATGCGACTGTTGAGGGGCGCGTGATACACAGCCGCACCAATCTTTTCTGCCAGCGCGACGGCTTCGGGAACAGCGCCTGCCCCTCCCACACTCGCCCCGAACACCAGCGCGGGCTTTTGGGCACGCGCCAACGCTTCCGCCACTTGGGCTAAACCCTGCGGCGCATCAGGGGGATATAGGGTCTTGAGGCGCGGCGGCTGCGCGGGGGCATCCCAAAAGTTCATCGGGATCGAAAGAAACACAGGTCCACGCGGGGGCGTCATCGCCAGATGGTAGGCTTGCTCCAGCGCGTCGGGCACATCGTCAGGGTGCTTCACCTCATATGCCCATTTGGTAACGGGGCGTGCCATCGCCACCAAGTCGCCCGACAGCAACGGCTCGTGGAAAATGTGGCGGGTGTCTTGCTGCCCACAGGTAACAATCAGCGGGGCACGGTTCTTGAGCGCAGTAAACAGCGTGCCCATGCCGTTGCCCAAACCGGGAGCTACATGGAGATTCACAACGGCGGGGGTGCCGCTGGCTTGGGCATAGCCATCCGCCATCGCCACCGCGATGCTCTCTTGCAACGCCAGCACATAACGGATGCTCTCAGGCAGCCCTACCAAAAACGGCAGCTCCGTCGAACCGGGATTGCCAAACACATAGCGGATGCCACGCGCCTGCAGCCACTGGAAAGTCGCCTCGCGGATGTTCATGCGTATGAGGTTCGATTAGTCCGTCAAAACTCCTGCTGCGGCTTAGGCGATGGGGCGTGGTAGGGGCGCACGCTGCCCCGCACGATGAGCACGCCAGGCAGCAGCAGCGGGGCTGTGGGCGGAGGGAGGTTCTGCTCAAGAATGCGCATCAACAGTGTGGTTGCTTCGTGCCCCAGCGCGTGCATCGGGCTGCGAATGGTGGTTAGCCCGTAGCCCATTTGCTGTACCGTCGGCTCGTCGTCGAAGCCCGCGACGGAGATATCCTTGGGCACATGAACACCGTGCTGTTGCAGCCCTTCGATGAACCCAACCGCCATGAGGTCATTGGCGCAGATAACGGCAGTGGGGCGCGCTTCCAGTTGCAGAAACTTCTGTGCCGCTTCGCGCCCCGAATCGATGGAGTATCGCCCTGCCAGCAGCCACGGCTCGTGGAGGGGCACTCCGCATTCAGCGAGCGCTTCTCGAAACGCCTGCTCACGTTGTCGGGCACTCCAGTGGCGTGGGTTGCCCCCCACATAACCGATTGCCCGATGGCCTTGCTCTACAATCCAGTGCACCAGTGCGCGCATGCCCGCTGCGTTGTCCACATCCACGCAGGGCAGCCCATACGAGGGCGGGAGGGTCGCCCCCACCACTACCGCTGGTTTAGGACACCTCACACGCCACTGAAGCAACGGCGAGTTGATCTCGGGAGTGAGCAGCAGCGCGCCCTCAATATCGCTTTCAGCAAGGCGACGCCACATCGCCTCTTTCTCCACCGCCGTGGTCATCCAAATGGTAAGGTTGTAGCCCAGCGGTTCCAGCGTGGTCAGGATGCCATCCAATACATGGTGCGCAAACGGATTGCGGGTCGGTGGGGGATGGTATTGGTCTAACACGAGTGCCAACAAGTTGGTGCGCGTTTGCGAGCGTACGCGCGTTACCCGTGCAGGATAGTACCCCAACTCTCAGGCTGACTGCAACACGCGCCGAACCAGCTCCTCGCTGTAAAGGTCAGTGCGCCCGTGCAAAATGTTCGAGGCTGCGCTTACCGAGCAGTACGCGCGCCGCGCCACATCGCGCAGGGTCGGTCGTCGGGCCATACCGATTCTCCTCTGACAACGCCGCGATGGATTGTTCATTTCGCTCCTTCGCGCGCGGCTCCTGCTTGCATTATCAAGGCTCGTCAGCAAGGTGGGCTCGCGATAGAAGCCGCGAGCGAGCGAATCACGCTCATTTTCCAAAAGTTCTCAAAAACGACGCTCATAGTTTCAAAATGCTTTAGCACAAAAAAGTTGCTATTCTGCCGAAATGCGTGCTATAATGGGGCGTACTCCCTGTTTGTGGGGCACCAAGACTTTACGGGAGGCATGTGGCGATGAATACCATTATGAAGGCGCTGCGCTGCTGGGCGGTAAGAAGGACATCATCTATCAAGACCCGCTGATCGTGAATGCTCAGAACGGCGACTTCCAGCTGCAACAAAACTCGCCCTGTATTGACGCCGGTGACAGCAGCGTCGTGGACTGGAGCACCGACCTCTTTGGCAACCCGCGTATTCAGGGCAGTGCGGTGGATATCGGCGCGTTTGAGTACACGACGGGCGGCGGCGGTCCTGAGGGCGATGTGAATGGCGATGGCTGCGTGAACGACGCCGACCTGCTGATTGTGCTGTTCAACTACGGCGACTTCGGCACAGGCGATGTCAACCGCGACGGCATCGTGGATGACGCCGACCTGATCGCGGTCTTGTACAACTTCGGACAGGGCTGCAACGAGTAGTCTGATATCGAGATTCCTCGCCTTCGGCTCGGAATGACAAAGCTTTGGAGTTGCACCCCCTGTCATTCCGAGCGCAGCGAGGAATCT
>JAUQOS010000057.1 GCA_030550775.1 Armatimonadota bacterium
GATTCGTACCATCCGATTCACCTCCAGTCAAAGAATCGGCGCCCACGCAGCGTTCTGCAGGGGGCCTCCTTGGCTTGTTGCACCGTATCTTTGTACGGCGTCGCGGTATCTATGAACCGTGGCACGGTATAACGATACGGCGTAGCGGTCTCTATGCACTGGGGCACGGGATAACGATACGGCGTAGCAGTATCTATGAATCGTGGCACGGTACAACGATACGGCATGGCAGTATCTATGAACCGTTCAAATTGCTGAGGCACGAGCCATTCCTAAGCAAGCTTTGCCGAGGTGGGCTCAGCCAACGCCTGGTAAAGGGTACATCTTTCGCCTCCTCCGGCAAGTTCCCCTAATAAGAGTACACGGTTCTACTCCAAAACTCGGGCGCCGCTGGCGCATTTCCTCCACTTGCAGCCCTCAAGCAGCGGGCAGAGACAGATTACCCCCTCCTTCGGGTTCCCCCTACGGCGTGGGGGAACCGAGTGCGTTTTTTCGGTTCCCCTCGCGAAGCGGGGGAACCTTACGGAGGAGGGGGAACTGTGGCGGGGTCGGTTCCCCCCGCATTGCGAGGGGAACCTTACGGAGGGGGGTAAGGGGGTTGATGGAGCCAAGTTGGTTGTTGGCACAGCCGAGCTGAACCTATGCGTTGCACCCTTATCACGGTAGGTTCCACCCCCCCCACTTCGCGAGGGGCGCCGAACCCTGAACGGTTTCCCCCTATGCCGTAGGGAGAGTCTCAAGAATGGGGTTTGGGAAAAGTCAGGCAGCGGCTTTGGTAGTGGAGGTAGCACTCTGTACCTTTGTAGGTAGTCGACGCGGGTTGGCTTCATGTGCAAGGGAACAGCTTGAGCCGTCTGCTCAAGCGCGTTCGGTGTTGTCACCCAGTGTGTCTGTGCTTCCTTTCTGGAAAGGCAGAACGCGAGGCTGCATGCCCCGCGCCTCTGCCAAGTGGGTGAACCGCGCGGCGGTGTGTGCCGCCGCGCCTAGCACGCGCCCTACTTCAACTGAAACAGCGATTGCGATGCCCTGAGCATCTCATCAGCACGCTGAATAAACAGTTCTGACTCCTCCAGAGTCAGGTTAAGTCGGTTCAGCACGCGCGTGTCGAACGGCTCTTGGGGGGCGTCGGGATCCATCGGATAGCCCAAGCGGTTGGCGCAGTAATCGGCGTATTCCACCAGCGCACACGCGGGGTCATCGACTTCCAGCGACTGGTGGTGGTAGCGAATCATTTGCGCGATGCGGGTGGGCAGCTTCCACCGCTCCACCAGCAATGCACCCACCTCTTCATGGGTGAAGCCGAACAGTTCGCGCTCCGCCTCATGCACCGACTTACCGCGGTGGTGCACCATGTCATACAGCTCACCCATCCAGTTGGTCAGTGCGGTGCTAATCACCAGCTTGCCCACATCGTGCAGCAAGCCCGCTGTGAACGCCTCGTTGCGCACGCGCGTATCGAACTGACGCGCCCCCATCTGCGTAATCAGCCCCACCGCTAAGGAGTGCGTCCACATACCGCTCACATGCGGGGTGTAGCCGATGAGTGCGCGCTGAAAGAGCGGGTAAGTAGCTGCAATCAATGCTAAGTTTTTCACAGTATTCAAGCCCAGCACCACAACCGCTTCCTCAATCGTGGCCACTTGGCGGCTCATACCGTAGTAAGCCGAGTTCGCGACGCGCAGCACGCGCGTGGTAAAGCCCTGATCCTTGCTAATTTCCTGAGCCACTTGTTGGGCATGCACATTTGGATCGTCTACCATCTGATAGACACGCATCACGACCGCGGGCAAGCTCGGCAGGTCCTGCATCCGGCTGATTAGCTCCTCTGCCGATTGATACACTCGCGTCAGCGTTGTAGGCATGGCAGTTCCTCCGCAAGGGAGTTCTACCATAGTGAAGGCGTCGATTTCACATAGCGGTGGGGTACACTTTGGGCTGATGGGGCAGCGCGTGGCGTTGTGGTTCGCCTTTGAAGCGTCGCACTATTACCAGTTGCCGCACCTCAGCGTGGAGGAAAACACGCGACTGTTCGGGAAGGCGTCGCGCCACCACGGGCACAACTATCGGGTGCAGGTCACGGTGCATGCGCAGCCTGATACCCCCCCTGCCTACTGGGAGCAGCTCGCTCAAGCGATACGCCGGCATATCGACGCACAGTTTGACCACCGCTGCATCAATCGCGAGCACCCCGCCTTCCAAACGCAGTTGCCTACCACCGAAAATCTTGCCGTCTATTTGTGGCACGACTTGCGCACTCAGCTTGGTGCCCCTGTGGAATCGGTAAGCGTTTACGAATCAGACACGCTTGCCTCTACTTACGCGGGTGAGCAGCAGCAAGCCGACCATGATACGCCACGCCCTGTGGTGGCGATGACCCGCGTGTACACCTTCTCCGCAGCGCATCGGCTTTACAACCCCCAACTTAGCGAAGAGCAGAACCGCGCCCTTTACGGCAAATGCGCCAATCCTCACGGGCACGGGCACGACTATCGCTTGGAAATCACGGTCAAAGGCATACCTGACCCTGTCACGGGTATGGTGATGAACCTCACCGCGCTGGATGCCTTGGTGCATGCGGAAGTGCTGACCCATTTAGATCACAAGTTTTTGAACGAGGAAGTCCCTCCGTTTGACCGTGTGGTGCCCACTTCCGAGAACATCGTGGCGTTTGTGGTGGCGCGTCTGCAGCCCCACCTGCAAGGCAACGCGCGGCTGGCGGCGGTGCGCCTGTGGGAAACGCCGCGCAGCTATTTTGAATGGCAAAGCGATTAGCCACGCCTAATGCGCCACATGGTGCGCCCGCACCTCGCGAATCACCGTCACCTTCACCTGACCCGGGTACTCCAACTCCGATTGGATTTTGTGGGCGATTTCGCGGGCGAGCTGGTGGGCGCGGAGGTCGTCTACCTCGTTGGGCTTGACGAGCACGCGCACTTCGCGCCCAGCTTGAATGGCGTACACTTTCTCTACGCCCTCAAAGCTCATCGCGATGCGTTCCAGCGCTTGCATGCGGCGCAGGTACTGTTGGAGCGACTCGCGTCGTGCGCCGGGGCGAGCTGCTGAGATGGAGTCGGCAATGATCACCACGTGCGCTTCCAAGCTGGCGGGCTCGATGTCGTGGTGGTGTGCGCCCACAGCGTTGCACACAATCTCAGGCTCGCCATAGCGGCGTAGGAATTCCATACCTACGATTGCATGTGGTCCCTCGGTGTTGTTCTCCAGCGCCTTGCCGATGTCGTGGAACAGGGCAGCGCGTTTGACAAGCCGTGTATCCAGCCCCAGCTCGGCAGCCAGCAGCCCTGCGATGGTAGCCACCTCGATGGAGTGGTCTAACACATTTTGGGCGTAGCTAGTGCGGTAGCGCAGTTTGCCTAAGGTGCGCACGATTTCAGGGTGCACGCCCGTTAGCCCTACTTGGAGCACGGCTTCCTCGCCCGTTTGCCAAATGCGTCGCTCGACCTCTTGCTTTGCGCGTTCGTACTCTTCCTCGATGCGGGCAGGGTGGATACGCCCATCGTGGATGAGGTTGAGCATCGTGATGCGCGCGATTTCGCGCCGAATCGGTTCAAACGACGACAGCACGACCGCTTCGGGGGTGTCGTCGATAATCACATCCACACCAGTGATGTGCTCGAAGTGGCGGATGTTGCGCCCCTCACGCCCGATGATTCGCCCCTTGAGGTCTTCGCTAGGTAGGTGGATAACGGTGATGGTGTTGTGTGCCACATGATCAACCACACAGCGTTGGATAGTGTCCAGAATTACTTGTCGAGCGCGCCGTTCGGCATCCCGGCGAGCATCTTCCTCGATCTGGCGGGCGAGAATGATCGCTTCATGCTCGATTTCGTCGCGAATCTCTTTGAGTAGCAGTTCGCGGGCTTGCTCGGCAGTCATACCGCTGATGCGCTCCAGCTCGAATCGGCGCTGATGGAGGAGTTCGCGCAACTCGCCTTGTTTTTTGGTAAGCAACGCTTCGCGCTCCATAAGTGCGTGTTCGCGTTGTTCCAGCAGTTCGAAGCGGTGTTCGAGCAGTTCTTCGCGTTGAAGCAGGCGCTGCTCTAAGCGCACGATTTCGGCGCGCTTTTCGCGGGCTTCCTGTTCGGCTTGCTCGATGATACGATGCGCCTCTTCGCGGGCTTGGAGGCTGGCTTCGCGGCGCATCGTTTCGCAGTCGCGGGCAAGTTGTTCGCGTTCACGGGCGAGTTGTTCGCGTTCGCGGGCGAGTTGTTCGGCTTCGCGCTGGGCTTGTTCCAGCAATCGTTGGGCTTCTGCCGCCGCTGCCTGCTGCCCCTGACGCGCACGCCAGTACGCCGCGAAGTAGCCCGCGCTTGCAGCGCCCAGCCCTACAACGGCTGTGATGACCCATTGGATAGGTTCCATAACACGCCTCCTTAAGAACTATCGGCTGTTTACGGCGCGTTTTCCAACTGGGGGTTCCAGCGGTGCAGGGCAGTTTGGGCGGTCTCGGCGTCGAAGCCACGCTGCAGCAGAAACCGAAACCAGCGCGCCACTTGGCGCGGATCGGCATTGGCGGGCGGCTCGCCAAACCGCTGATAGAGAGCGCGCACGGCGCGGCTTTCCTCGTCTTCGTCTAACTCGGGCGCGGCTAAGCCGCGGCGTGCAAACTCGTGCTCGATGCGCGTGCGCCCCGACGGCTGTTCTACCGTGTAGCGTTCCAGCAAACGCGCTGCAAGCCGCTGGTCCGACACAAAGCCTTCCGCTTGCAGCCATTCTAATACTGCACGCGCCTCCGCTTCGGTGTAGCCATAATCAGCCAGTCGCTGCGCCAGCTCGGCGTTTGAAAAATCGCGTCTCCGAAGCCAGCGCAGCGCACGCTCGATTGCCTGCGCAACGCGCTCGGAGCTTCCCTGCATCGCTGCCCTCCCCGCTACGCGCCTCACGACGCCCCACCAAGGCGGTTAGAGACTCGCTATATAGTACCCCATGCCAGGGCTTAGGTATACTCCTGTTATGCCGTGTGGCACGCCAAGGCACGCAGCAAGGAAATATGGGCTCATGTTGGGTTCAATGCTGATTACGCTTGCGGCGTGCGCACGGTTTCCCCAAGTGCCAGAAGGGGCGGGCGTGCGGCGGATTGTGGTGGAGGTGCAGGTGGCGGGGCGCATCCGCCCCGACTACGCCTACTTTGTGCTGTTCAACCTTAGCAACGACCCCACAGGGCAATCGGGACCTGTGCCCGTGATTGCGCCCCCGTGGGGCAACGGCTTTGCCGCAGGCGCGTTCACGCACTATATGCGCTTTGATAACCTGCAACCCGCAGGGGGCTACGGGCTGTATCGCGTAATCCCCAACACGAACCTCTCTGTCTCGGAGTATATTGGACCCCCGCGCGCGAGCGAACCAGTGGGCGCGCAGTCAGACCGCTTGCGCTTTGAGATCGACCTGACGCAGTTTATTCGCGACCCTGTCGCGGCTGCCGAGATGCGCTTTATTCAACTCAACATCATCGCGACCGACCGCGTGCCAACCGACCCCAACGACACGCGCCCCAAAGTGGTGGATGCGCTGGGCGACCCGGCGCTGGGCATCAGCCAATATCTGAACATAAGGATTGACCAAAATCGCATTTTGCGCAACGCCGATACGAACCTCGAGCCGCGCGGCGATGTGCCCGACCCCGACTTGGATATCGTGGATTGGCGCGTGGAGGTGCGCACACTATGAGCCAAGCGGCGCAGCGGGGCTTGTCGCGCTTGGAAATCGCGCGCGGGCTGCGCTGGGCAAACTGGGACGCGGTCTTTTTCACTCTATATGTCGCCCTTACTTCAGGGGCATTCCAGATCGGCTTGGCACGATACCTAGGGGCAAACGATCTATGGATTGGTATCCTCACTTCTGTGCCCTCGCTGGCAGGTGCGCTGCAGATTCTCACGGCGTACTTTGCCGATACCACGCCCAGCCGTAAGCAGCTGGTGTTGCGCTACGCGCTCTACTCGCGCTTGCCGTTTGTCGTAATCGCACTGTTGCCGTTCTTGGATGCCAAACTGCCGCGCTTGGAGCTGTTTGCCGCGTTGCTTATTCTCTCGGCGGTGCTGGGCTCGTTCGCGGGACCAGCGTTTCTGGCATGGCTAAGCGATTTGGTGCCGCCTGACCATCGGGGGCGGTATTTTGGCAAGCGCAACATGATTTTGGGCTTGGTATCTGCCGCCTCCGCATTGCCCCCCGCCATCTTTTTGGATATGGCGGTCAAGCAGCATCGGTTTTCGGAGGCGGTAGCATTCAGCGTGCTGTATGGGACAGGTGCGCTGTTCCTGTTTTTATCGTGGTGGGCACTGAACAAAATGCCTGAACCGCCTCGCACGCCCACTGAGCATAAAGGGCTGCGTGGCATATGGGAGTTTTACCGCGAACCCCTGCGCACGCGCAACTTTCGCCTGCTGCTGGGCTTCAACACTTTCCTCGTGTGGGGGCAGATGATTGCAGGGCAGTTCTTCACAGTGTACATGTTGGAGCAGTTGCGAATGCCCTATCTCATTGTGCAGCTAACGGGGTTGGTTTCGGCGTTGGTCAGCAGCGCGGCGATGCCTGTGTGGGGCTATCTGGCAGATAAGTTCGGCAACAAGCCGCTGCTGGTGTTGTCGATGTGGGGCGTGACCTTTCTGCCCTTGATTTGGATGCTCACTGACCCAGCGCGCTATTTGTGGAGCTTAGTGATTGTGTTTCTGATTCAGCTGTTGGCGGGCTGGTTTTGGGCGGGTGTTGGGCTGACGCAGTTTAATTTGAATGTGGCGGTCGCTCCGCCGGAGCAGCGGGCGGTATATATGGGCGCGCTGAGCGCGATTGTGGCGTTGATGGGGGGCTTGGCGGCATTTGTAGGGGGCGCACTGATGGAAGTGGTAAAGCCGTTTGTACCCGACCCGTCGCGCTTTTTTGTATTGTTTGGGCTTGCGTCGCTGTTTCGGTTGTTTGCGCTGCCGTGGCTGCGCGGCATTCGCGAGCCGCGCGAGCGTTCTACACGCTATGTATTGTCGCAGTTGCGAGCGTCGGCGCGCCCCCGCGGCTGGCGCGCATTGCAACAACTACGCAGGCAAACCGATGTGAGTGCGCGCCTACAAGCCGTGCGCACGCTGATGGAAGAAAAAACCCCGCTGGCGGTGGAAGAGCTGACCGCTGCGTTGCGCGATCCAATCCCTGAAGTGCGTCGCGAAGCGGCTAAAGCGTTGGGGGCAATTGGCGACGCGCGCGCAGTACCCGCGCTGCTACAAGTTCTGCG
Source organism: Armatimonadota bacterium (assembly GCA_030550775.1). Classification (GTDB taxonomy): domain Bacteria; phylum Armatimonadota; class Fimbriimonadia; order Fimbriimonadales; family GBS-DC; genus GBS-DC. Next base: position 7,235 of record JAUQOS010000057.1, read on the forward strand.
CGACCCTGCCAGCGACTTGGCACTGGAAGCAGCGGGGGCATTGGGCGTCATCGGCAGCCCGGAAGCCACGCCTGAACTGGTGAAACTGCTGAACGCCGAGCGCATTGAAGTGCGCATCGCCGCCATACAAGCGCTGCGACGAATTGCCGACCCTCGCGCCTTGCCCGCGCTGCTGGAACGCTTGGAACACGCGCCCGGACCGCTGGAGCAAGCCAGCCTTCTGGAAGCCATCGCAGCCACGCTGGAGCACAGCGACTCTAGCCATGTGTGGGAGCCGACGCGCTTTGCCCGCTGGTTGGAGTCGGAGCATGCGGATGTGCGCGCCGATGCCGCAGCCGTGGTCGCCCAGCTACCGCGCACGCCCACGCTGGCGCCGCTGCTGCGTGAACGATTGCGTGCTGAGCACAGCCCCGCGGTGTTGCCCCAACTGGCGCGCGCGCTCGCGCAGCACGGTGACGAGCGCGATGTGGAGCAGCTGCTGCGCCAGATGGGGCGCGTCGAGTCGGACCTAGCCCGCCAGCAGATTGCGCTCAGCGTCGCCCAGCTGCTGGGGCGCTACGATGCCTTGTACGCACTGCTCACGGCCGACGAAGCCCGCCGCGACCGCCTCATCGAAAAAGCCTTAGCAGGGCTGATGCGCGAGCAGCCTGAGCTATCGGACGCCTTGCGCGCCTACGCCTACGGCGATTACGGCTCCGCGCTGCAGATTTTGCGCCACTCGCTGCCTCACCACCCACACCTGCAACGCCTGAACGCCGCGCCCGATTGTCTGGAATCGTGGCTGCTGGCAGTGAGCCTGATTTAGCCGTCAAGGCATTCGCTGCAGCAGCCACGCCATCGCTTGCACCGCCAGCAAGTAGCTCTCCGCACCAAAGCCGCTAATCTGCCCCACGCACACAGGCGCAATCAGCGACGTGTGGCGGAAGGGCTCGCGGGCATAGATGTTGCTCAGATGCACTTCAATCGTGGGCAAGCCCACAGCGCGGATAGCGTCGCGCAGGGCGACACTGGTGTGCGTGTACGCCCCCGCGTTGATTATAACCCCCGATGCCCATGAGCGCGCCTCATGCAGCGCGTCAATCAGCGCGCCTTCGTGGTTCGATTGCACATGGCGCAACTCCAACCCCAGCGTGTGAGCATACGCGGCGGCGCGTTCCACAATCGCCTCCAGCGTCTCGGTACCATAAATCTCCGGCTCGCGCGTGCCCAAGAGGTTCAGATTCGGACCGTTTAGCAGCAAAATCGCTCGCATCAGGCTAAGTTGTACCCGCTGGAACACGCGTGCAAACCTTCTCAGGTATAATTGGCGACGAGGTTTGACTTGCCCATGAAGCGATCGTTCGCACAGCTGCTGGGGCTGACGCTGCTAAGCTTGCTTGTTGCCCACGCGCAGAGCCGTGCGCCCTCAAAGGATGCCCTCCGACGCGATATTGAGCGTGCGCGCGACCGTGTGCTACCTGCGCTGGTGAACATTTTGGTGGTAGACCGCTATTTTGAGGGTGGGCGCGCCCGGTATAAGCTGGGCGGGGGCAGCGGGGTGATTGTCTCACCCGAGGGCTTGGTGTTGACCAACTACCATGTAGCAGCCGATTCGGTGCGCATCTTCTGCACGCGCGTCAACGGCGAACGGTTGGAGGCAGAAGCCCTTTACCATGACCCGATGACCGACCTGAGTGTGTTGCGCCTCAAGCAGCCGCCCAACACCCCCAAACGCAAGTTTCCGTATGCCGTGCTGGGTGACTCCGACGCACTCAAGACGGGCGACTATGTGCTGGCGATGGGCAATCCGCTATTGCTGGCATCTTCCGTTACGCTGGGCATCGTATCGAACCCCAAGCGCGTGTTTTTGAACCCCTTCAACCAAGAGGTGGAGGGCGTGGAGTTTGAGCAGGGTGACCGCTCGGGGATGCTGACGCGCTGGATCCAGCACGACGCCCTGATTTTGCCGGGTAACTCAGGTGGTCCGTTGGTGAACTTGCAGGGTGAGGTAGTGGGCATCAACCAGCTGGGTGGGCACGGCGTGGGCTTTGCAATCCCCTCGAACATCGCGAAGCGCGTGCTGGAGCAGGTGCGTCGCATAGGACGCGTGGAGCGCGGCTGGCTCGGCTTCCGCGCAATGCCTGTGGAGAAGCTGCGCCGCGATACGGGTGTGCTGGTTGCCTCCGTGTTGCCTGGTTCCTCTGCAGAGCAAGCGGGCATTCGCCCAGGCGACATCATTCTGAAGATTGATGGCAAACCCGTTAACGCCCGCTTTCCCGAAGAGATCCCGCTGGTGTATCAACAAATTGCTGAGCTGCCGATTGGCAAAACAGTTGCGGTAGAGCTGCTGCGAGGCAACGAGCGCGTGGTGGTGCAAGCCCAAGTGGAGCGGCTGGAGCCCTACTATGGTGAGGAGGATGAGTTTCGCACGCTGGGCTTTACCGCACGCGACATCACGCGCCCAATGGCGCGCGCCCTGCGCCTACCTGAGGCGGGCGTGCAAATCACGGGCATCCGTCCTGGCTATCCACTGGATACGGCTGAGCCGAAACTCAATGTAGGTGATGCAATTATCCAGTTTGGCGACCGCGCTATCCACAACCTGCGCGACCTGCGCGAAGCAATTGAAGCCCATCAAGGGCAAGAGAACATCCCCATCGTGTTCCAGCGGCGTACCGAAACGCTGATCACCGTCATTCGCAACAAGCCACCCGCGCCACCCAGCCCGAGCACGGAGCTGCCCAAAGCGTGGATTGGCATCCGCACCCAGGTCATCACGCCGCTGGTGGCGCAGGCACTGGGCGACCCTAGCCTCAAGGGCTTCCGCATTACGGAAGTGTTGCCCTACACGGAAGCCAGCAAGGCAGGGCTGCAAGTGGGCGATTTGATTGTTGCCCTCAACGGCGAGCCGCTGGAAGCCTCGCGCGTGCAAGACGCTCGCGACCTTGAACGGCGCATCGAGCGACTAACCATCGGCGAGCAAGCCAGGCTGACCATCGTGCGCAACGGCGAGCGACGCGAAGTGAGCGTGCGCTTGGAACCGAACCCCGCCGCTGTGGATGTGGGGCGCAGCATCCGCCAAGAGGAACTCGAAATCGCCGTGCGCGACATCACACCCTTAGATCGCATGCGCAACCACTGGCGCGAGGACCAACAAGGCGTGCTGGTTATCGAAGTACCCAGCGGCAGCTGGGCGCATCTGGGCGGGCTGCGCAGTGGCGACCTCATCTTGACCGTCAACGAGCAGCCTGTGCCCAACACTCAAGCCTTCCAGCAAGTGATGAAAGCCATCCTCGCCCAGCAACCCCCCGTGCTTATTGTGCAAGTGCTGCGCGAGCGTGACACCTCGTTCGTGTTCATCGAGCCTGACTGGAAAGAACTTACCCAATAGGAGGAACCTTCAATGCGTGGATTGTGGCTAACTCTGTTGGCAGTACCACTGGTTGTCTGGGCGCAAACGGCTACGACGCCAAGCCCATATAAGCAACTCGTGGACAAAATCCAGCTCAACATCGTGACGGTGCGCGCCGTTGTCAAAGCCGAGTTCAAGGCGGGCGACGAGAGCGAATCGCGCGAAAGCAAGTTCACCTTGCAAGGCGCGGTGCTCACCAGCGACGGTCTGGTGATGCTACCTGGGGTGCTTCTCTCATCCGAGAGCTTCAAGCAGTACTACGGTATTGACGACGATGACAGGGTTGATATCAAGCTCACCCCCCTCAGCTTCAAGGTGATTTTCGGTTCCGAGACCAAAGAGTACGAGGCACGGCTGGTCGCCACTGACTCGCAGTTGGGGCTGGCGTTCCTGAAAATCACCGACTTGGAAGGGCGCACCGTGCAGGCGATTCCGATGAATGAGGAACCGCTCACGCTGGGCAGCGAAGTGGTGGTGGTTTCGCGCCTACCGCGCGGCTACGACTACGCCCCCTACTATTGCACCGGGCGCGTGATTAGCGAGGTGAGCAAGCCTCGTAAAGCGTACCTGCTGGAAGGCAGCATCTCCGAGATGGGCTTACCCGTGTACAACCGCAACGGGGAGATGGTCGGCGTAATGGTCGAGCTGCGCCACGGGCTCAAGGACGAGGAAGTGGATATCGGCTTCCGCGAGAACTTCGGGAGCGACGACGGCACGCGGTTTTTGGTGCCCGTGAGCGCTATCCGCCCGCTGATTGAGCAGGCACGTCAGCGTGCTTCCGCAACGCAGTGAAACCTGCCCACCTGATAGACTTAGGCGTGCTTCGCTACTTGCCCGCGCTGGAACTCCAGCGCAGGCTCCATGCCCAGCGCGTGGTCGGGCTAATCCCCGATACCTTGCTGCTGCTGGAGCACCCGCCTGTGATTACGCTGGGCAAGGCATTTCACCCCGAGCACTTACGCTACGCTCGCGAGTTCTACACCGCGCAGGGCATCGAGCTCCACCCCACCGATCGCGGAGGCGATGTCACCTGCCACAACCCCGGCCAGCTGGTGGGCTATCCGATTTTCGATGTCTCGCAGCACGGGCGCGACCTGCATAAGTTTCTGCGCGACTTGGAAGAGGCACTGATTATCGCGCTGGACGCGTTCGGCATCCCCGCTTACCGTGAGGCGGGCTACACAGGCGTGTGGACAACGCATGGCAAAATCGCAGCTATCGGTATCAAGGTCACCAAGTGGGTGAGCATGCACGGCTTCGCGCTGAATGTAACCAACGATTTGCGCCTTTTTCAGACCATCGTGCCCTGCGGAATTGCCGACCGCCCCGTGACTTCGATGGAGCAGGTATTGGGGCAAGCGGTGCCAATCACGCAGGTCAAGCAGCAGGTGGTGCGCGCGATGGCGGAAGTGTTCGGGCTGCGGTTTGTGCCTATTCCCGCACCTATTGGCGAACCCGCGGGTGTTCCGTAGCAGGAAAGAGCACGCTCCTGTGCGAATTGGCAAACTATGCAACCCATCCGCTATTCGGCACCGGGACGCGCGGGCATTATCGGCAATCCCAGCGACATGTACGGGGGCACAGTGATTTCTTGTGCCATCCCGTTACGCGCGCGTTGTATGCTGGAGCCATCGGCACGGCTGACTTTCCAATCGCGCGAGCGCATCCTCAGCCCCGACACCTTAGAGCTTCAAGGCGACGAGTTTGATGTGTGTCGCGCAGCGTTGCAAGGGCTGGGGTTCACCGTTGAGAACGCGCCCTTCACGCTGCGAATAGAAACCGACATTCCCGCGCAGTCGGGCTTAGCAGGTTCGTCGGCGCTGCTGACTGCTATAGTGGCGTGCCTGCTCCACTATCGGGGCGAACTATGGTTCTCGCCCCATCGCCTTGCCGAGCAAGTGCGCCGCATCGAGGCGCATGGGCTGCGAGTGCAGTGTGGTTATCAGGATTTTTACATGGCGGCGTTCGGGGGCTTGAACTTGATGGAGTTTCGCGATAAGGAACTGCTGGGTAAAGACCCCACCGAGCCGTTGGCAACGGTGGAATCACTTCAAGGCTATCTGCAGGGGGTAGCGTTGCCGTTGTGGCTGGCGACTACAGGGGGTAAGCGATTTTCGGGGGCGGTGCACGCGAACCTGCGCGCCCGTTGGGAAGCAGGTGAAACTGCCGTGGTAGAAGGTATGGAGCGGTTGGGCAGGCTGGCGCGCGAGGCAAAAATCGCACTGCTTACGCGCGACTGGAAGCACTTGGCATACCTTATGAACGAAAACTACGCCATCATCCAGGAGTTGGGGGGCAGCGGCGAGGCGCTGAATCAGCTGGTGCAAGTGGCGTTGGAGCACGGGGCATTGGGCGCGAAGTTGGCAGGGGCTGGAGGTGAGGGAGGCACCGTGATTGTGCTAACGCTGGAACCTGAACGCACGCTGCCTGCCTTGCGTGAAGTGGCGGATAGAATTATCCCTGTCGCCCCGTTTGCGCCAGGGATCAGTCGCAGTTGACACGCCGCAACCCGTGAACCTGTGTCATCGTTATGAGCGCGTTCGCGGCTTCTTTACTGGGTGTCGGGGCGAAACAGCCATGGATAACAATGGTCTGCCCAGAAAAAGCAGGGCTTCAAGCCACGCGAGCCGTAGCATTGGCGACCCGCAGACGAAACCTGACGAGGGTACGGGGTGCTGCTTGAACAGCCCAAGCCGTTGCTTGTTTTTCCCCGAACCCCCTCCTTTAGGTTCCCCCTACAAGTAGGGGGAACCGGGCATTTTTTCGGTTCCCCTCGCTTGCGGGGGGAACCTGTAGGAGGGGGGCAGCAGTTTTTCCCAACCCCCTCCTTTAGGTTCCCCCTACAAGTAGGGGGAACCGGGCATTTTTTCGGTTCCCCTCGCTTGCGGGAGGAACCTGTAGGAGGGGGGCAGTTTCTCAAACCCCCTCCTTTAGGTTCCCCCTACAAGTAGGGGGAACCGAGCAATTTTTTGGTTCCCCTCGCTTGCGGGGGGAACCTGCAGGAGGGGGGCAGTTTCTCAAACCCCCTCCTTTAGGTTCCCCCTACAAGTAGGGGGAACCGGGCATTTTTTCGGTTCCCCTCGCTTGCGGGGGGAACCTGTAGGAGGGGGACGGAATTGGAAAAACCCACTGTGCGAGACGGGAAAATCCACTGTGAGAAGCGCGCTGGCACTTAGGCGATGTGCCTTGTTAGTCGCTTCGCTCGAAGTGATAGCGTGATGGGTGCACCAACTTACTCGTCATTCCGACGGTAGTTCGGATTCAGGTACAATCTCAACACCGATGGAACGGCGACTCATCGAAGGCGTGCAACTCAAGCCACTGATCGCCCATGCCGACG
>JAUQOS010000148.1 GCA_030550775.1 Armatimonadota bacterium
GTCTTCGGGGGCGACGCTGCGTCCGCGCACTTGGGCGGTCATCTCCACATTCACGCGGGTGACGCCTGGGATTTGGGCGATCAGTCGTTCGGCTTCGGCTTTCATCTGGTCTTTCACAGGGCAGGCGGGTGTGGTCAGCTCAATCACCGCCTTTACGGCGCCGTCGCAAATCACCACCTCTTTTACAAACCCCAGCGATACAATGTCACGGTGTAAATCGGGGTCGTGAATTTGCCGAAGGACTTCCAGCACCTGCTCGCGCGAAACAGTTGGCATATGGGTTCTCCTGCACCAATACTTAGCGTGGCTAAGAGTATACCCGATAATAGGCAACCATGTACATCGCGACCCCGAGTCGCTGCCTATTCCGAGGTTCCTCGCCTGCGGTTCGGAATGAAGGACTCGCTCTTGCCTGAAGCGCAGAGCGACCGATTTGCTTGCCCGCGAAGAGGCGCGACTCGGTGTATACTAAAGCTACCCGATGGAAGGAGGGCATGATGAAACGCTTTACGCTGGCGAGCGTGCTGCTCGCGCTTGGATGGCAGCAGTTATGCGCCCAAGCCCCACTGCGCTTCACCTTAGATGGTTTGTGGGGAAATGTCTGGTCAATTGACGGGTCGTTCAGCGGACGATGGCTGGCTGCCGCCGCGGGATTTGAACACTACGATGCGGGACTGCTCAAGGTATGGGACCTGAACGCGAACGCGTTGGACACGCGGTTTCCTGATGGAACTGTGGACACGGCAACCTCTGTACGCTTCATCCCAGACACGGAACTGCTAACTGTGATGGGACCTGTGTTTCCGCTGACTGTATACGAGTACCGAGCCGACTCGCCTTTTCTACCGAGCTGGCGGCCGCTGCTGAGATACCAATTGTTCGGGGAACAAGTGGATGTTGCACCGAACTTCGATGCGGCAGCGGTCGTTCGCGTATTCGGGGATGTATCGCTGGTGCGCGGGGTTGTGGTTTCCTCGTTAGGCAACTATGGGCGCGGGGCGCGGGTGGCATTCTCGCCTGATGGCGCGTTGCTGGCGGTTGTTGGGGCGCGCACAGGTAGCGGTGTTGTGCACCTATGGCGCGTAAGCGACCGCACTTTGGTGGGCGCGTGGCAAACCCCTGACCCTTGCTCGGCAGTAGGGTTCAGCGTTGATGGACAACTGCTCATCGTGGGCGATGTGAACGGCGTGCTGCGCATCTGGGATCTCACCACGAACGCCTCAACAGCGATACAGGCGCATACGCGTGCCATTAGCGCGGTTCGCACGGCGCCCGACGACAGCTTTGTCGCCACTGCGAGCCTTGATGGTTATGTACGCCTGTGGAATCTGCCCAATCTGAGCCTGCGCGGTGCGCTCAACACGGGCTACGCAGCAAGTCTTGTCGGGGGCGGGGTGCTGAGCCTTTTCATCAGCGCAGACGGGCAGTACCTCTACACAGGGGGCACCGACGGCAAGATGGATCGTTGGCGCACCGCCGACCTACAACACGACCGCGTGTGGACACGCTCGTGGACGCTGCATGGCTTCCGCACAGGCACGCGCGACCTGTGGGTGGACGACGGCACGCGCACACTCGTCTACGACGAGAACGGCAACATCATGGGGCAAACATCCGTGCGCGGCACTTTCTCGCCCGACAAGCGTTGGGTGATTTCGGGCAACCGCGTCGTGCGCGTCAGCGACGGACAAACCGTGCTCACAAGTGCAGATCCCCTGCAAGGGGTTTTTGCGCCCAACTCTGCCTTCGCGCTCCTCTACGACACGCGACGCACCACCGCCTACCGCACCGATACCTGGACCCCACTGTGGCAGCGCAATGCGCCACTAAACTTGTTCCATCTACAGTTCAGCCGCGATGGTTCGCGCTTCCGCGAGAACGATCGCGTCTACGATACGCTTACGGGAACGCTGTTGGCAAGCTATCCGGCGGCAGACCTTGTAGCCCTGTCGGAGAGCGGGCTATACGCTGCCACGGCGCACACGCAGAACCAGACCCTTGTCGTGAAACTGTATCAAGTCGGTAACCCCACCCCGCTGTGGACTTGGCAAGCGCCTAATCCGTACGAAATCGATCCAGAAGTGCTACAGTTTGCAAGCAGCGAACGGCACCTGCTGATTGGATGGCGCGGATTCCTACTATGCTTCGACACCGCATCAGGTATCTTAGTGTGGGATAAACTCGTGCCGACCAACTCGTGGGCAGGTGTCAAAATCCAACCGCGTCCAAACAGTAGCCAGCTGCTTATTGCCAGTCGGCGGGGCGTTGAGCTAATTGACCTGACGACGGGCGGTACCGCACTGACGCAGTTCCTGTTCGATAGTGGTGGGTATGTGGTGCTCGCCCTAGAACCTTCTGCCGATGGAGAACTCCTAGCAATCAGCACTGAAGACAGCAGCGTGCACGTGGTTCAGATTCCCATCCCCATCGGCGATGTAGATGGCGACGGTTGCGTAAGCGACCGCGACCTGCTGTTGACGCTGTTTGCCTTCGGGCAAACCGATGCCCCTGCAGACTTGAACGCCGATGGCGTGGTGAATGACGCCGACCTGCTGCTGGTGTTGTTCAACTTTGGCAGGGGCTGCTAAGAGTGCTTGTAGTCGCCTAATTCGCACGGGGGCAGGGTGACACCTGCCCCCTTCACTGTGTTTCTGCCCACTGCCTATGTGCGGCGTGCCGATTTGACCTAAATCAGGACAAAAGTCCCTACCGCTCTGCATGCGCTGTCTGGTAGAGTATGTTGGGAGATGATTTGCGTGAAAGCAGCGAACGCCCTGCGACTGCTGGGCGTAATTGTGTTGCTGACAACACTGGTCGGAGCTACAGCTTGATGG
>JAUQOS010000058.1 GCA_030550775.1 Armatimonadota bacterium
GGGGGTTTGGGGTGGGGGGGTCGCGCAGTGGGTGTGTGTGGGTGGCGGTTGGTGGGTGGGTTGGTGGAGGGGTTTGGTTTTGAGTTCATTGTGGGGGGTGTGTGGGGGGTGTTTGTGGGGTGGGGTGTGGGGTTGGGGTGGGTGTTGAGTTCATTTATTTAGTGTAGCTAAGGAGTGCGCGAGGGGGTGGTAGACATTTGTGTTGAGTTCAAAGGGGGTGGGGGGTCGCGCAGTGTTTAGCATGGCTAAATAATCAGGGGCTGCTCGTAGTCCACGTAAGTGTCGCGCCCGTAAGTTTCCACCCACTGGGCGCGGTCGTTTGGCAAGCGGTAGAAACGCAGGCTATCGGTGGTGAGGTCAATAATCTGCAGCAGACGCCGCTTGAGCGTGAGGAGCTGGCTCTCGGTTAGACGGCACTCGAACACCGACTTTTGCACGCGTTGTCCATATGCCTCGCACGCTTTGGCGACCCTGCGCAGGCGCTTGCGCCCTTGCGCGGTTGTGGTTTCCACATCGTAGCAGATGAGGATGTTCATACGCACTGGTAAGCACCTCCTCAGCGAATAATGAACGGTTCGTAGCAATCGACCTCGCCGCGTAGCATGCGGGCAAGGCGACGCGCCTGCAGAAACGGCACTAAGCCCCACGGTACTGGTTCGACCGCGTCGGGATGGTGCACCGTTTCGCGTTTGCGTTCCTGGTAGACCTGAAGTTCACTCCCCAAGGGGTGTGCGTGTTCTCGTTCTATCAGATGTTAGAGCCGTACAAGAAAGCGGGCGACATTATGCTCTGTCCTTCCGATAGCAAGCACGTAGACCCTGCGTTGGCGTTCCAGATTGCGGGCTTCCCGCCGATTTGCCCGCCTGTGTTGCGCGAGTTCAGCTACACCCACAACTACGGCTTGATTGACTTCGGTCTGGACAACAACATGTTCCCCAACACGGGGCGCGCTGCAAAGACGCTGGCTCAGGTGCAGTACCCAGTGGAGACAGTAATGATTTACGATGGCTCCCTAACGCTTCCGGGTGGTCCGTTCAACGCCTATGATACGCCGATTCAGGCACGCCACTTCGGCAAGGTAAACGCGAATTATGTGGACGGGCACTCGCGTGCTGTAGCTGCTCGCCCGCTGACCGACGCGAATGGCAACCAGCTTACGGGACGCACGCTGGACAACCGCCACACTATCTTTGCGTGGGTTGTGGCGGACGGCGGTCCGTACAACGGCAAGACTCAGTTCCGCGGTATCCCCTACAAGGATGCGGATGGGCGCTGGCGACTGCTGGATGAGTAGTGGGTATGCTTGTATAGCGTGAAGCCGCTGCCGCTTGCAGAAATCGCGATTGCGCCAGAGACAGTGAGGCGCGGGTTGAAGCGGACGCTCGAGCGCTCTGACCCGCCGCAATCGATTCTGATTGTGGGCAGCGCAGGGGTGGGCAAGCGTACCTTAGCCCGCGCGCTGGCAGCGGCATGGATGTGCCTGAGGCGCACCCCTGCCGGACACTGCCAAACCTGCGCGGTATGCCAAAAATGGTCGGAAGCAGGCGAGCACCCCGACCTGCGCGTGCTCAAACCCGACCCCGATCAAATCAAAATCGACGCCGTGCGCGAGGTGCGTCAGTGGGGGGCGTTTGCGCCTGCCGTTGCACCCTTCCGCTTCGTGATTTTAGAGGAAGCCCAGCGACTCAACCCCGCTGCCGCCAATGCCCTGCTCAAAACTTTGGAAGAACCGCCCCCGCGCTACCATTTCATTCTCACCGCGCCTGCCAGCGACCTGCTGATACCGACCATCTTGTCGCGCTGCCGCATCGTGCGCTTGGGCACGCTTCCCACCGAAGGCGTGTACAACCACCTCAAGCAGCGCTTCAACTTGCCCGACGATACCTTGCAGATGCTGGCGGAGTTCTCGGAGGGGGCGTTGGGGCGCGCCATTCGCTGGGCAGAGCATTTGCAAAGTGCCGAACCCACCAGCAAAGGCAACCCCACGCGCAGCGAGCTGGAGGCGCTGCAGCAGCTCATTGCGCTTTTTGCACGGCTGGGGCAAGCGTCTTTGGACGAAGCGTTGCGCATCGCCTACGAGTTCCGCGAGGCGTGCAAAGCCCTCGAGGGCGGTCCCGAGGAACGCTCGGCGCGCACTGCGCTGGCACTGGGGCTGGAATATCTGTTGCTGTGGTACCGCGATAGCCTCGCGTTGGACTACCCCACCGCCACCCTGCGTTTCACTTCCCATAGAGACGAGCTGCGCCAACTGGCACACCGTTTCAAACCCACCGAACGCCTGCAAGACCTCATGCGCATCGCCGAAGCCCGCCGCGCCATCTTGGGCAACGCCAACGCCCAAATCATCACCGAGCATCTCTTTATTCAGCTGTTGCGGGTTTAGGTATCCTCATGCCGATGCGTTCGGATTTGGTGCGTGTGGGTGCGGTGCTGCTGATAGGCATCGGCTTGCTGATTGCCGCGTTGCAGTTTTTGCAGGCGCGCTTTTCGGAAAGGGGGCACTATCTGCTCAAGGTGCGGTTTCCCGATGTGCGCAACATCTCGGTAGGCGCGCCTGTGTTGATGGCGGGTGTACCTGTAGGTTTCGTGCGTGCAGTGGGGCTGGAGGGCGCGCCTCCGAAAGCCACGCTGACCTTAGCCATTCGTGAGGGCGTGCAAATCCCTGCCGGTTCTACCTTTCGGATTGCTGGCGGCTTGTTGCTGCCAGGCGAAACCCGCGTGGAAATCCTCCCGCCCACGCAGATGACGGGCGTTATCCCACCCAACAGCACGCTGGAGGGCGAGCCGCCGCTGGATTTAGGGCGCGCACTGGATCAGTTCGCCCCCGACATCAAGGCGGTGCTGCAAGAGACCCAGCGCACCTTAGCCGCTGCGCGTGCCCTGCTGGAAGACCCCCAACTGCGCGATGCCCTGCAAGACACCTTGCGCTCGGTGGAACGCACCACCGAGCAAACGGCGCGCACCCTGCGCCAAACCGAGTTGCTAATCGCAGAGAATCGCGATGCGGTGCGCCGCCTGCTGGTAAGCGCCGCTAACGCTACACGCGAAGCCGAACGCGCCCTGCAAGCTGCTAACCGTCTGCTGCAAGACCCCCAACTTGCCAGCGACTTGCGGGCGACCCTCGCCAGCGCGCGCGCCAGCATGGAACAGGTCCAGCAAATTCTGCAAGAGGTCAACACCTTCGTGGGTGACGAGCAACTTCAGCAGAACCTGAAAGCCATAGTGGAGAATGTACGCACGCTCAGCGAGCGCGCCATCACGCTTGCCGACAAGGCGGGGCAAGTGCTCGACGATGCCGATGCGCTAACGCGTAACCTGAATGAGACGCTCAACGAGGCAAAGCCACTGCTGCAAGAGGCGGGTGAGTCGTTTCGTAAAGTCAACCAATCATTGGAAAACTTTATCAGTGCGCGGTCGTTCGGCATTCGCGACGCTACCTACCAGCTGCAAATGGGCTACAACGCGGATCTCCAACGCTACCGCACCGATGTTCAAGTCAATCTGTTGTTGCGCAACGAGGCGCAGTTGCGTTTAGGGCTGTACGACTTCACCGAAACCGACCGACTGATTGCCCAGTACGGCGTGCCGCTCACACCTGCACTGACTTTGCGCTATGGCATTTTTGGCGCGAAAGCGGGGCTTGGGGTAGACTATAAGCTCGGCGAACGCGGGCTGCTGACGCTCGATGTGTTTGACCCAAACGATTGGCAAGGGCAACTCTTGCTCAAATGGCGTGCCTCAGAAGGCGTGTGGCTGTGGGGCGGGCTGGATAGCCCCTTCCGACGCAATCAACCCGCGTTCGGCATCCAAATCCAACGCTAAGAGGAGGTTGCAAAGCGATGGAAGTGATTTTGCTACGCGATGTGCCTAACTTGGGCAAAGCAGGCGATGTGAAAAAAGTCGCAGGCGGTTATGCACGCAACTATCTGATTCCGAAAGGCTGGGCAGTGCCCGCCACCAAAGGTAACTTGAAGGCACTAGCAGAGCGCGAGCGCATCCGCAAGGAACGCGCGGAGCAACTACGCCAAGCCGCACGCGACGCCGCCGCCAAACTCAACGGGCAAACCGTGGTGATTCAAGGGCGCACTGCGCCCAACTCCACCAAACTCTTCGGCGCGGTGACTGCCGATGCGATTGCGCTCGCCATCGAGCAACAGTATGGCGTTCGCGTGGATAAACGCATTATTGATTTGTTGGAGCCAATCAAGATGGTAGGCACTTACACCGTGCCCATCCGCTGGGAGGCAGATATTGAGGCAACCATCACGGTGGAAGTGCAATCTAGGGGCGAAGCACAGGAGTAGTCACCGATGGAACGGGTGCGTGTGGGAGTGGTTGGCTTGGGCGCGATGGGCGTGGGGCACTGCCGCTTTGTGGCGGAGCGCGTGCCTGAAACTGAGCTTGCGGCGGTGTGCGATACCGATATAGCACGCGCCACGCAAGTAGGCGAACAGTTCAGCGTGCCCGCGTTCACCGAACCAGAGGCGATGTTCCAAAGTGGGCTAATTGACGCGGTGATAATCGCCACACCCCACTACGCCCATGCGCCAATCGCCGTGAGCGCTTTCGAACGCGGATTACATGTGTTTGTGGAGAAGCCCCTCTGCGTATCGGTTTCAGACGGCGACCGTATGATTGCCGCGGCGCGCAAAGCAGGCACTAAGTTTGCAATTGGTTATCAACATCGGCTGCGCCCTGAGGTGCAAGCCGCGCGCCGCTTGGTCGAGCAAGGTGTTCTGGGCGAGGTGCGCCGCACGCTGCTTATCACCGCATGGTACCGCACTCAAGCCTACTACGACTCGGGGAACTGGCGTGCCACTTGGGCAGGCGAGGGCGGCGGCGTACTCATCAACCAAGCCCCGCACTTTATTGACCTATGGCTTTGGCTTGGTGGGATGCCCAGCAAAGTGTGGGGACACACTCGCGCCGCCCTACACGACATCGAAACCGAAGATGAAGCCTTCGCCCTCATCGAGTACCCAAATGGGGCGCACGGCTACCTCTACGCCACCACCAACGAAGAGCCAGGCGAGAACATTATTGAAATCAGCGGCGACGAAGGCAAGCTGCGCTTGGAGGGCGACAACTTGCAAGTGTGGAAGCTGCACCATTCCATCCGCAGGTTCACATTTGAAGCGGGAGGGATGTGGGACAGCATCCCTGCCGAGCGCATCGAACCGCCAATAGAAATGCCCCCAGAAGGCGCACTCACGGGGCAGCCTGCGCTTATTCAAAACTTCGCCCGTGCAGTTCTCTATAACGAACCTCTGATTGCACCTGGCGAAGAAGGGCTAAACACCGTAGAGATTATCAACGCCCTGATTCTTTCCAGCCAGCGCCAAAAGCCTGTCTCCATTCCAGTAGACCGTGCTGAGTACGATGCCCTGCTTGCCGAGCTGAAGGCGCACTCGAAGCCCAAACAGCGCGTGCGCGAGCAACATATCACTGACCCGAACTTGCTGCGCTGAACCGCCTGCCCACGCAGCATCACACGAGGTATACTGTTGTAGCATGCGCGAGGCGGCGTCTGTGGGAGGGCGGGTACAGCCACGCAAACGCAAGCGACGCCGATTCTGGAAACGGCTGCTGGCGTACCTCACTCTGGTGCTGTTCATCCTGCTGTTGGGCGGGATGACCTTTGTAGGCGTGCTGTACTATCAGGTCGCCCAGATGATGCCCGCCGTGAGCTTGATTGAGAACTTCCAACCTCGAAATGCAAGCCTCATCTACTCGGCAGACGGCGTGCTGCTGGCGCGAATCGCCGAAGAATACCGCGAACCCGTGCCGCTGGAACAGATTCCGAAGCACCTCATCAACGCCACGATTGCCAAAGAAGACCGTCGGTTCTGGCAACACAGGGGCGTGGATTGGCGCGGAATTGCCCGCGCGCTATGGGTGAACCTCACGGAGGGCGATATCAAGCAAGGTGGAAGCACGCTCACACAGCAACTGGCGCGCAATGTGTTCCTTACGCAGCAACGCACCTTCGCCCGCAAAATCCAAGAGATTATTTTGGCGCAAGAGATGGAGCGCCGCCTGACCAAAGAGCGAATTCTGGAGCTTTACCTAAACCAAGTGTATTACGGCAATGGGGCATATGGGGTCAAGGCGGCGGCGCGCGTCTACTTCAACAAGCCGTTGGATAAGCTGACCTTGGCAGAATGTGCCCTGTTGGCGGCGTTACCCCAGCGCCCGTCGGCTTACGACCCGTTCAGCAACCCCGATGAGGCAGTCTTCCAGCGCAACTTGGTGCTCAACCTGATGGCGCGCGAGGGCTACATCACGCCCGACCAACGCGACACCGCGAAAGCCGAGCCGCTACGCCTCTCGCGTGCTCGCCCACGCACACGCTTTCTTGCCCCCTACTTCGTATCGGATATTTTGCGCGAACTGGAGGCGCAATACGGGCGCGAGCTACTGCTGCAAGGCAACCTCACAGTCTATACCACGCTGAATATGGAGATGCAACGCGTGGCGGAGACGGCGTTGCGTCGGGGTGTGGAGGCGTTTCGAGCGCAGGGCGTCACCCAGGGGGCACTGGTGTTGATTGACTTGCGCACAGGCGAAATCCGCGCGCTTGTGGGCGGGGTTGACTTTCAACGCTCGCAATACAACAACATCACGCAAGGGCGACGGCAGCCTGGCTCCGCGTTCAAACCCATCGTGTACGCTACCGCCTTCGAGTTGGGCAAGCTCACCCCCGATTCCACCCTCTCAGATACCCCGCTGAGCCTGCCCAGCGGCGTGCCTGGCAGATATTGGCGTCCCCAAAACGCCGACGGCAAGTTCCGCGGAACCGTCACTGTCACACGCGCATTAGCAGCCTCTATCAACATTCCTGCAGTGCGCGCAGCGCAGTTGGTGGGCGCCCAGACAATCGCCGAGTTTGC
This sequence comes from Armatimonadota bacterium, assembly GCA_030550775.1. Lineage (GTDB taxonomy): Bacteria > Armatimonadota > Fimbriimonadia > Fimbriimonadales > GBS-DC > GBS-DC. Next base: position 6,891 of record JAUQOS010000058.1, read on the forward strand.
CCGCACACGCTTTGGAATCGAATCGCCCTTAGATCCCGTGCTGCCGTTGGCGTTGGGCGCGTCGGCGGTCAAACCGCTGGAGTTGGCAAAAGCCTACAGCGTGTTTGCGCTGCACGGCAATCGGCTGGAGCCGTATATGATACGGCGTGTGGTTGACCGCAACGGTGTGGTGCTGATGGAACCGCAGGCACAGATTGTGCCGAATGTACTGTCGCAGCAAAGCGCGCTGTGGATGGATGAGATTTTGCGTCAGGCGGTAGTGAACGGCACAGGCAAGGCGGCAGCACGCATTCCGAACGCGCGCGGCAAAACGGGCACCACCAGCGACTATCGCGATGCGTGGTTCGTGGGCTATACGGATGCGTACTTGGCGGTGGTATGGGTCGCCAGCGAGTATTACGACGCGAAAAACCACCGTTGGGAATACCGTCCGATGCGGCGTGTGTTTGGGGGCACGGTGTGTGCCCGCATCTGGGCAGACTTGATGGAGCAGGTGAACGCTATCGAGGCACGCTTGCGCACTAAGCAAGCAAAACCACAGTCGCCAAGCCCCACCGAGGCGCTTCCTCCTACGCCACAAGAAGCCCCCACGCCACCTGCTTCGGCAGAGCCGCCCCCACCAACAGAACAACCTACTCACGACGAACGGGCTCCCACGCCTGCTGCACCCACGCTGGACGAACCAGCCGCTATCTCTGGGACACAGAGTACGCCCGTAGCTTCAACGCCCGCCATACCTCGCGGCGGCGAGATTGCGCCCGCGCCCGGTACCGAGCCACGCGAGTCGAAACCACCGGCGCCCCCTGCGCCTGCCCCGCGCGAACCGAAGCCCGCCGCACCTGCTCCTGCGTCGCGCGAGCCGAAGCCACCTGCCCCGCCCCCCAGCCCACAGTATGTGGAAGTGCCCGTCTGCGCCGACACAGGGCTAATCGCCAACGACTATTGCCCCGAAGTGGTGCGCAAACGCTTCGAAAAAGGCAAGGAACCCAGGCGGCGGTGCGACCGCCATGGAATCAGAGCACGATGATCGAGCGTCCGAAGCGGTACTTGGGCGTTCAGCGCGAGGAGAAGCGCGTCATCACAGGGCGCGAATACAGCATGCTGCTGGCGGTCTTGTTGGGGCTGGGCGTGCTTATCGCGCGCCTGTGGTACCTGCAGATTCTGCACGGCGAGGAGCTGGCAGCCCGCGCGGAACTGGTGCGTACCCGCCTGATTCGCACCCCACCTCCTCGTGGGCTGATTGTGGACCGCAGAGGGCAAATTTTAGCCACCAACCGCGCCCAAATCGTAATCAGTGTCGTGCCTGACCCCTTGCGGCGCAACCCTGAGCGCATCCCTCTGGTGGCTGAGCGGTTGGGCATGCCCGCAGATGAGCTGCGCCAGCTTATCGAAAACCCCAAAATCAACCCCTACACCCCATTGGTGGTGCAAAAAGGCGTCGCGTTTGAACAAGCGGTAGACCTACTGGAGAGCCAATACAACCTGCCCGAGGTGGAAGTCTCGTTACAGGCGATGCGGCGCTATCCGCTGGGCAAGCCGTTTGCCCACCTGCTGGGCTATGTGGGGCAAATCTCGCAGGAGGAACTCCAAACCTACGCCGCCGCTCCACAGGATGCCACCGACTGGCTGAGCATGCGCCTGTATGACGGTACCGACTTCGTGGGCAAGAACGGCATTGAGCGCACCTACGAGCTGGAGTTGCACGGCAAGCCCGGCGGCGCACAGGTGGAAGTGACCCCGTTGGGCAAGCGCGTGCGCACCCTGCAGGAGTTTGAGCCCATCCCGGGCAACCGAATCGTGCTCAGCGTAGACGCCCGCCTGCAGCTGAAAGCCTTCGAGTTGCTGCAAGGGCATGTGGGCGCGTTGGTGGCGTTGGACCCCCGCACGGGCGAAGTGCTGGCGATGGTGAGCCAGCCCTCGTTTGAGCCGAACCTATTTATTCCGCGCATTCCCAGTGCGGTGTGGCGCCCGCTGAGTAACGACCCACGCGCCCCACTGAACAACCGTGCGATTCAATCGGCTTATGCGCCAGGGTCAATTTTCAAGCCTATCGTGGCGCTGGAAGGCCTCAAGCGAGGTCTGATTACCACGCGCACCAATGTAGTCTGCACGGGTGGCTACCGCTTAGGCACACGCACCTTCCGCTGCTGGCGTCGGCACGGGTACGTGGACTTTTTTGACTCCATCGCGCTTTCATGTGATGTGTTTTACTACCAGTTGGCGCAGCGGTTAGGTCCTGATGTGCTGGCGCAGGTGGCGCGTGCCTTTGGCTTAGGCGAGCGCACAGGTATTGATCTGCCCCACGAGCGGCGCGGCTTAGTGCCCGACACGCGCTGGAAACGCGAAGTGCTAAAACAGCCGTGGTATGGGGGCGAGACGCTCAACTACGGGATTGGACAGGGCTACTTGGCGATAACGCCCTTACAAGCAGCGGTGATGACGATGGGCATCGCCAATCGTGGCGTGATGTATCGCCCGCACCTGCTCAAACAAGTGCAAACGCCCGACGGACAGCCCGTGCGCACAGTACAACCTGAAGTGATTCATCGCTACGAAGCGGCGCCTGAGCACTGGGAAGCGGTAATTGAAGGGATGGTACGCGTGGTAGAGGCGGGCACGGCGGGCGCCGCACGCGTGCCTGGCGTGCGTGTGGCAGGCAAAACCGGCTCGGCCGAGTTCCGCAAAGGGGGCAAAACCCACGCATGGTTTGTGGCATTCGCGCCTGCCGATAACCCACGCGTGGTCGTTTGCGTGATGGCAGAGGAGGCGGGCGGTGGCGGTGCAATTGCGGCACCGATTGCAGGAGAGTGGCTGCGCTACTTTTTCGAGCTGGGCTACTAAGGAGCAGCCTGCAACGGAAGTTTGGGCACGCGAAGGAACCCGCGCATTTGGACAGACGACTTACAGCCGCTTTTTGCGCAAGCCAAGCCCACTTGTGTGCACAGAGGCATCGTTCGGGCGTCTCCTTGAACCATGCGAGCCAACGCATGTTAGTGTTGCGGGCATCGGCACGGCTTGAACCGTCTGCCCCAAAGTGCGCCCACAGCGTGATTTCATAAACAGCCTTCGAGATTCCTCGCCTGTGGCTCAGAATGACAAGGCTTTTGATGGCAAAAAGCGCCTGTCACCCCGAGCGCAGCGAGGAGGCTCAAACGCCTAAGACCGATAAATAGTCGCTTGGGTTAAGGTATACTATTCTCGCCAAGCCGGCGTAGCTCAGCGGTAGAGCAGCCGCCTTGTAAGCGGAAGGTCGCCGGTTCGAATCCGGCCGCCGGCTCCACCATTCCATAGCGGTTCCTGCGCCGCTTGTACCCTACATAATCTACCTTGCCCACTCGCGCCGTTCCGAAGCGGAAGGTTTTCTTACCACCAATGTTCGCATACGCACATGGAATGCATCAGCCAGACTCATATGTGATTTTGAAAACAGCTCTTGACAAACTCCCCTTGTGTGTTGTACAATTTTGGTACCATCTCGAAAGGAGGTCTTGTCTGATGCGAGCATTGAATGCGTTTTTGGCGCTGACGGTATGCTTTATGCTGACCAGCACCACCTACTCGCAGACACTTGCCGAGCGACTGCGCCAAGCAGGTAGCATTTCGTTTAGGATTCTCAACGCCGATTACTCCATCACTGTTGGTCCAGGCTGTGTTCAAAGTTTTGCCTCGGGTACTTTGGGCGCACAGAACGTGCTGACTGTCAACTTCCTGCCGAACTCGCTGGATTTTGAGTTGACACTTCAACAAGTTGTCAATTCTATCAGTAGCGACCAACGCGTGCGCTTTGTAGCAACTGTGAGCAATAACGGCAGTCGTATCACTTGGACGGCACAAAACATTCCCCAACCTGTATGTGCCATCGTCTCGATTGGTGGCACGGGCAATGTGCCTTTCCGCATTGATGAGGTGTACGGCTCAATCACTGTAGACTTGGAGGAGATTAGTTGCCAAGCTGATCCGCTGGGCGTGTTGGGGCGTAGGGTAGACATTCGCATGAACATCGACCCCAGCAGTCAGATGGGCTTCAACGGCTGGGTTGCCGACGCAGTGTGTGGTACGTTGTTCTTCCCCGCATGTGCGCAGGCGATCAACTTACAGTTTGCTGGCTTTGGTGGTCGCTGCCCTGCGGGCGATGTGAACGACGACGGCTGCGTGAACGACTCGGACCTGCTGATTGTGTTGTTCAACTTCGGCAATACAGGTTCTGGCGTTCAGGGCGATGTGAACGATGACGGCGTTGTCAACGACTCGGACCTATTGGTCGTGCTGTTCAACTTCGGGCAAGGTTGTTAGCGACTAAGGGGGCGCAACCCATCGCGCCCCCATACTGCTTTTTAGGCGTGTTTGCGCATAAACTCCAGCATAAACTCGCGGAGGGCTTGCACGCCCTCTATCGGCATAGCGTTGTAAATGGACGCGCGGCAACCTCCTACCGAGCGGTGCCCCTTCAGCTCGTGCAAGCCATTCGCCTCCGCCTCGCGCAAGAACAGCTTCTCAAGCTCTTCATTCGGCAGCCGCCAAGTGACATTCATCGTGGAACGATGCTCAGGGTGCGCATGCCCGCGATAGAAACCGTTGCTTTGATCAATCACCTCGTACAGTAGTCGCGCCTTCTCACGGTTGATTTGCGCCATACGCTCCAGCCCGCCGACGGTGTTCAACAGCCAGCGCGTTACCAACATCACGATATAGATGGCAAACACTGGGGGCGTGTTGTAGACTGACTTGTTCTCTGCGTGCACGCGGTAGTTGAGCATCGCGGGCAGCGTGCCTGGCGCGTGCTGCACCAAATCATCGCGGATAATCACTATCGTTACGCCCGCAGGTCCCGCGTTTTTCTGGGCGCCTGCGTAAATAAGCGCATATTTGCTGACATCAATCGGCGCCCACAGAAAGTTGGACGACATATCACACACTAGCGGCACATCGCCCACTTCAGGCTCAGTAGGAAACATTACGCCTTGAATCGTTTCGTTAGAAGTGAAGTGCACATAGCGAGCGTTGGGGTCAATCTGATACTCGTTGGGGCGGGGGGTGCGCACGAAGTTTTCATCTTTGCCATCCCATGCGATGCGTACCTTGCCCACCAGTTGCGCCTCTTTGAAGGCTTTCTGCCCCCACGAGCCTGTAATAATGTAATCGGCACTGCCGTCGCCCAGCAGGTTCATCGGTACCATCGCAAACTGCAAGCTCGCGCCACCTTGCAAAAACAGCACATGGTAATGCTCAGGAATGTTCAGCAGCTTGCGCAGGTTCGCCTCTGCCTCCTGCAAAATAGCATCAAAGTGTTTTGAGCGGTGGCTGATTTCCAGCACGGATGCCCCCACGCCAGGCAGCGCAAGTAGGTCACGCTGCGCTTCTTCCAGCACGGGCAGGGGCAGCACTGCAGGTCCTGCCGCAAAGTTCCAGACGCGCTGTGTCATGGTATCGCCTCCTCCACGATTAGGATACCTTGCCCCGTGCAGGCGACGGCTCTTGACCAAAGCCCGTGTGGGGTATAATCGTGTAGACACATATCTACCGCTTTAGGAGACGACGATGGCGACTCAGAATCAACCGACGGTTGACCGACAGAAGGCGTTGGAGGCAGCGATTGCCCAAGTGGAGCGTCAGTTCGGCAAGGGCAGCGTGATGCGCTTAGGCGAAGCGTCGCGCCTGCAAGTGGCTGTTATCCCCACGGGCAGCATGGCGTTGGATATGGCGCTGGGCGTGGGTGGCATCCCTCGCGGACGCATTATTGAACTCTATGGTACCGAATCGTCGGGTAAGACTACGATTGCCTTGCATATGATTGCCGAAGCACAAAAGCTGGGTGGCAACGCGCTGTTTGTGGATGCCGAACATGCGCTGGACCCAGAATACGCTCGTGCCATTGGCGTGGATGTGGATCGGCTGTTCATCTCGCAGCCCTCCACAGGCGACGAAGCGCTGGAAATCATGGACACGCTGATTCGAAGTGGCGCGTTTGACATCGCGGTGCTGGACTCAGTGGCGGCGTTGATGCCCCGCCAAGAGTTGGAGGGCGATATTGGCGATGTGACGGTTGGTGCCCAAGCGCGCTTGATGTCGCAAGCGTTGCGAAAGCTGGGCGCGTCGGCTGCCAAAAGCAACACGGCGGTGGTGTTCATCAACCAAATTCGCGAGAAGGTGGGCGTGATGTACGGCAATCCCGAGACGACGCCGGGAGGGCGCGCGCTTAAGTTCTGGGCGTCGGTGCGCTTGGAAGTGCGCCGTGTGGACAACATCAAGCAAGGCAACGAGATTATCGGTGTGCGCACGCGCGTGAAAGTGGTCAAAAACAAGGTCGCGCCGCCGTTCCGCCAAGCAGAGTTTGACATCATCTTTGGCAAGGGCATCTCCAAGCTTGGCGACTTGATTGACCAAGCGCTGGCGTTGGGCGTGATTCAGAAGTCGGGCACATGGTTTAGCTTCGGAGAGATGCGCTTGGGGCAAGGGCGCGAGAACGCGCGCGCCTACTTGGAGCAACATCCGGAGCTGGTGGAGCAGATTGAGCAGCAGGTGCGGGCGCAAATGTCGCCTGCGGCAGTGGTGGCAACCCCCGCCACCGACGAGTACGATCTGGACGAGTAGTGCTTTCAGGAACAGCAGCAGCGATTGCCTGACAAGGGTATTGGGTTCTGCCTCAATTGCCGAAGCCGTCGCCCCTGTTTGCAACGGCACGAAAGCCGTTGCCCCTGTTTTTGTGGGCGCAGTGTTTTTGGTGCGACGCCATTCGTGGCGTCGTGAGCTAGGCAACGGCACGAATGCCGTTGCCCCTGTTTTTGTGGGCGCAGTGTTTTTGGTGCGACGCCATTCGTGGCGTCGTGAGCTAGGCAACGGCACGAATGCCGTTGCCCCTGTTTGCAACGGCACGAATGCCGTTGCACCAGTTTTTGTCGGCGGGGTACCAGTGCTACAGAGGATATGCGCCTCTTTGCAAGCACTACTGCTAAGAAACCGCGCCCGCGCGTTGC
>JAUQOS010000059.1 GCA_030550775.1 Armatimonadota bacterium
ATTTGGCATCGGTTTAGCCATACCCCTGGCAATATTCTCAACGGCGACACGGGCGATGTCGCGTGCGACCACTACCACCGCTGGCAGGAAGACATCGAGTGGATGCGTCGTTTGGGGCTGAACGCATACCGTTTTTCGGTGGCGTGGCCCCGCGTGTTGCCGACAGGGCGCGGTGTTATCAACCAGCGCGGGTTAGACTTCTACAAGCGATTGGTGGACGCGCTGCTGCACGCGGGCATCACACCGATGATTACGCTGTATCACTGGGACTTGCCTGCCGAGCTGCAAGATTGCGGCGGCTGGGCGAACCGCGACAGTGCGAAGTGGTTTGCCGACTATGCCTGCCTGATGTTTCGCGAGTTGGGCGACCGCGTGCACCTATGGGCAACCATTAACGAGCCTTGGGTGGTCATGACGCTGGGCTACCTATGGGGCATGCACGCGCCCGGAATGCGCGACATCGGCGCCGCTGCTAAAGTGGGGCACCACCTGCTGCTGGCGCATGGTAAAGCTGTACAAGCCCTGCGCGCGCTTGACCTGCCCAACGCCAAAATCGGCATCGTGCTCAACCTTGGACCCCAACAGCCCGCTACCGATAGCCCCCAAGACCAAGCGATGGCCGCACTGTGGCACGGATTTATCAATCGCTACTTCTTGGATCCCATCTTTCGAGGCGAGTACCCCGAAACAGTGATGAACTTCGTGGATGAGTTCGCTCCCAAAGCCGCTTCCGACGACATGGAAATCATCCAAACACCGATTGACTTCGTGGGGGTAAACTACTACACGCGCAGCGTGATCACCTACGACGCCAGCGAGGCACTCGGCTCGCGCACGGTGTACCAAGAGGGCAAACTCCACACCGAGATGGGCTGGGAGGTCTACCCCGAAGGCTTGTATGAGATCCTTCAGTGGGTGCACGCGGAATACAATCCGCCTGCGATTTACATCACCGAGAACGGCGCGGCGTTCCACGATGAAGTCGCTGCCGACGGGCAGGTGCACGACCCACTGCGTGTCGACTATATCCGTGCCCACTTGGAGCAGGCGCATCGCGCCCTGCAGGAGGGCGTGCCCCTACGCGGCTATTTCTACTGGTCGCTGATGGATAACTTTGAGTGGGCGTTTGGCTACAGCAAGCGTTTTGGGCTGTTGTATGTGGATTTCGCCACGCAGCGGCGCCTCATGAAAGACAGCGGGTATTGGTATATGAACTTCATCGCGCAGCAGCGCAGTTGAGGGAGGGCTTATCAATGGAACTGGCGATTGTGGGCTTGGGGCGGATGGGCGGTAATATGGCGCGCCGCTTGGTGCAGCGCGGGCATCGCGTGGTCGGCTATTCCCGCACAAAAGCCACTGTCGACGAGCATGTGCCCTTCGGCATCGTGCCTGCCTACACGCCGGAGGAGGTGGTGAACGCCCTCACGCCGCCGCGCGTGGTATGGTTTATGTACCCTGCGGGCGAGCCAACCGAAACAGCGATTTTCCAGTTCGCGCCACTACTGCAGCAGGGCGATATCGTAGTCAATGGCGCGAATAGCTACTACAAAGATTCCATCCGTTATGCTGAGCGGCTGGCGGTGCGTGGCATCCACTTTGCGGATGTCGGCGTTTCGGGTGGTGTGTGGGGCTTGGAAAACGGCTACGGGCTGATGGTGGGGGGCGACCCTGCCATCGTGGCGCAGCTGGAGCCGCTTTTGCGCGACCTTGCGCCCGCTCCCGACAAGGGCTGGGTGCATGTGGGTCCCGTCGGCGCAGGACACTACGCCAAGATGATCCACAACGGCATCGAGTACGCGATTATGCAAGCCTACGCGGAAGGCTTTGAGCTGCTCAAACGCAAGACCGAGTTCCAGATTGACATCGCGGCGGTGGCGGAGGCGTGGCGATACGGCACAGTGATCCGCAGCTGGCTGCTGGACTTGATCGCGGGCTTTTTGAAGGAGGATCCCGAGTTGCACGGGATCGCGCCCTATGTGGCTGATTCAGGCGAGGGACGGTGGACAGCACACGAAGCGATAGACTTGGGTAGCCCTGCACCGCTGATTACGCTAGCGTTGCATGAGCGGTTCCGCAGTCAAGACGAGCGCGGCTTCCAATATCGGTTCTTGGCGCAGTTGCGCCGCGCCTTCGGTGGGCACGCCGTGAAAAAGTTAGAACCTTAGCCTACGGCACAGGGTGCACCAGCAAACTGTCCACGGCGTCGCCGAGCAGCTCGCCCAAGTGGTTCAGCACCCACTGGGGCAGCTGTTCCAGCGGTGCGCACTCCACATCCTCGCGCGTGGAAACCCCTGTGAGCACCAGCGCACACGGAATGTGCAAGGTGTTCGCTAATGCGATGTCGGTGTCCAAGCGATCGCCCACCAGCAGGGTGCGCTCAGGCTGAATGACCCCCCTGTCGATGAACGGTTGCAAGATTTGGGGGTTGGGCTTGCCGATGACCACGGGGCGGCGCTCGGTGGCAGCGGCAACGGCGGCAACCAGTGCACCCGCGCCGGGCATCAGGCGGTCTTCCGCGGGATAAGTGGCGTCGGCGTTGGTGGCGACAAAGCGCGCACCGTTCAGAATTGCATATTGGGCTTGCGCCAGCCGCGCGTAGGTGAAGTTGCGATCAATGCCCACCACCACGGCATCGGGGATCTGCGGTTCCACGCTTTCCACCAGCGTGAAGCCTGCCGCTTGTAGTTCCTCTTTCAGCCCCGCTTCGCCCACCACAAATAGGCGTGCCCCTGCGGGCAAGGCGCGCTGTAAATAGAGCGCGGTCGCCCACGCAGAGGTGATGAACTGTTCAGGATGGGCGGGCACGCCCAACGCTTGCAGGCGCGCAGCGTACTCCTCGCGCGTGTGCCCCGAGTTGTTGGTCAAGTAGAATACCTGCCGCCCCGAATCGAGCAGCAGGTTCAGTACTTCCACTGCGTGCGGCAGCGCGCGCTTGCCTCGGTAGACCACGCCGTCCAAATCGAACACAAAAGTGTCGAACCGGTTGGCTAAGCCAGGTAGCTCCGCTCGCACGTGCTCGGGCATGTCTAATACTTGCGCTCGGTGATGAATTGCGCAACCTCCTCCAAGGTGCGGCGAATCGGCGAGTCGGGCAACTGGCGCAGTCGCTCCAACGCGCTTTGCCGATATCGCTCCGCAACCGCCTCTGCGTAGTTTAGACTGCCTGTGAGCCGAATTTGTTCTCGCCAATAGTGGAACCGTTCCTCGCTGATGTCGGTGCCAAACTCGACGCGGAGCCGTTCGCGTTCGGCTTCGGGTGCAAGGCGGTAGTAATGCAGCAAGGGCAAGGTGGCGAACCCCTCGCGAAAGTCGGTGCCGTTGGGCTTGCCTGTAAGGCGTGGGTCGCCCACATAGTCCAACAGGTCGTCCACAATCTGGAAGGCGATGCCCACCTCGCGCCCGAACTGTTCCAGCGTCTGCAAGGTAGCCTCGTTGGCATCCACCAAGTAGCCACCGATTTGGCAGCACCCCGCCAAAAATTCCGCCGTCTTGCGGCGGATTATCTCCAGATACTCGGCTTCGCTGATGTCCAGCCGATGACGCAGGAACACCTCTGCCACCTCGCCCTCACTCATGTCGGTGGTGATGTGGGCGACTTTTTGGATGATGCGCAGGTCGCCATCTAAGGCTAAGGCGCGCATCGCGCGTGCCAAGATGAAATCGCCCGAAAGCACGGTGGCGAGGTTGCCATACAGGGCGTTTGCTGTGGGTTTGCCCCGCCGCACAAAAGTTTGGTCAATCACGTCGTCATGGATAAGCGTTGCCATATGGATCATTTCCATACAGCCCGCGATTGTGGCAAGGCGTTCGCGTCCGCGGCGCCCGTCACGGTAGAGTTCACCGAAGCGTTCGGGCGCAGCCGCATAGGCGCACAGAATCACCATCGCGGGGCGAAGGCGTTTGCCCCCCGCGGAAAGCAGATGGCGCGTCAGCTCACTGAACTGCGGAATTGCCGTATTCGCCTGCGCTTCCAGAAACGCCTCCACCGCCTGCATCTCGGGCAGAATCGGGGCAAGCATCTCTGGAACCGCCAGCGTGGAACGCTGTACTTGTGCCGTTGCGATCATGGTTTAACCCCCATATGAACGCACACCACGCCGAAAGTAAGGTCGCGGTAGTGCACCTCTTGGAAACCTGCTTGTTGCATATAGTCGGCAATCACCTCGCGTGCTTCATAATGCCGGATTGACATCGGGAGATACAGATAGGCATCGGCATCGCTGAGGCGTTTGCCGATACGGGGCAGAATATGCAGCGCGTAGAGATCGTATAGCCAACTAAAAGGCGCGCGGCGCGGGCGCGTGAGTTCCAAAACCGCCACTGTACCGCCCGAACGCAGCACGCGGTAGATTTCGCGGAAGGCGGCGGGCTTGTCAATCAGATTGCGTAGCCCAAATGCTATCGTAACGGCATCGAACTGGGCATCGGTAAAGGGCAGTTGCAGGGCATCCGCTTGCAGCCAAAAAGTGTGGTTCAGGCCGCGCCGATGGGCTTTGGCGCGCCCTTGTTGCAACATCGGCTCGCAAAAATCGAGCGCAAACACCTCGCCCGCAGGTCCTAAGTGGCGCGCCAGTTCAATGGCTAAATCGCCCGTGCCCGTGCACAGGTCCAGCACGCGCGAATCGGGCGCAAGGTGCAACATCCGTACCACAGTGCGTCGCCACCGATGGTGCAGCTGTAAGCTCAAAATTGAGTTCAGCAGGTCGTAGCGCGGCGCGATTTTGGCAAACATCTCGCGCACATAGCGACGACGCACAGCATCGTGGCGCGCCCAAATCGGCACCTCAGTTGGGCAGTTCGTGTCAACTTTCACAGTTTCGGGGAGATTATACCCCTTTGAGGCACGACGGGTGTACTCATCGGGCGGGCGACCAGCGCGGGGTGATGTAGTCGCCTTCTTGGGTGCGCTGCGTCAGTTCAGTGCCATCAATACGCACCGTGTAGATGTGTCGGCTTCCCGGTTTGCCCATGGCAAACACCAGTTGCTGTCCGTCGGGCGCCCAGCTGGGGTGATAGACCTCGCCGCGCACCACAACGGTCGGAATGCCCCCTGCTTCGGGCACGGTCGCTAACCCCACGCGGCGCAGGCTACCGTCTGATTCGCGCTCGCACAGCACAAATGCCACGCGCGAACCATCGGGCGACCACGCAACCTCAATCGCCGCTTGCGTGTTGTCGGGCGAAAGCCACAGCGGTTGAGGGCGCACTTCTTCGAGCTTTTCGCCAAAGTCAAAGCGAATGACGCCCCCCATCAACCGCTCGCCTTCCGGGGTGGGCACGCGTAGCCCCGTGCCCGCCACCACCAAACTCAGCCCCTGCGGCGCCCAGTCTAAATCCACTTGCTCACCGCTAATCAGCACAGGCAACACCAGCTGCTGCTGTGTGGCAGTAAGGTCTTGCAACACCGCTTGCTCGCCCTCGTCGATGCGCTGCACGGCAGCGATGAGGGTAGGAATAGGACGTTTGGCATATCGAAAGGCGATCTGCCCGTAGGTTTCGCGCACGAAGATCATCTGCTCCGCTGAGGGGATTAGCTGCGTGGCATGCACGCCTTTTACATCGATCTCGGTGACCAAGCCCTGCGCAATATGCAGAATGTGTTTGCCGTCGCGGTCGTAAAACGGTGCAAGCTTCGCCCCACCGCCCAGTGTCAGTTGCATCAGCCCTTTGCCATCGGGGTCTACCGTCCACAACTGATACACATTCTCGCGTCGGTTGGAGGAGAAGACCAGCTTTTTGCCGTCGGGCGCCCAGTCGGGGCTGCGGTCGTCGTGTGCGTCGTCGGTAATCCTGAGGGTGTTGCCGTCTGGCAGTAGCATCACGATGTCACCGAAGGCGTCCTCATTGAGGCGCACACAAACAATCCAGTTGGTGGTGGTGGGTTTGAGGAGGCGTAAATCCACGCGTCCCCACGGTTGCGAGCGAATCAGCGCGAGCGCGCCCACCAAAATCACCACCACTAACACACCAATCAGTAGCCGCTCGCGGCGTTTGATGCGGTTCATGGTTCGGTGCGTTTCGGTTCGTAAAGCAAAAGCCACGCCACCAACGCGGAGGGCACTTGGGCGTTGTCGGCGATGCGTTCCACTACGCGGTTGAACTGGCGTTCGTCAAGTTCGGTTTCCAGTGGGAGGCGTTGCAGTGCCTCGCGCACGAACGCCAGCACCTCGTTGAGGTAGCGTGCGCGGTTGATGGCAAGGCTGCGTCCGGGCGTTTCGGCGAATTTGCGCCCCACTTGCTCGTAGACGGTTTCCCAGTCGGTGAAGGCGCGGGTTTCTGCCTCACGCCGGCGCACGCCTTGCTCGCTTAGGCGGCGCATTTCTTCTTGTTTGCGCTGGTGGAGGTGCCAATCGTTGAGCGTTGTGCCTTCTATAATCACCACTTGGGGGCGGAAGGCGTAGGCGTCTTCAATGGCTTGTTCTAGCTCGCGGCGCACGGTGGGGGCGTTGAGGTGTCCTGCCAGCGAATACTCTTCATAGGGCAGCCCCAACACCACTGTCTCGCCTTCAATCGTGACCAGCTGCAGCGCATCTAAGGCGCGGTAGAGGGTGCGCCCCGTGACTTTTTGCTTGACGCGCTCGCGGATGAGGCGCCACGCTTCCTGCATTTCGGTGCTCATACAACCTCCCGATGGTGGCGTTCCCACAGAATTCGTAAGCCTTCTAAGGTAAGCATCGGCTCCACATGCTGGATGCTCGGGCAGTGAGGGGCAACGCGAGCTGCCAAGCCGCCTGTTGCGACGACAGGGGCATCGCCCAGCTCCTGCTTGAACAGGCGCACTAGATGCTCAATCGCGCCCACCGAGCCGAGAATCACGCCGCTGCGCAGGCTTTCGGGCGTGCTTTTGCCGATGGGGTGGCATGCGCCTTCCAGCGCCACGCGCGGCAAGCGCGCTGTGCGTCCCGCCAGCGACTCCAGCATTAGCTCCACGCCAGGCAAAATCGCCCCACCCACATAAATGCCCTCGCGCGAAACGGCGTCCAGCGTGGTTGCCGTGCCGAAATCCACCACAATTACAGGCATCCCAAAATAGTGTACGCCCGCGACTGCGTTTGCCAAGCGGTCGGCGCCCACAGCGGAAGGTGGCTCGTAGTCCACACGAATGCCCAGATCCAGCACTGTCGACACAAACAGCGGTTCGCAGCCGAGCCAGCGGCGTGCCAGCTGGCGCAACGGCTCCTCTAAAGCGGGCACCACTGAACATATCGCCACGCCTGTAATCGGCGCGGTTAGTCCCTCCGCTTGCAACAGCGAGCGGAGCAGAATGTAGTGTTCGTCTTCGGTGCGGGCGGGGTTGGTGTGCACGCGCCAGGCGTGCCACCGCCCTGCTGCATACACGCCCAACACCGTATGCGTGTTGCCGACATCAATGCCCAGCAGCACGCTAAGCAGTATACCTAAGGCTACGCCCAGTCTTCGGTACGGATGCGCGGCGCCCGCGACATGTACTTGCGCGCCTCCTCAGGCGTCATGCTGGGGTTCTTGAACGACAGCCCAAACAGTTTCAGCATTTTGTAGAAGGCGTCGGTATTGCGAATCAGTCCGTGGAACTCCTCGCGCCCGACACCGTAGGCGGTGATCCAAGTGTAGTCGGCGGTGTGCGAGGTGCCTGTCCAGCCGTAGCCGTTGTAGTTGCTTAGGATTTGCCCCAGCAAGCCCTGCAAGTTGCGGTGCTGGCGGTTCCAGATGGGCGGGAAGTTGCCCTTGAGCGCGCCTGCCAAAGCGCTTGCTTCCTCGCCGTTGATTTCGATGCCCAGCTGCTCCTTGAGGATGGCGCGCACATCGTCGGGGCTGGTGGCGTTGCGCAATCGGTTGGGCAACTCCTCAAACGAGCATTTCGCCAGCTTGAGCAACGCCATCGCCTTGTTGGATGCCTCGTACTCGCCGCCCATGCCATTCAAACCGGGGTTGGAGTTACCATGGTCGCTGGTGACAATCATCAGTGTGTCGTCGCGGTTGGCTACGAACTCAAACACGACTTGTATGGCGTCGTCGAAGGCGAGTTGATCCCACATGATGCCTGCGGCGTCGTTTGCGTGGGCAGCGTGGTCTACGCGCCCGCCTTCCACTTGCAGGAGGAAGCCGTTGGGTGCATCGCTCAAAATCTCCAACGCCTTGCGGGTCATCTCGGCAAGGGTGGGCACGGTGCGCTGCAGGGTCTCCGAGTGGATGTGGTCAATCGTGTAGGGCAGGTGCGAGTCGTAAAAAAGCCCCAACACTTTTTCAGGGCGGGCGTTGCTGAGCACTTGCTCGCGGCTGTTCCAGAAGGTGTAGCCCGCCTCTTGGTAGGTTTTGATGAGGTCTTTGCCGTCGCGGCGGCGATTAGGAGCGTAGTGGCGCAGCCCGCCGCCCATCAGCACATCAACTACATTCAGATATTGCGGGGCGATGTCGTCCTCGTCGTCACGGCGGGGTTGCACGGCAGCAAACCCTGCAGGTGTAGCGTGCGTGATGCGCGTGGTGGTGACCAAGCCCACTTTCTTGCCCGCTTGCTTGACGACCTGCGCAATGGGCGTCAGGCGCGTGCCATCGGGCAGCACATTGATTTGCCCGTTAAAGATTCGGCTGCCACTGCCCCACGCGCTGGAGGCTGAGGCCGAGTCGGTCACCAGCGAGTTGAGAGCAGCCATATCGAAAAAGCCGAGCGTCGCTTCTGGGTTTTGAAGCAGTTGGTGCCAAAACGAGCCCTTTCCGCGCACCAGCTTGCCAAATTCATCTGCAAGTGAAGGCACGCCCGCGCTCATACCGTCGGAGACCATAAAGATAATGTTTTTCACGCGCCCGTTGGTGCGCTGGGGGGCTTGGGCAGATGCAAGTTTGGTCAGTGCCATGCCTGCTGCGCCCGCCAGACCTAACTGCAGTAGCTCTCGGCGTGTGATGCGTGTTTCCATCATAACCTCCCCACGAAACTATACCTGCCCCACGGGTTAAGAGGGCGTTAAGCACGCCCTCTGGAAACTTTTGCTAAACGGTGTGCGTAACCCAATGAGGAGGTTCTGCGCTATGCAACCGAATGTTGGTGGTATTGACCGTGTGTTGCGAATCGTGTTGGGGCTTGCCATCATCGGCTGGGGCATTTACGCTCAGAGTTGGTGGGGCTTGTTGGGCGTGCCGTTGTTGTTCTCTGGGCTGACAGGGCAGTGCTTCGCTTACAAGCTGTTCGGCATCTCCACTTGCAAGGTGAAGTGAGGGCGATTTTGGGTGGAGGGTGGCGCGCTCAGAACGCCACATAGGGCAGCAAGCCGTGCACACCCCCCTCGCGCCCAAAACCACTCTCTTTGTAGCCGCCAAACGGGCTGGTGGGGTCAAACTTGTTATAGGTGTTACACCACACCACGCCTGCCTTCACGCGTGCTGCAAACTCCAGATATCGACTGCCTTTGTTTGTCCACACGCCAGCCGATAGCCCGTAGCGGATGTTGTTGGCGATTTGCACTGCCTCGTCGGGCGTGCGGAAGGTAAGTACGCTTAGCACAGGTCCAAAAATCTCTTCGCGTGCCACGGTGTGCGCCATGCTGACGTTGGTGAGGATGGTTGGGCGGTACCAATAGCCGCGCTCTGGCAATGGGCAATCGGGTTGATAGATTTCCGCGCCCTCCTGCATGCCCACCTGCACTAAACGCTCAATTTTTTGCAGTTGTGGTAGCGAGTTGATCGCACCTACATCGGTGTTTTTATCCAGGGGGTCGCCGATGCGCAGCAATTGAATGCGCCGCTTGAGTTTGCGAATCACTAAGTCAGCGATGCTTTCTTGCACTAGCAAGCGGCTACCTGCGCAGCACACATGCCCTTGATTGAAGTAGATACCGTTGACGATGCCCTCGACGGCTTGGTCAATTGCGGCATCCTCGAAAATCACGTGTGCAGCCTTGCCCCCTAGTTCTAAGGTGAGGCGTTTGCGCGTGCCTGCAACGGCTTTTTGAATGAGCTTGCCCACTTCCGTGCTGCCCGTGAAGGCGATTTTATCCACATCGGGGTGTTGTACCAGCCACGCGCCTGTTTGCCCATCCCCGGTGATGATGTTGACCACCCCGGGGGGCAGTTCGGCTTGCTGAAGCACCTCTGCAAGCAGCAGGGCGGTCAGGGGGGTAGTTTCGGCGGGTTTGAGCACAACGGTGTTGCCCGTCGCCAAGGCGGGGGCGATTTTCCATGCTGCCATTAGCAACGGAAAGTTCCACGGGATGATTTGCCCTGCGACGCCCAGTGGGCGTGGGGTGCGCCCCTGAAAAGCGTACTCCAGCTTGTCGGCCCAGCCCGCGTAGTAAAAGAAGTGGGCGATTGTGAGCGGAATATCCACATCGCGCGTTTCGCGGATGGGCTTTCCGTTATCTAAGCTTTCCAGAACGGCAAACTCACGGGCGCGTTCTTGCAAAAGACGGGCGATTCGGAACAGGTACTTAGCGCGCTCTTTACCTGGCAACTTGCTCCAATGTTCGTAGGCGTGGCGTGCGGCGCGCACAGCACGGTCCACATCCTCTGCTTCGGCGTAGGCAACTTCGGCAAGCACCTCTTCCGTCGCGGGGTTGAGCGTGGTGAAGTAGCGTCCGCTGTGAGGTTCCACAAACGCGCCGTTGATGAACAGTCCGTAGCGGGGTTGCAGTTTCACAATCGCACGTGGTTCTGGAGCGGGCGAATATGCCCATGCTGTGGGTGCCGATTGCCCGTCTTGTCTGTTGCGGCGCATATGAGGATTATACCTGCCCAAGTTGCCGCCTATTTGTTTCGAGCGCGAGAAGTTCCTCGCTTCGCTCGGAATGACAGGGCTATTTTTGCAAAAGCGAACTTGTCATTCCGAGCCGAAGGCGAGGAATCTCACTTGGGTAGCAACTTGGGTTATACTTGCGCTACAGCTCAAAGCTCTCGCCGAAGTAGTAGCGTCGGGCGAGGGGGTCAGCGATTACCTCTTCGGGAGCCCCTTGAGCCACGATTGTGCCGTCTGCCAGAATATAGCTGCGGTCGGTGATGCGCAAAGTCGCGCTTACATTGTGGTCGGTAATCAGCACGCCGATGTTGCGCTGGCGCAAACCCAAGATAATCTCTTGGAGTTCTTCGATGGTTTTGGGGTCGATGCCCGTGAACGGCTCATCCAGCAGCAGGAAGGCGGGGTCAAGGGCGAGGGCGCGGGCGATTTCCACGCGGCGCCGCTCTCCGCCCGAGAGTGCGTAGCCCTTGCTATGGCGCAGGTGCGCGATGTGGAACTCTTCCATCAGCTGCTCGGTGCGTTCGCGTCGCTGCGCATACGGGATGCCGCGCATTTCCATCACTAGCATGAGGTTCTGCTCCACGCTTAGCTGTCGAAATACCGACGCTTCTTGGGGTAGGTAGCCGATGCCCAAGCGAGCGCGTTGATACATCGGCAAGTGAGTGATTTCGCGCTCGCCTAAGAATACGCGCCCCCCATGCGGGCGTATCAGCCCGACAATCATATAGAAAGTGGTGGTTTTGCCTGCGCCGTTGGGCCCAAGCAGCCCCACCACTTCGCCCTGCGCCACTTCAACGGAGACATCGCGCACAACCAAGCGTTTGCGGTAGGCGCGCTTGAGGTTCTCCGCGCGGATGGTCATCGCACCGATTCTACCTCCTGTGCGATTTGACGCGCGTGTGCTATATCGTCTGCCATTTGGCGTTGCAGCGCGGCGACGCTTTCGAATCGTTGTTGAGAGCGCAGGCGTTTGAGAAACTGCAAGGTGAGCACGCGTCCGTACAGGTCGGTGTTGGGGAAATCAATGAGGTACGCTTCAACGCGTCCGCGCGCGTTTTCGAACATTGGGGGTGTGCCCACGCTGACGGCGGCGGGGTAGTGCGCGCTGCCAAGCGACGCGCGGCAGGCGTAGACGCCTTCCGCGGGGGTAATCAGCGGCGCGACGGGCACGAGGTTGGCCGTGGGGTAGCCTAAGGTGCGCCCGCGCTGGTCGCCGCGCACTACGATGCCTGTCCAATGCAATGGTTCGCCCAGCAGTATGGCGGCGTGCTCCACCTGCCCTGCTTGCACCAACGCGCGGATGCGCGTGGAGGAGATGCGCTCGCCTTCAGAGTCCACTACACCCGCGACGGGGATTACCTCGAATGCGCCCGCCTCGCGCAGTGTGTGCACATCGCCCCCGCGCTTATGCCCGAACCGAAAGTCGTCGCCCACCACCACCGCGCGCGCGTTCAACCCGTGCACCAGCACCTGCTCAATAAACTGCTCAGCGCTCAGCTGCGAGAACTCGCGCGTGAACGGCTGCACCACCACATAGTCAATGCCCAACGCGTGCAATCGCTCGATGCGGTGCGGCAAGGTGCATAGCATCGGTGGACTGTGGTCAGGCGCGAGCACAGCGGCGGGGTGCGGATCAAAGGTCAGCGCGACGGCGGGCAGGGCATGGGCATTCGCCCAGCGCACCGCCGCGTGCAGTAGCACCGCATGCCCGCGATGCACGCCGTCAAACACGCCCATCGCGACCACACAGCCGTCGACAAACACGCCTTGTAAACGCTCTACACCGATGATCCAGTTCATCCTTGGATTACGCGCACGGGGCGCAGCAGCGGCGGCAGCCAACGCGCCATCAGCGCAACCTTGCCTTCCGAGTCGAGCACCACCACATGCCCGCCAGGTGTCCAGAGGGGGTGCTCCGCCTGCACATAGTTACCGTGTTTGAGCCGTTCCAGCACAGCGGGTGTGGGGGTCCATTGGGGGAGGTGGGTCAATGCCTCGGCAATTGGGATGAGGTGCTGTTGAACCTGCTCGGCGTTGGTTAACTCGTCTAGTGTGCAGGCATCTTCCAAGCGAAATTGCCCGATTGCGGTGCGAGTGAGCTGTTTGAGGTACGCCCCTGTGCCCACCGCGTCGCCGATATCGGATGCCAGCGTGCGCACATAGGTGCCTTTGGAGCATTCCACTTCAAATGTGGCGATGGGGTAGTCGCCGGGCTCAAAGCCGAGGATTTCAAGGCGGTAGATGTGCACGGGGCGCGGTTGGCGGGGCACCTCTTTGCCCTCGCGAGCCAGTTCGTGGAGCTTTTTGCCTTGAAAGCGCAGTGCAGAATACATCGGCGGGATCTGCATGATGCGCCCCACAAACTGTTTGGCGGCAGCGCGCACCTGTTCCAGCGTTAGGTGGGGGGCGGGGGCTTGATAGAATACCTCGCCTTCGGCATCCTGGGTGGTGGTACGGATGCCGAACTGAATCACGCCGCGATAGGCTTTGGGCAGCTCTTGCAGGTAGGGGGTGAGGCGTGTAGCGCGCCCCAGCAGGCACAGCAGCACCCCATCTGCCAACGGGTCAAGTGTACCTGCATGCCCCACTTCTTTTTGCCCCGAGGCGCGCCGCAGGGCGTCAATCACATCGTGCGAGGTGATACCCGACGGCTTGTTCACATTGAGGACTCCATCCATCGCTGTGCCTCACGCACTAAAATCTGCTCAGCTTCGGCTAAGGGCACGCTGAGCGAGCAGCCAGCGGCGTTTTCGTGCCCGCCCCCATCAAACTGTTGCGCCAGTTTGGCGACATTCACCTTGCCGCGGCTGCGCAAGCTCACGCGCACCTTGCCGTTGGGCGACTCGCGCAGCATCATCGCCACCTCCACGCCGCGAATCGAGCGCACAAAGTTCACGATGCCTTCAGTTTCCTCTTCGTGGGCTTGGGCTGC
>JAUQOS010000060.1 GCA_030550775.1 Armatimonadota bacterium
GTCTTGAGAACCCCCTCCGTAGGTTCCCCCTACAAGTAGGGGGAACCTAACGATTTTTTTTCGGTTCCCCTCGCGTGCGGGGGGAACCTACAGGAGGGGGGCGGTTTGTCTTGAAAACCCCCTCCGTAGGTTCCCCCTACCCGTAGGGGGAACCAAACGATTTTTTCGGTTCCCCTCGCGCAGCGGGGGGAACCGAAAGGAGGGGGGGCAGAATTGGCAAACCCACTGCGCGAGGGGCACTGAGCCTCGCAAGGTATCCCCTGACCGAGAGAGCCCTAAACGAGAGGATGCTAAAAAATGTAGATGCCCACCCATATCCTACCACAAGGTATACTACCCCCGCTATGAGCTGTGCAACTGCACTCTGGCGAATCTCACTTCACGGCGGACACAGCGGTGAGTTCTGCGAGCATGCAGAAGGGAGTTTGCACGACATTCTTGAAGCAGCGTGCCAAGCGGGCTACTATGTGTTTGGTGTTGCCGAGCATATGCCCCGTGTGGAGCCGCAGTTTCTCTACCCCAACGAGCGCGAGTGGGGCTGGACGGTAGAAACTCTGGAACAGAACTTTGAACGATATGCTCACACCATTACCCAACTGGCTGCCGAGTTCGAGGGCAGACTTACCGTGCTGCGTGGCTTTGAAATCGAAGTCGTGCCCCGCGATCGCTATGCCCAACTTGTACGGTATTATCGAGAAAAGTACAAATTTGAATATATCGTCGGCTCTGTGCACTATTTGCACGACACTTCGATTGACGGCTACTCGGAACGCGAATTTGGAGAGTTGTTGAAGGGGTTGGGCAGTATGGAAGCGGTAGCGGTGTTGTATTACCAAACCGTCGCGGAGATGGCGCAAGCGGTGCGCCCTGAGGTGATTGGGCATTTGGATTTGATTCGGCTCAAAGCCACTCGCCTTGGCATGGCAGACCAAGTGGCGACGCCGCGCGTGCGTCAAGCAGTGGAGCAAGCGTTGGAGGCGATCCGCGCGGTGGATGCCCGCGTGGAGGTGAACACATCTGCGCTGCGCAAGGGCTTAGACCAGCCCTACCCTGCTGATTGGATTGTGCGGCTGGGGGCGCGGATGGGTATCAAGTTCTGCATTGGCGACGACAGCCACCGCCCCGCGCAGGTCGGCTTCGGTTTAGAGGCAGCGCGCGAGCACTTGCTGCGCAACGGCGTGCGCGAGGTGCACTTCTTCACCCGCGAGGCAGGGGCGATTGTACCTACCTCGGCTCGCTTGGATGAATAAGGGGCGAGCTATCCTTGCGCAATCCAGGCGGGCTGGCTAATCAGCGAGCGTTGCCACTTGAGGTAATCGCGCACAACCTCGGCAAGGGTGCGCCCTGTATTGAGCGTGATTTGCTCACGGCTCCAAATGCGGAAGTAGCCGAGCGCGCCGCGCGCCATCGGTGCGGTGGTTGCCACCTTGTAGGTGCGTTCAGGGTCTAACTTCGCGCCTGCAATGGTCACGCTCACGATGCGCTTGCCTGCTTCGGCGCGAGGGTTGAAGCGCACTTCCGCGCCTGCCAGCTGCAGGAAGGCGTTGTTGCGCTGCGGGTACAGCTCCAGCGCGCGTTCCAGCGCTTGCAGAATCTGCTCGCCGCGCAGGGTTAGCACCACCACCTCATCATCGGGGTGTGCCAGCGCCTTCACCAAGTCGTCGGCGGTGAAGTTGCTGGCGGGCACCGACGCCGATTCGTTGAAAAAGGCTGCCCCCAGCAACGCCATCTCGGCACCTGTGACAGAGCGCATCGCCTCCACGATGGTTTGCGCCGCAGGATTGGCGCGCTCGCCCACTGTTGCCAGCGACTCGCCAGTAAGCCCACTCACTTGCCCCCAACTCTGCGTTAGCAGGAGCCATCCCAAAAGAACTCTTCCAATCACGCGCATTGTTTTACTCCGCTCGTGCTTCGACGGCATTACGCCGCGCAGCGTTCCATCTTAAATACGCTTCGATGAAGCCATCGATTTCACCATCCAGCACGGCTTGCACATTGCCCGTTTCATAGTCGGTGCGGTGGTCTTTGACCAGCGTATAGGGCTGCAGGATGTAGCTGCGGATTTGGTGCCCCCACTCGGCAGGCACCACTTCGCCCTTGAGCTGGCGCAGTTTTTGCTCCTCTTGACGGCGATAATACTCGGCGACGCGGGCCGCCAGCACGCGCAGCGCAATCTCCTTGTTTTGGTGTTGCGAGCGCTCGTTTTGGCACGAGGCGGTGATGCCGGTTGGAATGTGCGTGGCGCGCACAGCCGATTCGGTTTTGTTGACGTGTTGCCCGCCGTGCCCGCCCGCGCGGAAAGTTTCAATTTTCACCTCCTCAGGCTTGAGCTGGTACTCGGTATGCTCCACTTGGGGCATCACTTCCACCAGCGCGAAGGAGGTGTGGCGTCGCTTGTTGGCGTCAAAGGGCGAAATCCGCACCAGGCGGTGCACGCCGTGTTCGGATTTGAGCAGCCCGTAGGCGTTTTCGCCCTCAATCAGCACGCCCACGCTGGAGTAGCCCGTCACCGTGCCGGGCGATTCGTCAACGATTTCGGTGCGAAAGCCCTTGCGTTGTGCCCAGCGCAGGTACATCCGCAGCAGCATCGCCGCCCAGTCGCACGCCTCAGTGCCGCCCGCACCCGAGTTGATTTCCAAAATCGCGTTGTGCGAATCGTATTCCCCGCTCAGCAACGTGAGCATGTCTAACTGCTCCACCTCGCGCTTGAGTTGCAGGATTTGCGCACTGACTTCGGCGGCGGTTGCCTCGTCGTACTCCATTTGCAGCAGGCTGAGCCACTCTTCCAGTTCGTCGGCTTGGCGAGTGAGGCGCTCGACGGGTTCTATTTTGTTGCGCAGGCGAGCAATGTGCTGCATCACGCGCTGCGCCTCAGCAGGGTTCGCCCAAAACTCGGGCGTTTCGGCGCGGCGTTGGAGCTGTTCCAGCTCTTGCTTGAGGCGAGCGAGGTCAAAGATACTCGCCGATGGCTTTCAGCCGTCGGCGAGCCTCCCGAATCGCTTCATTGAGTTGGTGCAAATCTAACATCGGCGTAGATTATACCCGAAACCGCATAGCGCGGGTGAATGGGGTATCCTTTTGCAAGATGAGCGTATTCAAGTGGGGCATTTTGGGCACAGGCAAGATAGCGCGGCGGTTTATGCAAGCGGCGTTCTATGTGCCCGAAGCACAGGTGGTGGCAGTGGGCTCGCGCAGTCAAGCTACTGCCAACCAGTTTGGGGCACAGTTTGGCGTTCCCAAACGCTACGGCAGCTACGACGCGCTACTTGCCGACCCTGAAGTGGAGATTGTATATGTGGCAACTCCCCACAGTTTGCACGCCGAGAACACTTTGGCAGCGTTGCAGGCGGGCAAGCATGTGCTGTGCGAGAAGCCGTTTACACTGAACGCTGCGCAGGCAGAACAGGTCATTCACGCCGCGCGCGCTTCGGGCAAGTTCGTGATGGAGGGCATGTGGACGCGCTGCTTCCCCGTAGTGCGCGAGATTGTGCGCCGTTTGCAAGCGGGCGAGCTAGGCGAGGTGCGCGTGGTGATTGCCGATTTTGGCTTCCGCGCCCCGTTTGACCCCGCCAGCCGGCTGTTCGCTCCCGAGCTGGGCGGGGGCGCGCTACTGGATGTAGGCGTCTACCCTGTGGCGTTGGCGTTTATGGTGCTGGGCGCACCCAAGCAAACTCTCTCCACTGCCACGCTCGGCAGCACGGGTGTGGATGAGCTCTGCAGCATCGTTTTCACTTACGAGAACGGCGCGCACGCCCTTTTGAGCGCCTCCTTGCGCGCGGATACACCCAAGCAGGCACACATCTGCGGCACCAATGCCCGAATCACCATCCCCGAGCCGTGGTGGAAGCCCTCCGAAGCGTACCTTATTCGCACCGACGGCACCACCGAACATCTGCTTTACCCCTATGAGGGCGACGGACTGCAGTTCGAAATCCGCCATGTGCACGACTGCCTGCGGCAAAGGCTCACCGAAAGTCCATGGATGCCGCTGGATGAAACCCTGGCGATTATGCGCGTGTTAGACACGCTGCGGGCACAGTGGGGCGTGCGCTATCCTGGGGAGTAGTTTTGCCGGCGAACATTCCAAACAATAGCGCGTCAGTGGCGTATAAGGCGTGGTGCAGGCAATCCTCTCACACGCCTGAAAAATTTCTTTGCAGGAGGTATCTACATGAGCGTTGTCAAGGTGTCGGTTGTTTACTATAGTTCAACGGGCACGAACTATCAGATGGCGCAGGAAGCGGTGCGCGCAGCTGAGCAAGTAGGGGCGGAGGCACGCCTGCGGCGCGTGCGCGAGCTGGCACCCGAGGAAGCCATCAACCAGCGCCCCGAGTGGAAAGCCCACCTAGAAGCCACACGCCACATCCCCGAAGCCACGCTGGATGATATTGAGTGGGCGGATGTGGTCGTGCTGGCTACTCCCACGCGCTTTGGGTTGGTTTCCGCGCAGATGAAACAGTTCCTCGACTCCACAGGTCCGCTGTGGGCGCAAGGCAAACTCACGAATAAAGTGATGACCTTTCTCAGCAGTGCGCAAAACCCCCACGGCGGTCAGGAGATGACTTTGTTGTCGCTGTTTGTGGTGGCAGCGCATTGGGGCGCAATTATCGTGCCGCCGGGCTACACCGCGCCCGCCATTTTTGAAGCGGGCGGCAACCCCTACGGCACCAGCACTGTGCCCCAGCCAACCTTGAGCGAGAGCACTGTCCGCGCCATTCATCACCAAGTGCAACGCGCCATCCAAGTGGCGGAATGGCTCAAGCGCGGACAACAGGTAGTGCAGTAAGGGTACTCTGGGTGGGCACTAGGCGTGCCCGCCCTCATCAAAACTATGGCACGCACAGGACGATTGGTGGTTGGCGTGACGGGCGCCAGCGGCGGGATTTACGCGATACGCTTCCTGCGGCAGGCGGTGCACCATTTCAGCCAGATTTATTACATTTGCACCGACCAAGCGATTCAGGTAATGCAAACCGAGCTGGGGATGGATGTATCGCGAGAGACCCTGTCGGCGGAGACGCTTTTAGGATACGCATGGGATGGCTTGGAAATTCTCCAGCCGCGCGACTATTTTTCGCCGCCTGCCAGCGGCAGCTTTCGCCACGACGGCATGGTGATCATCCCCTGCTCGATGGGCACGCTAGGGCGGATTGCCCAAGGCATTTCCGACGATTTGATGACCCGCGCGGCGGATGTGTGCCTCAAAGAGCGTCGCCCGCTCATTTTGGTCGTGCGCGAAACACCGTTCAACTTGATTCACCTGCGCAACATGGTACAAGCAGCGGAGGCAGGGGCGACCATTTTGCCCGCTAACCCCGCGTTTTATCATCGCCCGCAAACGCTGGAAGAGGTGGTGGACACCGTTGTTGCGCGTGTGTTGCAGCATTTGGGCGTGGAACAACGGCTGACCCCTGAATGGGGCGTAGAAGAAACATAAAAAAGTGCCCCCGCGCTAAGCGGGGGCGAGTGGTCTCACCTTGAGTTGCTGGCTCAAGCCGTCTCGTGCGCGCGCAGTTGTACGCGCAGGTCGCCGTGAACCGTTTCCAGCGCGAGGATCCCCGTGCCGTCGCCAGCAATGCCTGTGTAGCGATACCGCTCCACCTCCACTTGACGGCACTCCAGCCCACACGCAATCTCGCCAGCGGTGGTTTGCATGCGCACGCGGCAATCGTTGCCGTCGGGCACCTCCACCGTAATATCGCCGTTGACGGTAGTCAAGTGCACCTCCCCCCGAATAGGCTCCAGCAAGTCTACGGCGATATCACCGCGCACGGTTTCTATAGTCAACTGACGGGCAGCGAGCCGTTCGGTTTCGGCATCACCGTTGGTTGCTTGCAGGGTAAGCGTGTCGACACGCAGGTCATGCAGGTGAGTGTCGCCGTTGACGGTGGTGATGGCTACGCGCTCGCCCTGCAGGTCGGTGATGTGCACATCGCCGTGCACGGTTTCCAGCGTGGCGCTGCCGCGGATGTGGCGCAGGTGGATGTCGCCATGCGGAGTGCGCAAGTCCAAGCTGCCGTCGATTTTCTCCACCTCGATGTCGCCTTTGCGTTCAAGGCGTACCTGCAAGTTCACTTGGCGTGGCAGGCGTAAAGTCAGGTCTATCTTCTGGCGCAGGTCGCCGTCGAGTTCTGGTGCGCGGATGCGGATGCCCTGCTCCGTCTGCTCTACCATCAGGCTGTAGTGTGCCTTCGCTTGCTCAATGGCTTGCGGGTGGGCTCCCCGCAGGCGGATAGCGGCTTCGACCCGTCCCCCGTCGAAACCGCCGATGATGTGTAGGTCGCCTGCGGGGAGGTCGATGGACAGCGATTGCCCCCCATCAATCGCGATGTCCATCGCTTGACGCAAGTTGGCTTCGTATTTGCCCCATCGCCCCAAGGACCAGTCGGCTTGCTCGAGTTCTTGCAAGGTTCTGCGCAGTTCGTCGAGGCTGCGCTGGGTTTGCTCGCGCACGCTGCGTCCAATCTGTTGCCAGTCGACGCTGCGTACGGCTTGCCCTGTGGCGCGAACCGCCTCTTCTGCGGCGCGTAGGATCTGGTCAAACAGTCCGCGCACGGGAGGCGTGCTGCCGTTGGCGTCTCCTGCAACGCCTTCCGCAGCCAAGGAGTTCGGCTCGTTTGCAGGCGATACCTCATACAGCGCCTCAATCAGCTCTACTGCCTCCTCGAGCGTGACCGTGCCCTGTTGCATCAAGCTCAAAATCCGCGCTAAAGTCTCTTGACGGCTGTTCATCGGTTGCCTCCTTATCGCAGTTGGCGCAGTTTGCGAGCTGCCTCTTCGGCAGTGATTTGACCCTGCTCAAGCATGTCTAAAATCTCGCGTCGTTGCTGGGCGAGGTTGCCGTTGTGCTCTGGTATCACGGCAGGCGTCAAGCCAAGCGCCAGCAACAACGCATCTAACTTATTGCGGGCGGTAGGATAGCTTATGCCTAACTCGCGCTCCACGCCCGCCAACATCCCCCGATTGCGCAAGAAAACCTCCAGAAAATGCAACTGTTCGCCCTCCAATTGCGCAAAGCGGTTCGGCAGGAAGTGCCCGCGAATGCTCGTACCGCAATCTTCGCAAGTCACTTCCGTAACCACCAGCTTGCCGCTGCAAATCGGGCAGCGCGTCGGCTGCGGATGAGACTTTTGCATAGTGCGCCCCATGATACCCGATGGGCTTCAAAAAAGTCAAGTTCTAAGCCCTCTGAAACTCAGATTCTCTCAGCGTAAAGTCAGAATTTGTAAACGCCTGTGGAGTGGGAGAGGCGATTTCATCACGAAGGGCTTATAAGGTTGAACCGTTTTATGGA
The DNA here is from genome assembly GCA_030550775.1 of Armatimonadota bacterium. Classification (GTDB taxonomy): domain Bacteria; phylum Armatimonadota; class Fimbriimonadia; order Fimbriimonadales; family GBS-DC; genus GBS-DC. The sequence goes on from JAUQOS010000060.1 coordinate 7,295, forward strand.
GGAAGCGAAGGATTTCCCACTGCGCTCGGGGGGGACAGGCTTTTCTAGGTGCAACCCACCCCTGTCTTTCCGAGCGAAGCGAGGAATCTCTGGCAAACTATAGTTGAGCCCCCTCGCTGCGCTCGGGGTGACAAGGTTATTCGTGCTTGAAATATACCCGTCACTCCGAGCCGCAGGCGAGGAACCCATACTGTCATTCCGAGCCGCAGGCGAGGAATCTCTGACAGATTCCTGCCGAGGCGCCCTCGCTTTGCTCGGAGTCGCTGAGGGCATCTCCGTGAAGTGTCGCTTGATGCTTCCGCAAACTTGTGAACCGATTGCGCAGGCCGGTTGACGGCTGAAGTCACTTCTGTGCAAGCCAAGCCTACCTGCGTGGGGGGCAACAGTTTTCTCACGCCCCCCAGCGAACAGGAACCCCTCAGTGTGCGTCGAACCCCAAGCGTATGAAGCCCGCACTGGTCGGTTTGCTGAGCGTTGCCCTGCTCACGGCGCTGGCACAGGAAACCCTGCGCTTAGAAGATGCTCTTCGGTTGGCGTTGCGCAACAACGGGCTGGCGCAAGCCTCACTTGCCGACGCTGAGGCTGCCCAGGCGCGCCTTGTGGCAATGCGCGCCAACCTTTATCCCACCGTCGACGTGAGCAGCACCACCACCCGCACGCGCTTGGAAACGCGTGGTATCACCACCGATACTACGCAACGCCAAAACGGCATCGGGCTGGAGTGGCTGCTGTTGGATAACGGCGCGCGCGAGTTGCGCATTCGTCAATCGTCGCGCAGTGCCGAAGCCACCCGCCAAAACAGCCGTGAGACCGTGCGCCGTGTGTTGTTTCAAACGGCGCGCGCCTATTACGAAGTGTTGCGTCGGCGCGAGTTGCTGCAAGTTGCAGACGCTGCCGTGCGGCGTGCTGAAACGCTGCTGGAGGTGGCAAAAGCCCAAGCGGAGGTGGGCACTGCCCCGCAGAAGGATGTGTTGCAAGCCGAAGCTGACTTAGCAAACGCCCGCGTGCAGCAGATCCAAGCCCGCAACGCGCTGCGCCTTGCCGAAACCGACCTCAAACGGCTCATCGGCTGGGAGCCTGCGCAACCCCTGCCCGCGCTCGCCTCGCCTGAGAGCGTGCCTCAGCCCGACCCGAACCTCTCAGTAGCGCAGTTGTGGCAACGCGCACGCCTACAACGTCCCGACCTGCGCAGTGCGGAACTCGCCTTGCAGATTAGCCAACTTGGGCTGGATGCGGCGCGGTTGAACAGTGTGGTGCGCCTCCAAATCACGGCGCGTGGCTTCCGCGAGTACGACCCCGCCACGCGCACGCAAGGCAGCCTCACGATTATCGCCTCGTACCCGATTTTCGACGGCGGGCTGACCCGCGCCAACCTGCGCGAAGCGGAAGCGAACTTGGAGAGCGCGCGTCTGCGCCTGCTGCAAGCCGAACGCGATGCCTATGCCGAAGTGGAAAGCGCGCTGCTGAGCTTTCGCGAGACCGCCGAGCGCTTGGAAGCGGCGCGCGTGGCTTTAGCAGCTGCCCAACGCAACTACGATGCTGCCCAAGAGTCGTTGCGGGAGGGCGTGGGCACGATTGTGGAAGTGCTGACTGCCCAACTGGCGCTTGTCACCGCGGAAACGAACCTTGTGCAAGCCACCTACGATGCCGCTGTTGCCGAGCTTCAGTTGCGCCTTGCCGTCGGCGACAAGCTGCCGCAGGAGCCGTAACGCGACTATTCTTTTTGGAGCAGCCGCTCAATCAGCGCCAGGTACTCCAGCAGCAGGCGTTCTGCCTCGCTTGCTTCGCGCGCTTCCGTGTACAGGTGGATAATCGGCTCGGCGGCGTCGGGCAGCACCAGCACCCACGAATGGTCGATATACACTTTCAGCCCGTCGATGGTCTCGGTGCGCCCTTTCGCCTCTTGGGCAAGTAGGCGCATAATCCGCCCTTTGAGTTCCCACGGGCACGGCACTGCCTGATAGCGCGTGTAAAACGACGGGATGTGGTCATACAGTTCCGATAGGCAGCAGCCGAGCCGTTGCAAGGCGTTCAGCAGGCGCATGCTGGCGAACATCGCGTCGTAGCCCGGATGGAACTGCGGGAAAATGAAACCGCCTTGCACATCGCCCGCGAAACAGAGCGTGTCGGAGTGGTCTGCGGCGGCGTTCATCAGGGCGCGCACATCGGCGCGTGTGCGCATCACCTGCACGCCGTAAGGCTCGACGATTTCCTCAATCACCGAGGGGGCGTTCACAGGCACGGCGATTTGCTTGCCAGGGCACGACTCCGCCATTAGACGGGCGAACACTGTCAGCAACGCCCCCCCGCTGATGACGCGCCCGCGCTCATCCACCACTGTGAGCCGCTCGCCCTCGTTTTCGAACATTAAGCCGAGGTTTGCCCCCAAGCTCTGCACCACCTGCTGCAAGTTCTCGGCGAAGGCGTCGTGCTCGGCGGGCGTGCGGGGAGCGCGACGCGGCTCGGGATAGGCGTTCAGCGCGACCACATCGTAGCCCAGCTCGCCCAGTATGGCGGGGAAAATCGCCGATACACGGCTAAACGCAAAATCCGCCACGATCCGCATCGCACGCGGGCTTTCAGGGGCTTGTACCAGCCGCTGAAAGTCGGCTTGATACTGCTCTATTGCGCGCGAGGCGAACCGAATTGTGCCCACCTCGTCGGCGTCGCAGCGGGCGAAATCCTCACGGAAGAAGAGATTCTCGATCTTGCGCTCGCCCGACTTGGGCAAGTACACGCCGCGCTTGTCAAAGAACTCAATCAGCGTCATGCGCACATTCGTGGGCGACACGCGCACGCTTACGCCCCCCATCGCCCCCGATGCGCGAATGTAGTGGCGCGTGATGGGGATGGGCATCGCTCGCAAGTCTGCCACATCGATCCCCGCCGATAGCACGCCCGCCATAAAAGCGTGCTTGATCATGCGCGAGACCTTGAAAGTGTCGCGCGCTAACACGATGGTGGAACCGCGCGGCAAGGTGGAGGCGTAGGCAGCGCCCAGCTTGGTTGCTAAATCGGGCGTGATTTCGATGTTGGATAGCCCCGCCACGCCCAGCTCGCGAAACAGCGAACCGCGCCACTTTGCCCCCCAAATCAGGCTCATCGTCACTGTAGAGCCGCGCTCAATGTACTTGTCGGGCCACAGCTTAACGCGACTGCGGATAACACTGTCGCTCTCGATGTGGCAGCGGTCGGCAATCACCGCGTCTTCTTGCACTCGCACATTGTCTTCGATAGTAGTGCCTGTGCCCACAATCGCGCCCTGAAGGTGGCTGCCCGCGCCGATGTAGACGCTATCCCACACGATGGAGCGCACCACCAAAGCGTTCGGCTCTACGATGCAGTTATCGCCCAGCGTGGCGTAGGGTCCTATCACCGCGCCTTTTTTGATGCGGCAGTTGCGCCCGATGCATACAGGAGGCACAATTTGCACATCGGGGTCAATCACTGCGCCTGTGCTCACCCACACGCCGGGAATGGTTTCCTCCCCCGGAATCGGCAGCTTCACTTTGCGGTTGAGCAGGTCTTGGTGTGCTTCGCGATATTGTTGGAGCGAGCCGATGTCGCTCCAGTATTCGCTCATCACGTAGCCATACAGGGGCTTGCCCTCACGCAGCAGTTGCGGAAACAGGTCTTGGCTGAAGTCGTAGGGCTTGCCAGGCTCCATGTAGGCGAAAATCTCTGGCTCTAAGATGTAGATGCCTGTGTTGACCGTGTCGGAGAACACCTCGCTCCACGAGGGCTTTTCTAAGAGGCGAGTGATGCGCCCATCTTCGCGGGTGATAACCACGCCGAACTCCAACGGGTTGGGCACGCGTGCCAGCACGAGGGTAGCCATCGCGCCGTTGCGTTGGTGGAATTCAATCGCGGGCTGAAGGTCTATATCCGTGAGGGCGTCGCCGCTGATAATCACGAAAGTGCCGTCGCGGAGGTGTTCCTCGGCTTGTTTGACGCTGCCTGCGGTGCCCAGCGGGGTGTCTTCCAGCGAGTAGTGGATGGCGATGCCCCATTCGGAGCCATCGCCGAAGTAGCCCTCAATGTGGTCAGCTAGGTAGTACACTGTGGCAACTATTTGAGTGATGCCTTGCGCCTTGAGCAGGCGCAAGATGTGCTCCATAATCGGGCGGTTGACAACGGGCGCGAGCGGTTTGGGGCGGTTCGCGGTGATGGGGCGTAGCCGCGAGCCTTCTCCACCTGCCATCACGACGGCTTTCATGGCAGTCTCCTTCCTGTAGGTGCACGCTTCTCTGCTACCTGCGTAGGGCACGCTTGGAATTGCGCAGCCGCGCGGAAGGCGTGCAGTATACTTCTCGTTCGAGCCATCACACGAAACTCCTACCAGTCGGATAGGTAAAATGCAACACGATGGAAGTCTACGGGAGAGTGCGCGCTAGCGTGAAACGCCGATGGAGTGCAGTTTTGGTGTGTGTTATGTGTCATTTCCATTGGCGTCACGGGTTCTCGGGATGTGTATGGTCATAATCACCCGCTACAACTCGTGCTCGTGGAGCGCGTTCTGGACCCGCAGAGCTACCCCAACGATCCGCTGGCAGATACTTCGGTTGCCTACGCATCGCTGTTCTGGTACTTGGTGGCTTACGCGAGCAAGGTGTTGGACATCGCCTATGTGCTTGCTATTTTGTTTATCGTTTCAAAAGTTCTGCTTATCTACGCGGCGTTTCAGGTGGGGCGAGCGCTTTTTCCGCAGTATGTGCTGGCGGCGGCTGCGTGTGCGGTGCTTATCGCCACGCCGTCGTATCTATATTCGCCTGGCAACTTGGCGCAGGGCAATACCGAGCAAACGGTCTTCGCAGTTGCTTTTCTTTTTCTATCGCTATCGGCACTTGTGAGGCGCAAGTGGTGGAAGTGGGGATCTACCTGGGCGTTGCAGCGACATGTTCGGGCTGAGCTACTACGTCGCTGCGTGGCTTGTGATGAAGCGCGGGCGCGCGATATTTGGGGGCTGGCGTTCTCCGTGGGGGCAGCAGTGCTGATGTGGCAGTGGGCTGGTGGGGGCAGCGCCGTTTGTGTTTCAATCGCTGCTGCTGATGCGCCTGCATCGGATACGGGGGATAGACTTGTGGTATTACGCTACAAGCTTCGCGGTTGCAGGCGCAGTTGCGTCGTACATCCAATCTCCTACGGATAGCCGCCGACGGGCGTTTTGGGGCTTGCACTGATTGGAGCGACTTTCTGGCAGTACCTGCTCGCCAGCTCGCTGGAGATGATTGTCCTGACGCTCGGCGCTACTCTGGTAGGCGCGGAGTTCATCGGGCAGGCTCTGAAACGCCTGACCGCTCTGCAAGGACAAACTGCTCTTACCTATTATGGAGCGATACTGCTGATTGGCGGCGCGTGGGTAAGCGCCCACGCGATGCGCTCGCGCCTGCTGACCTTCGGGCATCCGATTTTTATTCGCTATCCTGAGGTGAAAGTGGTCGCTGAGTGGGCGCGTCAGAACACCCCGTCCGATGTGGTCTTTCTGGTTCCTATGGGCAGTGGCGCTACTTCCGCCACCTATCGGGCAGAAGCGTTTTTGTGCATCTCAAGGACGGCGATAACTGGCCCTACGCCCCGTGGTACGCCGCCGAGTGGCTACGACGGATGGAACAACTGGGGCTGTTCGAAGTTGCTGGACTGAACCGCCACGATTACGCCATCGGCAAGCGGATATCTATTGCTTCGTCTGCATGGGCAAGCCCGAAGGCGAACTATTACGAGCTGGTGAGCAAACAGGTAGACGAAGGGCGTGTCCGACGGCTGCTTATACCTACCGAATCGATTACTGGATTGCCTACAAGGCGACACCGACGCGCTATCCTGTGGTGTACACGCACAAGCGGTGGAAAGTGGTGCGGGTGGTAGACACGCCGTGAGAGAGCCAGCTCGATACGGTATAATCCCCACGATGTCCGCACAGCCCAAGGTGTCGGTGATCACCCCCGCTTACAATGTCGCGCCCTATATCGGGCAGTGCATCGAATCGGTGCAGGCGCAGACGCTGACCGACTGGGAGATGGTAATTGTGAACGACGCCTCCAC
>JAUQOS010000149.1 GCA_030550775.1 Armatimonadota bacterium
CAAGGGATGCAGAAAAGTGACAAACTTCAGGGTTCCCCTCACGAAGTGGGGGGAACCTGCAGGAGGGGGGCGAGCAGTTTTTCTAACCCCCTCCTTGAGGTTCCCCCTACGCAGTAGGGGGAACCCTCATCTTTGTCACTTTGCACGATTTACGCTGCATCTTGCGCATCAGTGGGGCACTGTGCCTCTACAGATTGTGCTTTTGTGCGAAGTGACAAACGTCAGAATGCGAGGAATCTCGTATATGGAGCCACGTTAGCCCTGTACTTGCCTAGGGTACACTTTGGGGTATGCTATGTGTCGGGGAGGTCCAGCAATAGCTCGGGTCATTGAGGTGTTCTCGGCGGGATGCCCTCTCTGCGACGAGACGGTAGTGCGGGTGCGTCAGGCGGTTGCTGCGTGTGGGTGCACTGTTATTGTGCGCGCGCCCCACGAGCCCGAAGCGCAACAGTACGGCATTCGGGCAGTACCTGCGATTGTGGTAGACGGGCAGCTGTTGTTCATCGGTGTGCAGGAGCAGGCAAATGCCCTATTGAGCCGCTCCTAATCTTGTGGGTACTACGCCCCACGTTGGATGTCCTCAGCGGCGAGGGTCATAACGATCAATCGTGCCGTCGGGCGTCCAAGTTTGCTCAAAGCGGTGCCATTTCGCATGCCCATCTACGTAGGTGTAGTTCGTGCCGCCGTTGTGCCAGGTCATCGCCATCTCGCGCTGCGGCTCCACATAGTAGACGCTGGTACATTCGTTCGGATATCGCCACGCGCCAGGGTGGTAGTGGTCAGTGGTGGTGTTCTCTTTGATTTCGGCGATGTAGATGGTGTTCGCGGGCGACACGATGGAGGCAAGCGTGTTGTAGCCCGTGCAATCTGCTCCGCCCCAGAGATTGGGCAACATCCAGAAGTTGGTGCCGTAGGAGACGCGGCGCGGGGTGCGCTGCCCGGTCAAGGGGCGCTCCCAGTTGGTACTGGGATCGCTGGGGCAGCGGTACAGCAGGCGCGTCTTGGTGTACGGTTCTAAAGTGAACAGCCAAATCCAATAGGCACCCGCCCCCGTGTGGCTGTCCAGCGGGAACCGCTCGTCGTAGTCTTGGAGGTACATCTGCACGGCAAGCCCCATCTGGCGCATGTTGCTCAGGCACTGGGTTTGACGCGCCTTCTCGCGCGCCTGCGCAAACACTGGAAACAGGATCGCCGCCAGAATCGCGATGATGGCAATGACGACCAACAGTTCGATTAGCGTAAAGCCTGTTTTGCGCATACGTTCACCTCACTTGTTGCGGACGCGGTCCGCGGTTTGTGCCGCGTTTTAGTGTTTTTGACTTCCACAGGTTTGGATGAGGGAGGCTGTGGCATGCCTCTCCCATTCCAGTTGACGCAAGGGTCGCTCCTGCTCGGTGTTGTTGGCAACATGTTTATAGCCTAAGTTGCTCCCGATGTGAGATTCCTCGCCTTCGGCTCGGAATGACAAGTAAGTCGGTGCGCCAACAACACTGTCATTCCGAGCGCAGCGAGGAATCTCAACCGGGGCTGCCCCTTCGCTAAGTTGCGTTCCAAAGCACACATATCGCACATCATCAGCAAAATGTTTTGCTCACGGGCAACCTTGGCAAGTCGCTCGCCGATGGGGTCGCCCTTGCGCAAAATGAAAGTGTTGCCATTGAAGAAAAACATGCCAACCACTTCCACGCCATGCACGCCCGCCTCCAGCTGGGGCAGAATCATCTGCCCCAGCTTGTAGGTCGCTGCGCGCGGCGTGATAAACACATACGCGACCTTCACGCGCGAACCTCCTTCCGACGGCGCAGCCCGACCAGACCTGCCAAGCCCGCGCCCAACGCCAGCAGGCTCGCAGGTTCAGGCACGAACTCCAGCGTGTAATCCACCGAGTTGTTCAGCGCAGTGCCATCCCACGCAATCGCGTCCACCAGTCGGAAGCGGAACACCAGCGGGTTGTCCTCCGTTGGCAGAATATCCGAAGCAAAGATTATATGCTGATGCACCGCTTCAGGGTTGTTCGGGTCAAAGATGAGCGTCCAAGTGCCGGGTAAGCCGTCGCCGAAGATGGGGTTCTCCTCGCCCTCAACAACGCCCACGAGGTTAGGCGAGATGAACAGTTGCTGAACCGTTACTTGGCGCAGCTGGGGCGTGGAGCTGCCTTCTTCGAAATGGAAGTCCCAGCCGACATCCACGCCGAACAGTCCCGGCAGCAGCTCCTCGAGGCGATACTCGATTTTGTAGGGCGGCTCGGCGAGTTCGTGCGGTTCAATCACCGCCGCTGCGCCGTCCATCACACCGAGATGGATGTCGCCCTCGTGATCGTGGTCATGCTGTGCGAACGATACGCTCATCAGCGTAGCAAGCGCGATGCTCAGTCCAAGTGTCAGTAAGCGTTTCATGGTTGCTCCTCCTTTCGGGGGCATTTATTGGGCGCCCTCCCCGACGGCGCCGAAGTTGAAGAGCACGATGAGTAGGTCCGCGTCGTCGACAACGCCGTCGCCGTTCACATCCGCTTCGGCGTCTGACGAGCCGAACGCGAACAGGATTTGCAGCAAGTCGGCGTCGTCAATCACGTCATCGCCGTTTACATCGCCAAGGGTGGTGAACTCCCAGTTGCGGGCGTGCGCGCTCGTGAGCGCGAGGTTGTCCACGCGCCGCGAGAGGTGCTTGCTGAG
>JAUQOS010000061.1 GCA_030550775.1 Armatimonadota bacterium
GGTTCCCCCCTGCCTCGCGAGGGGAACCGAAAGGAGGGGGGTAAGGTGGTCGGTGGAGCCAAATCGGTCGCTGGGACAGCCGAGTTGAACCCAAGCGTTGTACCCTTATGCTGTTGCGTTTGCGCAAGTTCGGAGACGGTTTAGCCCGAGAGGTAGATATCGGGTCCTAACGGCGGGCACTCGAAGTTGTCTGCGCCGCGTTTGCGCAGGTGCACACCGTACCACACCACGATGTCCTCATTGTACACACGCTCACCGTTGACGTACTGCGTGATGTTTGCAAACGCACCGCTGCTACCTTGCATTTCAGTGTTACGCGCCTTGACGATCCACACACTGCCCTCGCCCGTGCTGGGCGTCTCGAAAAAGCCGTCGTTTGCGCCGGGCACGATTTCGGCGGTAAAGCCCGTGCTGAGTTTGCGCACACGCCAGCGCATCGGGCGGTTGGGCCATCGCACACGGCGTGCCTCTATTCGGAAGGGTTGCCACACTTCGCGTCGCGCACCACGTGGCGAACTAGTTTCCTCCACGACCAAGCCACCAATGCCATCTAACGCGAAGTGGAGACGCCAGTAGCCGTTGTGTAGGCGACCGTAGCATACGCACGAGGAATCCACATATCCATACAGGAATCGCGGTTTGATGATGCCAGCTGCATGGAAGCGCCAGCCCGTGATGTAGCGGTACCAGCCCGCGGTACACTCGCTGATGAGCAAGATTTCCTCGCCTCCGGGTTCTTCGTGAATGCCCACGCCGCGGAAGTTGCCTGAGTCGTTGCCATCATCGCAGATAGTGATAGCCCGTGTGCCCGGGTTGGCAAAGCGCAGCCCATTCCCGAGATCAGTGCCCGTACACTTGAAGCAATGTTCGGCGTAAAGCCAGTCGCGGTAGGGACCGCAGCGGTTACCGTCGTAGAACACGTTCAGCACGGGCATGCCACCCCGCTTGAGCACGAGACGCCCATTGAAAAACACATCAGCGATCTCAACGCCCGCGCCTGAGTTCTGCCCGTCGGCGTTACTTCCCGCAGGACGGCGCACCAGCATGCTCCAGATGGGGTTGCTCGCAGGCCACGCTAATGCTTGCCATGCGCTGCCTGAGGGACTGCCACAGCTATTGCTGCTTCCGGGCGGACCGCCACATGCTGCGGGGAAGAAATCGCCCGCCGCTCCGCGCGTGATATTCACATCCGCCACGCGAGCGTCCGTCATATCAATCAAAAAGTTCGCAATTTCGCCTTCGCGCCCGCTGCCCGGTAAGAAATGCATCAACACCGACACCAACCGATGCTCAGGTACCTCGTTGGGGAACAAATCCAGCCTGCCCCACGCACTTAGGGGTCCCGGTTCGGCGATAACGGGTGGCATGCCCGGGGCGCAATAAGCCACCCCACGACGCAACGGCTCGCCGTACTTCGGGTCGGCTGCCAGAATCTGAACTGCCTCTTGGAACTCTACTTCGCTGAAGTAATAGGGTTGTCCCTTGATGGGGGTTACATCCACGCGCTTCGGCGTGGGGAAATCGGCATCCACCTGGTAGCCGATGTTGTGGTCGTAGTCGTAAATAACCAGCGTTGCGCGGTTAGGGTACAGCACTCGTCCGGGTTCTTGGCTGGGCGGATTCTCTAAGGTTGCAGACAACACATTGTAGCGCGTGCCATGCAGAAACTTCAGACGAGGATGCTCCCACAGTGCCCGCGCGTAATCGCGCATCTGGCGCTCGGGAATCACGTAAAACACGCCTGAGCGAATGTTTGTTCCCTTCACAGGTACAGCTTCGTGCACGGAGCGGATGATCGGTAACCCCAGAGGATTGTCTGCCTGCAACGGTATTAATGCCGCGATAAGCTTATCCATGTGGTTGCCTCCTATTCAGCGTAGGTTCACCATCGACTCACGCTGATGACCTACAGAATAACATCAATCAATCAGTTCTAAGGTCCAACACCTGTGTACAGTATACCACACTTTGGGGGGTAAGAAAGGTAAGTTAGCGTCTGCGTTTCGCGCGGGATTGAAGATACTGCGCTTCCAGCTGATCCAGCTCTTCAGGGGTGGGGCGCCGAGGCACCGACTCAGGTGGCTGAGGTTCACTGGCTTTTGGGGCGCGCGATTGGGGTTTGCCAGTAGTGGCTTCGGTAGAGGTTGCAGCAGCCGACTGAGTAGTTGCCTTACTTCGCTTTTCTGCCAAAGGCTGCAAATCTGCTTCGCTCAGCAACACCACATAGCGCAGGCGGAAGGTTTTCTCTTCCTCGGTGAGGCGGTTGCGCGCCTCTTCCGAAAGTGAGTTGAGCCAGCGTTCGTGCATGCGAGCTTGTTGCTCAGCATGGCGCTCGCGCACCGCTTCGGGTAAGCTTTCAATGTCTAAGTCCACGGCAATCTCCTGGGGGGTGTAGATCTTGAGGATGGTGCCTGTGGCGTTGGCAAGGTGTGGGGCGTAGCGCCCCTCCTGCGCCTCTTTGTCCTGCAACGGGCGGGCACGCACTTGCACACGCATACCTTCCTTCAGTGTTGCCATTGGTTCAGACCTCCTCAGTGGGCTGTAGGGCAGCTTTCATCGCTTGGATGCGCTCGGCAATCGCTTGCGCGGCGTGGTCAAGGGGTAAGCGTTCAGGGTTTTTGTCCGTGCGCAGGCGCAGCTCCACCTGATGGTCTTTTACGGCGCGCCCCACCACGACCTGCAGTGGGATGCCGATGAGGTCGGCGTCCTTGAACTTCACACCACTACGCTCGTCGCGGTCGTCGTAAAGCACTTCCACGCCCAAAGCAAGCAGCTCAGCATAGAGCCGTTCCGCAGCGGCGCGTTGCTCCGCGTCTTCAGGGTTGACCAATATCAAGATTACCTCGAACGGCGCAACAGTAATCGGGAAACGGATACCGTCCTCGTCGTGGTGTGCTTCAACAACGGCAGCCAAGCAGCGGCTCACGCCCAGCCCGTAGCAGCCCATGATGATGGGTTTCTGAGTGCCATCGGCGTCGGTAAACATCGCGCCCATAGCCTGACTGTACTTGGTGCCCAGCTGAAAGATGTGCCCGACTTCAATCCCGCGCACCTCGCGTAACACCCCTTCGGGGTGGCGGGGCGAGGGATCGCCCGCTTGCGCCACACGCAGATCCGCCCAGATTGGCTCAGGAAAGTCGCGCCCCCAGCACACATGGATCAGGTGAGCGTCAGGAGCGTTCGCGCCAGTGATGAAGTCTTGCAAACCACGCAGTTCATAGTCAGCATAGATGGGCACTTCCGGGGGCAGCCCTACGGGTCCCGCAAAGCCGACAGGTGCGTTAGTGAGGTGTTGAATGGTCTCAGCATCCATCATTTCCACGCTTTCGCCCCCTGCGGCGCGCATCAATTTGTAGGGGTTCAGCTCGCGGTCGCCCCGCACCAGTGCCGCCACAGGCTTACCATCCACGCGCATCAGCAAGGTCTTCACCAAGCGGTCGGGCGTGGTGTTGAGGAAGGCACACACTTCCTCCACCGTGCGGGCGTTAGGTGTGTCCACTTTCTGCATCGGGGGTACATCATCAATAGGCGGTGGCGTGAGTTTGGGATCGGGCAGTTCGCAGCGTTCAGCGTTCGCCGCGTAGCCGCTTTTGTCGCACTGGAGTACTTTATCCTCGCCGCTGTCAGCAAGAATCATAAACTCTTCGTTGCTGCCGCCACCTATCGCGCCCGCTTCGGCATCCACAATCAGCGTGCGCAACCCCATTCGCTGGAACATGCGTGTGTAGGCGCGACGCACTTTTTGATACATCGTCTCCAGTGCCTGCTCGTCGGTATCAAAACTGTAGCCGTCGTACATGATAAACTCACGCGCGCGGATGACGCCGCCCCGCGGGCGCGGCTCGTCGCGAAACTTGGTCTGAATCTGATACAGCAGCAACGGCATCTGCCGATAAGAACTAACCGTGTGGCGCACGATGTCAGTGATTACCTCTTCGTGGGTGAAGCCCAAGGTGAACGGACGTTGGTGGCGGTCTTTGAGCTTGAATAGGATATCCAGCTTGCTGCGCCCTGTTTCGTCCAGCAGCTCCTCGGGCACAAGGGCGGGCATAAACAGCTCGATTCCGCCGATACGGTCGCTTTCTTCACGCACGATTTGCTCGATTTTGCGAATCACGCGCCAGCCAAGAGGCAAGTAAGTATAGACGCCTGCGGCGAGTTTGCGAATGAACCCTCCTCTAAGCAGTAGTTGATGGCTTGGCAGCTCCGCCTCTGCAGGCGCCTCGCGCAAGGTCGGCATGAAAAACTGCGACGCTCGCATACTTCCTCCGTTCGGGGGATAGTGTACCATATGTCGGGCGTTTTGTGCACGAGGCGGCACCGCTTGCACCACCGCCATCTGGCTCCTCTTTTCGGAGCGCGCCGCTGTGTTGCCATGGGCGCATTAGCACCAACTCGTCCCCGTGCCCTCTGGCAGCAGGAATGCTCCCCTCCACGCTGTAATGGTTGATGCACAAGCCGACACGATTGGTACACACCCCGAGGCAGCGCGATAGTCGGGAGGGCAACCCTTGCAAGAAACCTTTGTATGGACAGTTCCGTTTGAAAAGCCCACTCAGGGCGCACTGGACTTTCGGTTTTTGATTGACCATGCGCCTGCAGGGGTGCGTGGGCGTATCCGCGTGGGCAGCGACGGACACTACTACGCAGGCAACACGCGCATCCGCTTCTGGGGCATCAACATCACCGCAGGGGCGTGCTTTCCTGACACTGCCAATGCCGTCAAAATGGCAGACCAGCTCGCCCGCGCGGGCTTCAACTGTGTGCGGTTTCACCATATGGATGCCTTTTGGGCGTCGCCTAGCCTGATTCGCTACCGCGCAGGCAACTCACGCGCATTGGACCTTGAGGCGCTTGCCCGCTTCGACTACCTGTTTGCCCAACTCAAGCAGCGCGGTATTTACAGCAATATCAACCTGCTGGTTAACCGACGCTTCTACGCTACCGATGGATTGCCCGCCGATATCGAGCAAATGGCTGATGTGAAGGCGCAGCACGCAATCGGTTGCTTCTACCGCCCGTTGATTGAGCTGCAAAAAGAGTACGCGCGCCAGCTGCTCACGCATCGCAACCCCCACACAGGGCTAACCTACGCGGAAGATCCTGCCGTTGTGATGATTGAGATCAATAACGAGAACGGGCTGATTCAGGGCTGGATGTCGGGCTTTTTTGACGAGATGCCTGCCGTGTTCCAACGCGACCTTCAGCGCCAGTGGAACGAGTGGCTCTCGCATCGCTACGCTTCCACAGAAGCGCTGCGCAAGGCATGGCGGCTTTTGCCCGAGCCCCTGGGCGCGCCGATGCTGCGCAACCCCCGCTTCACCGATGGACTGCAAGGTTGGACTTTGGAGCAACATGGCGAGGCGCGCGGCGCCGTTCGCATTGAAGGCGGCGCACCCGACGGCGGCAACGCCGCGCGCATTGAGTTTACGCGCCCCAGCCCCACTCTATGGCACGGGCAGTTCAATCAAAGCGGGCTGCGCGTGGAAGCCGAGCGCTGGTATACCTTGCGCTTCTACGCCCGCGCCAGCCAGCGACGCATCCTCGGTGTTAATATTGGGCAGGCGCATGCCCCATGGGAAATCCTCGGCTTTGATGCCACCTTCGAGGTGGACACAGAGTGGCGCGCGTACGAGTTTCGTTTTAGCCTCGCTAAAGGCGATGCAAACGCACGCGTGAACTTCTATCGACTGGCGGAGCAGACAGGGGTAGTCTGGATTGCCGATGTGCAGCTGATGCCTGGGGGCGAGCCGCCGTTTTTGCCTGCAGGCGATGTGCTCGAGCAGCAGCGCGTGCCCTTTGTGCGCCATCGCGAGCGCGGCAGCACCCCACCCCGCGTGCTGCGCGACTGGCTGGCGTTTTTGTGGGACACCGAGTGCGCTTACTGGCGCGACATGAGCGACTACCTCCGCCGTGAGCTGGGCTATCGGGGCATTATCCTCGGCACGATTGTGGGCTGCAGCACGCCCCATCTGATGGCGCAGCTGGACACCGTCGACAGCCACGCCTACTGGACGCACCCTGAGTTTCCCGGCACCGCGTGGGATGCCAACAACTGGTATGTGCGCAACGCGCCGATGGTCAATGCCGAGCGTGCCACTGTGCACGAAATCGCGCTCAAGCGCGTGCTGGGCAAGCCGTTCACCGTGACAGAGTATGACCACCCCGCCCCGAACGCCTACACTGCTGAAGGCCGGTTGATTTTGGCAGCCCACGCCGCCTTGCAAGATTGGGACGGGCTGTTTTTGTTCGACTACGGCGCGTCGTCAGGCGAAGGGCGCATCGGGGGCTTTTTCGAGCACCGCAACCACCCCGCGAAGTGGGCGCTCGTGCGGGCGTGCGCGGCGCTGTTCCTTCGGGGCGACTTGCGCCCTGCCCAAAAACTCATCTGTGCCCCTTTCAGCCACGCCCAAGAGCTGGACGCGCTGCAGCGTGCGTGGGCATGGGGGCTACCTGACGGCAGATACGCGGGACTGGACGGCAGAGCTGCCACCATCCATCGGCTGGCGCTGGCGTTGGATGAGCGTCAAATGCCCCGTAACGCGCTTAGCCCGCAGAGTGTGTCGGTCCCAGCGACACACCTCGTCGCCGATACGGGCGAACTGCTTTGGAACCGCGACTCAGCCGAGCGTGGTTTTGTGCTCATCCGCGCCCGCCGTTCCAAAGCAGCGATTGGCTTTATCGGCGGGCGCGTGCTGGAGTGGGGCGATGGCTTCACTGTGCAAGTGCTGCGCGCACCACTGAACGGCTTTGCCGTCGTCGCATTGACCGTGCTGCAAGAGTCGCCGCACTGGCGTGCTTTGCTGACCGCGCTTAGCCATGCCGAAAACACGAACTGGAACCCGCGCACGCTGGACAAAGATCGCATCACGCTGGGCAACCAGTGGGGCGACGCCCCAACGCGCGTCAGCGTGCCTACCCTCCGTCTTACCCTGCCCTACCCCGCCGAGAAAATACGTGCGTGGGCGCTGGATGCTCAAGGCAACCGTATGCGCGCCCTTATGCTCACTCCGCAAGGCAAATCAGCAGCACAGCTGGAGTTCACCCCCGCGCTCAACACTATCTACTGCGAGCTGGAAGTTGCGCCCCGCTAAGCCACGCTACCCCTTCCACGCCCCGCTCAGGCGCAACTGCATCAAACTTATCACCAGCAAGCCGAGCGCCAGCGTCCAGCCCACCGCCGACGCATAGCCCAAATCGCCCGCCACATACCCGTTGATATACAAATACATTACGATCGTCAGCCCTGCCCCATCAGGTCCCGGCGAACGCCCCAACATCACCCACGGCAATTCGAACAGTTGGAACGAGCCAATCGTACTAATCAGCACCACGAAAATCAACACATGGCGAATACCCGGCAGCGTGACATGCCAAAACTGCGCCCAACTGTTGGCGCCGTCAATCATCGCAGCCTCATATAGCTCGCGCTCGACTGCCTGCAGCCCCGCCAAAAAGTACACCATGTGCATGCCTACATACATCCAGAGACTGGTCATCACCAGTGCGGGCATTACCAGCTGAGGCTCGGCAAGCCAGCGTGTATCCAGCGGCAGCCCCAGCGTCGCATGCAGAAAACGGTTCACCAAGCCATACTGGGGCACAAACAGCACGCTGAACAACACCCCGACAAACACCTGCCCCACCAAATTGGGCGAGAAGAACGCTAAGCGGAAAAACTCGCGCCCCTTGACCCAGCGCGAGTTGAGCAGAATCGCCAGCCCCAGCCCCAGCGGCACCTGCAACGCCAGCGACCAAAAAGTATACACCGCCGTGTTGCGCACTGCCTTCCAAAAGTCAGGGTCGCTGAACAGAAACCGAAAGTTCTCCAGACCCACGAACACTTGATCACGCGGTCCACTAGTAATGTAAAACGCCAAAACCACGCTTTTCAGCAGCGGATATGCCCCAAACACCAGAAACAAAATCAGAAACGGCGCCACAAACAGATAGGGCGCGAGTTTGTCGCCGCGTGGGGGGCGTCGGCGCGGCGTTGCCTTGGCGGTAATCGGCTTGGCAGTGGGGCTATGCGGTCTCATCTAAGTACGGATTGCGTCGCATCTGGCGGCGCACCTCGTCGGCAGAGCGTTTGAGCTGCTGCTGCACGAAGCCGTCGAAGCCGCGCGCACCATAGCGGTCGTAATATTGCACACAAGCGATGAGCGCCTCGGTCAGCTTGGCTTTCGCCAGCCCGATGTAGGGGCTGGTGTATTGGGGCGGGGTGTCGGGCGCGAGGCGAGCATACAGCCTGCCCAGCGGCTGGTTGCTCCAGAAGGGGCGCGGCTCATCGTAGGCAGGGTGATCCCACATGTCGCGAGCGGGGGGCAAAATGTTCGTGTTGCGAAACTGCTCTGCCAGTGCCTCCTTGTTGAAGTACAGATGCATGATTAGCTCCCACGCGAGGTCGGGGTCGGCACAGCGTTTGGTGATGCCAATCATTGTACCGCCCCAAGTGCTGGTGCGCCGCCCGCCCGGATAGAACGCAGGCAAAGGCATCAATGCCATCCGCCCGCCCACTTTGGGCACATCCTGTTCAATCACTTTGGTGCGCCAGTCGGGGGCAACCATAAACAAGTAGTAGCCATCCTCCAGCGCGCGGGTGAAAATCTGCCCACCACCTAAGTCGGTGCCGATCCGATACTTGCCTGCTACGAGGGGCACATAATACTTCAACGTCTCAACGGCGATCTCGTTGTCCATAATGCAGCGTCCGTTCGCGTCGAAGTAGCCACCGCCGCGCTGAAACAGCATCACCTCCAAACTGGAAATGCCCGATGGCGGTAGCTCCATCATAAAGCGTTTGCCTGGCACCGTCACTCGCCTGCCCACCTCTGCAAACTCATCCCAAGTGCGCAGACGATCCACATCAATGCGCAATCGCTCCACAAGGTCGCGGCGGTAGGCGAGCATCACGGGGTGCACATCGTGCGGGATGCCAAATATCCGCCCGCGTGTGGAGTAAGGCGCGAAGCGTGCCTGCACCACGCGCTGCCACAGCCCTGACTGGTGAATTCGTTCGGTAAGGTCGCGGAAACCGATGCTCTCCAGCCTCCCGCGAAAGAAACTGCCCGCCCAGCTAATCTCGACTTCCACCAAATCGGGCACGTCAAGGTTTGACCAGAACGCCGCTTGGAGGCGCGAGGTCACCGCCTCGCCCGCCACCACTTGGATATCAACGCGCTTGTTGGGGTGTTTGCGCAGGAAGTCGGGCAGCATTTTCCGGTAGGCGTCGGCGTGGGGCTTGGCGAAGGTCCACAGCCGTAGGTCGGCTGCTTGCTGCTGAGTGCGCCGCATGGCAAGATAGGCACCACTTGCAACAGCCAGCCCAGCCATTACTGCCGCCGATGCCCCATACGGAAACTGCGCCATACGAAAGGTGTATACAACAAGCGTTCAAGCAATTCCTGTTTTTGGAAAGCAAATGCGTCGAGCCGTAGACGAGGAGCCCTCGGTGTCATTCCGAGCAAAGCGCAGAATCTAGAAAACCAAACTGTCATTCCGAGCGAAGCGAGGAATCTGCACAAACGCCGCGACTGCAATCCCTCGCTGCGCTCGGGGTGCAGGGTCTTTTTCGCGACAACAACCTCGTCATTCCGAGCCGAAGGCGAGGAATCTCCGCTGCACGCTTGCCCACTCACCTGCGACCTTCTGTGTGGGGTATAATCCCTGCTTGGAGGAACGCGCCTTGCGGTACATTCCAAGCATCGGGATGGAAGTGCATGCGCAGCTGCTGACCGAGAGCAAAATGTTTTGCGCATGCCCCACGCGCTTTGGTGATTTGCCCAACACGAATGTATGCCCCATCTGCTTGGGCATGCCCGGCACGCTGCCCGTGCCCAATAAAAAAGCCGTCGAGCATGTCATCCGCACCGCGCTTGCCCTCAACTGCCAAATCGCGCCCGTCGCGATGTTCTACCGCAAAAACTACTTCTATCCCGACCTGCCCAAGGGCTACCAGATTTCGCAATACGGCGAGGTGCACCCCATCGGCACCAAGGGCTACCTCGAAATCGAAGTTGGGGGCGAGCGGTTCCCCGTGCGCATTCGGCGCGTGCACTTAGAAGAAGACACGGGCAAACTGTTCCACTACCTGCCGGGCGAGAGTGAGGTTGATTTCAATCGCGCGGGCGCACCCTTAATGGAAATCGTCACCGATTTCCCACCCGACCTGCACTCCGCGGAAGCCGCTAAAGAGTATCTGGTACAGCTGCGCGCCGTGCTAACTTACTTAGGCGTATGCGACGGAAAAATGGAGGAAGGCTCTTTGCGTTGCGAACCAAACATCAGCGTCGCCCCCGAAGGCAGCGACAAACTCGGCACGAAAACCGAGCTGAAAAACCTCAACTCGTTCCGCTCCGTCGTACGCGGAATCGAATTCGAGATCGAACGCCACATCAAGATTTTGGAATCGGGCGGGCAAGTGGTGCAAGAAACGCGTGGCTGGAGCGAGGAAGGCGGCTACAGCTTCCCGATGCGCACCAAAGAGTACGAGCAAGATTACCGCTACTTCCCCGAGCCTGACATCGTGCCCATTCAAATCAGCGCGGAATGGCTGGAAGCGTTGCGCGCAACCATCCCCGAGCTACCCCTTCAAAAGGCTGACCGCTATCGCAAGGCGTACAAACTGGGCGATGTGGAAACGCGCATCCTTACTGCAGATATTGATACCGCCACCTACTTTGAGCAGTGCATAGCGTTGGGCGTTGACCCCAAAACCGCCAGCAACTGGATAACGGTAGAACTCCAAGCCCGCCTGAACGACACAGGCATCGCCATCCGCGATTCGAAGCTCACGCCTGCCCATCTGGCAGACTTGGTGGACCTGTTGCACAAAGGCGTGATTTCTGGGCGCATCGCCAAGGAGCTGTTCGACGAGGTGTTCCAGACGGGCGTGATGCCTTCCAAGATTGTGCAAGAGCGCGGGTTGGTGCAAATCTCTGACGAAGATGCCATCCGCGCCGCTGCCCGCAAGGTCATCGCCGAAAACCCCGATGTGGTCGAAAAATACCGTGCGGGCAAGACCACCGTGCTGGGCTATCTGGTGGGGCAAATTATGCGCGAAACCCAAGGGCGAGCAAACCCACAGCGCGCCCAAGAGATTCTGCGCGAGGAGTTGGGGTGAGCCATGACGGGCACGCGAGCGGTCTTGCGCTACGGCATTAGCCTTGTAATGATCACACTGGGCGTATGGGTGATTTATCACGAGTACTTTTTGTATGGTCAAACAATCGGGTTGGCATTAGGCGCACTGTTGATTGTGTGGGCGTTTGTGCGCGTGTGGGCGCTACGACGGTTTGTGGAGCGACAACATCGACGCTGAGGTAATACCGATGGGGCTGAAACTGTTCAGCTGGATGCGAGCAAAGCACGCAACACAGGAGGCGCCACCGCCGCAACGGTTGCTGATACCGTTCAGCAACACCCACGACGACCGTGACGCGTTGCGCTTTGCCTGTGGGTTAGCGCGCGTGTTCGACGCCCACCTTACGGTGCTGTGCTTAGTGGAGATGCCGCGCTCCATCGGGCTGGAAAGTTGCCCCGCCACGCGCCTGCACGAGGGCGAACTGGTGGCTGCCGCCGCCCGCGAAATCGCTGAGGAGGTCGGGCTACCAAACATCGAAACCATTATCCGCCCCACGCATCACTGCGGCTATGCCATCGTGAACGCCGTAGAGGAGTTCAAAACCGACCTCTTGCTAATCACCGCCCGCTACCGTAACGGGCGTGTGAACCCTACTTTGGATGACACCGTAGAGGTAGTATTGCGCAAAGCCCGCTGCCAAGTGTGGCTGTACAGCGCACCTATGGAGGAATAGCGATGCGAATCGTAATCATGGGCTGTGGGCGCACAGGCTCGACGCTGGCGTTGCTAATGAGCCACGCGGGGCACGAGGTGATCGTTATCGAGAAATCGCAGGACGCACTGATGCGTTTGGGCAGACGACACACCTGCAAAATCGTAATTGGCGACGGTTTGGACGAGGATACCCTGCGCCGTGCCGAAGTAGATAAAGCCGACGCCTTTATTGCCTGCACCAACGGCGACAACACAAACCTAATGGTGGTGCAAATGGCGCGCGAGCTGTTTGGGGTTCAGCGCATCGCGGCAAAAGTGAACGATCCCGTGCGCGCCGCCGCATATCGCGAATATGGTATCTTCACCATCACAGGGGGCGCACTGATGGCAGGCTACTTGCGCGACTGGCTGCTGGGCACTCCCACTCAGAACATCGAGCATTACAACCAGCTCTACCCCGAACTGCAGCAGTTGTTGGAAGAGGAGTAGGCAGGTGGGCTCCTACCCGCTTGAGCGCGCCGCGATACGCGGCAGGTAGACCGTGAAGGTCGTGCCCGCGCCCACCTTAGTTTGCACCTCGATGTAGCCCCGCAGTTGCTGCACCGCACCTTGAACGGCTGCCAACCCCATCCCCGTGCCGTGCCCAGACGGCTTCGTAGTGAAAAATGGCTCAAAAATATGGGGCAGCACTTCGGGCGGAATGCCCGTGCCTGTATCGCTAACCGCAAGTGCCACATATTCGCCATTGGGCACCGCGCTGGGGCGGCTGCGGCGTATGGTGCGGTTGCGAACACGCAGTGTGATTACTCCACCATCGGGCATGGCGTCGCGTGCGTTGACCACCAAGTTGAGCACGACTTGGAGTAGAAGGTTTGGGTCGGCATGTACCAGCCACAGATTGGGGGCGATCTCTGTGCGCAGCGTAATCGTTTCAGGTAGCACGCGACGCAGCATTTCCAGCGTGCTTTCCAGCCACTCGCCCACGTTGAGATAAGTTAACTGCACGACTTGCTTGCGGGCATACGCCAGCAACTGGCGATTGAGGTTTGCCGCCCGCTCCGCTGCTTGAATAATCCCATCTAAATACCGATTCAAGGTCTCATCGTGGCTGCGCGAGCGCGCCAGTTCCGCAAAACCAATCACGGCGGTAAGCACATTATTGAAATCGTGGGCAATCCCGCCCGCAATCCTGCCAATACTTTCTAACCGATAGGCCTGCTCCAACTGCTGTTGCATCCGGCGCAGCTCCGTGATATCAGTTTGAATCCCCCACGCACGCACCAATGCCCCGTTTTCCACCACGCCGAAAAAGCTATTCAGAAAATAGCGCTCGCT
>JAUQOS010000062.1 GCA_030550775.1 Armatimonadota bacterium
AGCGGGCGTTTCCCAGCAGTACGACGCTTATCGCTATGCCCCGCGCCTCGTGTGGCGACCTTAGAGACTGACGCAAGTCGACTTCGTTGGCACAGGAACGGCTCAAGTCGTCTACTCAAAAACGCACGATGTGTCGCATGGGCACCTGCGCCCTGATTTTTGAATAGCCTCTCAGCGCAAGTGGCAACTTGGGTTATAATGTACGTGGGTTGCTTCTTGCAACCAAATCTTCAGTGGAGGTCTACTATGGCGCGAAAGGTGCTGCTTTTGGCATTCAGCGCGATGGTTGCGCTTAGCCATGCTCAAATCATCGCAAACCTCGAACAAGGTGGTTCAGTCTTCTGGAAGTTCCTCAGCGGACAGTACAGTATTACAGGCGCACTAACCCTCTCGGGCGACCTCTCTGCTGCTGACCCGATAGAGTTTTCCTTGCAAGACCTCAACGGCGATGGGCGCAAGCTCGATATTCGGCTGTGTATCCAAGACTTGTTCCCCACACTTGGTATTCAATATTGCCTGGACCTGATTGGCACGGTAGTGTCGGAAACCGCTTCTCAAGCGATCGTTCGCTGGGCCGCTGAAGGTACGCCTAACCAGTGCGTCAATGTGAACCTGAGCGGTGCTGAGGTTCCAGTTTTCATCACGCGGATTCGCGGCGCGCTACAAGCGCGGATAACGCCTATTGCTTGCCAAAACAACCCCTACAATCCCAACTGGAGCCACGTCACCCTGCTGGCTGAAGACGACGGTGGCGACGCAAACAACTTTTTGACGATAGAAGGCTATCTATTCTGCCCCAATCAGCCGCTTGATGCCCTGTTTGCTCGGGCACAGCTGTTCAACCTCGATTGGGAAGCCTATGCAGGAGGCTTCACGGGCGTGTTCGGCAATGTGAATGGCGACAATGTGGTAGACGATGCAGATCTTCTTGAAATCCTGTTCAATTTCGGCACAAACAACCCCGCAGCTGATGCTAATGGCGACGGTGTCGTCGATGATGCCGATCTGCTGCTAACGCTGTTCAATTTCGGACAGAGTTGCAACTAATCCTGTGTTGGGGGCAGGCTCTGAGCTGGCAGTGGCTCGAGAGCCTGCCCCAACTTGCGAAACATGTAGCGAGAATTGTTTAGGCTAAAGCCGTTCCTATGGAAGCAAAGCCCGCCTGCGCGGGCTAAAGCATCGCATCAGCGCAGATGCGACGGCATTCGTGCCGTCGCCCAGTGTGCAACGACAGGAATGTTGTCGCCCAGTGTGCAACGACAGGAAAGTCGTCGCACCATAACCGCAGTGGTAGCATCCCCGCTGATGCACAAGAGCCAACGCAACTTCGCTTTATTCGCACAAAAGTGGCTAAAGCCCTTCGCCTGAAAGAGCGCGATGCCTCACTTCTGAACCTCCTAATTGCCTAAGCAGTCTCTGAGATTCTCCGCGGCGCTGGAACGCAGATAAGGTTTTCGCGCAAGCGAGCTTGTCTTTCTGAGTTTCAGGCGAGCAATCTCAAGGTGGGTGCTAACTTCGGCTATACTTAAAGGCGTGATGTGGCTGACCTTGTTGGTGGGTGTGGGGCTTACGCTGGGCGTGTGGCTTTTGGGCAACTACCTTGCAGCGCGGGCATCGTTGCGTCCGCCGCGCACGCCATTTTTCATGACCCCGCGCGATTTGGGCTTGCCTTACCAAACAGTTGCCTTTCCATCACGCGATGGCGTGCGCTTGCAGGGATGGTGGATGCCGGCTCCAAAGCCAATTGGAATCGCAATCCTGTGTCATGGCTATTTGATGAACCGTTGTGAGCCGTTGCCTGTCGCACGCGAACTATGGCGGGTGGGGTTCCATTGCTTGGTTTTTGACTTTCGGGCGATGGGCAAGAGCGAGGGTGGTTTGTGCACGATTGGCGACAAGGAGCGGCTGGATGTGCTCTCGGCAGTGGATTTCGCCACGCGCGTGGCGCCAGGGTTGCCCGTAGTAGTGTATGGGGCCTCGATGGGTGGCGCCGCGGCGCTGTTGGCTGCCGCGGAAGACCCCCGCATCTGCGCGGTCGCCGCCGACTCTGCCTACGCGCGCTTAGACGAGGCGGTCAAAGATTGGTGGCGCAGCGCGTTAGGCAAGGCATCGCCACTGTTGCATCCTACGCTGTGGCTGGGCAGCCTGATTACTCGTCAGTCGCCGCGCAAGGTCGCCCCTGAAGCCGTGATTGGGCAGATTGCCCCGCGCCCTGTGCTGCTGATGCATGGCACACGCGACCAACTAATTCCTCCCTACCACGCGGAGCGCCTCTACCAAGCTGCACGCGAGCCGAAACAGCTCTGGTGGGCAGAAGGATGCGAACATGTGCAAGCCCGCTACGAGTGCCCTGACGAGTTTTACGCGGTGTTGGTGCGCTTTATGCTGCAAGCGGTCAACCACGCAGAAGTAGGCGAATAGCTGGTGTTTTTCTGCCCCCTGTAGGTTCCCTAACGAGGAACGCCCCAGGCGGAGGGCTATACCCATGTTCAGTCCCGAAAATGAGGCGTGGATTAACGCGCTGCTGAAGGAGGAAGGGCTGTGCTAGGCGCCCCCCTTCTCTCTGCGCAATACATCGTTCATTTTGCCAGAGCGATAGCCCTCCAAATCCAAAGCTACATACAGGTAGCCTAACGACTTCATATGCGCCACGATTGCAGGGGCGTGCTGCAGCACGCGCTCGAAGTCGCTTGGTTCCACCTCGATGCGCACGATGGTGTCGTGATGGCGCACACGCACTTGGCGGAAGCCCAACTCGCGCAGGAACCGTTCGGCACGGTCAACCTTTTGCAGCAACTCGCGCGTAATCACCGTGCCATACGGAAATCGGCTGGAGAGGCACGCGAACGAGGGCTTATTCCAAATCGGTAGCCCTAACTCGCGGGCTAAGGCGCGGATGTCAGCTTTGGTTAGCCCCGCTTCCAGCAAGGGGGCGCGCACGCCGTGCTCCTGTGCGGCACGCATGCCAGGGCGGTAGTCGCCCAAGTCGTCGGCGTGGGTGCCGTCGGCAATCCACGGGATACCTTCCTCGTCCGCCACTTGCCGAAGCACGCTGTATAGCTCGGTTTTGCAGTGATAGCAGCGGTCGGGGCGGTTGACTTGAAACAGCGGGTTGCTCAGTTCGTGAGTGGGTACAATGCGCACACGCACGCCTATCTGCTGCGCCAACTGCAACGCCTGCTCAATCTCGCCCTCAGGGAACGCCTCCGATTTGCCGATTACCGCCACACACCGCTCGCCCAGCACTTGGTGGGCGACTTTTACCAGCAGCGTGCTATCCACGCCCCCCGATAGCCCCACCACTACCGCGCCCATCTGGCGCAAAATCGCCTGCAAGCGCTCGTATTTGAGGGCTAACTCGGCTGTCATAGCGGTATCTCCTGCAGCTGGGTGGCTTCGATGCGTACCAATCGCCAATCTTCATAAGTGATGAGCCACCATTTGCGCAGTTGGTAGCGTCGGAACTCGAACTCCACGATGCCGTAGTCCTGTGAGTTGATGCCACTGGGATTATTGGCATCGCGCCAAGTGATGCGCACGGGGGTGCGCACGATGATGCGCCCTCCGAACACTTCCATCTGCAGTTCGCCCAGCTCGGCGCGAGGGTTTTGCGCGTTTTTGAAAAATCGGTTCAGCTCAAACTGCATGCGTCGCTTATCCAGCCCGCCGAAGCTGAACTCATCCGCCAAGAGGGCGAGCATGCCATCAGTATCCTCGTTCTCGAAGGCTTGCTTGCCCTGCTCGAACAGTTGGCGAATGCGCTCACGCGGCTCCACTGGCTTTGGAGTGGCAACCGAAATAAACACACGCACACCCACCAGCAGCGCCAGCACAATCCCCAAGCCAATCAGGAGCCGATTGCGGTTCATCAAGTGCACCTACCATCCCATTGGGTGCCACACGGTTTTAAACTCGAGAAACGGCTCGATCCATTCCAGCCCTTGTGCTCGCGGGCTGAGCCATTCGTCACGGCTAAAGTTAGGGCTGTGGTGTAGGCGTGCCACATGCTCGGCAGCGAGCTGCTCGTAGCGGGCGCGTTCCGTTTCGGATACACCGCAGAGGTTCAGAGCATCCACCTCCACATGCGTCGCAAGGTGGGGCAACAACTCCGCCTGACTGCCCGTGAGCATGTTCACCACGCCTGCGGGCAGGTCGGAAGTTGCCAGCACCTCTGCGAAGGTGAGGCCAATCGTGGGCACGGCTTCAGGCAAAATCGCAACCGCCGCATTGCCGCTGACGAGTACAGGAGCAAGCAGACTGGTAAGCGAGATGAGCGGCGCCTCGTTAGGGCACACAATGCCCACTACACCTGTTGGCTCGGGCACGGTGAAGTTGTGCATTGGCACTGCCACCGGGTTGACAGCGGAAAGCAACGCTCCGAATTTATCGCTCCAGCCAGCGTAATACACCCAGCGATCAATACTGGCATCCAGTTCGGCATCGGCATCCGAAGCGGAGATACCCATGATGGCTTGCAGCTCAGCGCGTAAGGCATCGCGGCGTGTCTCCAGCATCTCCGCCACACGATAGAGGATTTGCCCGCGATTGTAGGCGGTGCGCTTTGCCCAGCCCGCTTGTGCCTTGCGTGCAGCCGCCACCGCATCACGCAGGTCTTTCCGAGAGGCTTGGGGTACGTTCGCCCAGAACGCGCCTGCTGCATCGTGCACCGCATAAGCACGCCCTGACTCGGAACGCACAAACTCGCCGTTTATCCACAACTTATAAGTCTTGCGAACCGTTGTGCGCGTTGCCATACCGCATAGGACATTCGCCCCTTGAGCGGGCTTTCCTGCCCGCAGGTATACTGCATACGCGATGGAAACGCTAACGGGTCAAGTGGCGTTGATTACAGGTGGCGGGCGCGGAATCGGCGCAGAAACCGCCAAGCAGTTAGCGCAGTTGGGTGCAACGGTGGTGTTGGTGGCGCGTACACGCGCACAGCTGGAGGCAACCGCGGACGAAATCCGCGCGGCTGGTGGCAGAGCTTACTGGTTTGCAGCCGATGTTTCCGACGAGGGCGCGCTACGCGAAGCCGTGCAAGGCGCGTTGGGCATTACGGGGAACCTCGATATCTTGGTCAACAATGCAGGGTTTATTCAGGCAGTAGGACCGATAGAGACCAGCGAGCCATCAGAGTGGTGGCGCACGCTAGAGGGCAACCTGAAGGGGTTGTATTTGACCACGCGCTTGGTGCTGCCCACTATGCTGGAACAAGGGCGGGGACAGATCGTGAATGTGCTTTCGATCGCGGCGGCGCGCGCGTTTGGGGGGTTGAGCGCGTATAGCTGCGCCAAAGCTGCAGGGCTGATGTTCACGCGGATTTTGGCAAAGGAGGTGCGCAAACGCGGGGTGCGTGTGATGGCAATCTTGCCGGGCGCGGTAGACACCGCGATTTGGGGCACGGGCGAGGGCATCCCCGAACGCGAAAAAATGATTCGCCCCAGCAGCGTGGCACGCCTAATCGTGCAAATGCTCACCACACCTCCTGACGCCACTGTGGATGAGCTATGGGTGTTGCCACAAGAGGGGGTACTCTGAGCTGACCAGGGTACAGGGTGCTGGCTCAACTACCCAAGCGGTCGCCTGATTTTGCCCAAACCCCCTCCTCTAGATCCCCTCTACAAGTAGGGGGAACCGTTCGGGGTTCGGTTCCCCTCGCAAAGCGGGGGGAACCTTACAGAGGGGGGGCAGAAACAAAACCCCCCACTGCGAAAAGCGCGCGGTGGAACCCAAACGATGGACCCTTATCAGGCACTCTGAGAGGGTGTGTAGGAAGCAGCACTTCAAGGATTCCTCAAGCAGCGAATGGCTGTGCATAAGCGGTGGCTCAGATGGCACGAGCCGTTCTTGTGCGAACGAAGCCGACCTGCGTCGGCTTGTGTTTGGGGGTGGGGATTTGGCGCGACGAGCTTGGCGCAACGCCATTCGTGGCGTTGGATGCTTGGCGACGGCAAGACTGCCGTCGCACCCGTTTTGTCGGCGGGGACGCCCGTGCTACGCTTTAGCCCGCGTAGCCAGGCTTTGCTTGTGCCGCAACGGCCTCAGCCGCCGATTTCGCAAGCAGTTTTTACGCAACCTACGTACACTTAGCGTTCCAGATAGGCGCGTACAACTTCGTAGGCTCGCTGTAGGTCCTGCTCCGACACATTTTCTAGCGTGTCGGTAATCCAATGCCAGTTGGGGGGCACGCCGGGGTCTACCTCGCACCAAAGAGCAATTGCGCGGTAGCCTTTGAGGTAGAACGGCAGGGCGTCGGTGTAAGCGCCGTGGGGCACGCTGCTGGGCTTGAGGTGCAACTCGGGGCAGCCACGGGCAAGTTGCTCCATCGCGACAATCATCTCAGGTTTGGGGCGAGCGCGAGGCAGCATCGCCTCAGCGACTAGATAGCGCGGTTCGCCCAAGCCCACGTGGTCTACAATCAAGAACTCGGCATCGTGCAATTGCGCTCCATATTCGCGCTCGAACGCGAATGCGCCCGCAGGTCTGCCCACTTCCTCGCAGCCTGTGAACACGCCCCATACCTCTGTGTGGGGCAGTGGGTTCTCGGCGAGGTGCTCCAGTAGGCTCAGTACCACCGCCACGCCTGAGGCATTGTCGTTGGCACCTTGCACATAAGGCATCAGCCACTCGCGATGGAACAGCACCGCCGCGCCGTAGAGCGCGACCAACCCGCCTGCGGTTAGCACACTACGTGCCAGCCATACCAACCACGGCGGCCCTACACTTGGAACCAGTGGCAGTGCAAGTGCAAACAGCGTGTGCGCCGCCAGCAGCGCTGCCTGCAGCTGAAAATTTCGCCCGAACGCCCGAACTTGTGCAGGGTGCCATAGCAAAGTGGCCCGCTGGGTGTCTAAGTGCGCGATTAGCACCACGCGCCGTCGGGGTGTTTCTTGCGCGGGGGCAATCGCGATGAGGTTGGCACTGTCACGCTGCGGAAAGAAGCGCGTAGGATCCCAGCGACCGCTTACCAACCCCCAAAACATTGCCATGCCGAGCACGCTTGCTGCGGCGCCCACCAGCCAGAGTAGCAGCGAGCCGCTCCACGCCACTGCAGCTGACGCTACAAACAGCCCTGCCACCGCCAACCACGGGGGTGTCAGTGAGGGGATGCTTCGAAACGGTTGTTCAAACACTGTTAGCCCACGCTCTTGGAGATGGCGTTTGAGGTAATCGCGCAGGTGGGCTTCTGCCTCACGGGTGGCAGGGCGAGCTCCAAAGGCAAGCACTATTTGCCGCAGGTGGGCGTAGGCGGTGCGCATTATCGTGCGGAGAGGGTGGGTTGCTGGCTACGCTCGGGATAGCGTGCTCGCCACGCGCGCACTAAGCGGTTGGGCATCCACGGCGCGCGTAGGAACAGCGTGCCGATGCTAAACGCGCGCGCGCCCAACGCCCACAGCTCCTCCAAATCGTGCAGCGTAGCGATACCGCCTCCAGCGATAATCGGCAAGTGTGTGTGCTCACGCAAGCGTCGCACTGCCTCGCGCACGAAGGGGCGAATCGGCGCTCCCGACACTCCACCGCCCCCCAACCGCGCCAGTGGCGACCGCCGCTCCGGAAATACCAACCGCCACGGCACGGTGTTGATTGCGTGGATGGCTTCAGCGACACCTTCCACCGCCTGCGCGATTGCCACATAGGGCTGGTCGTAGCCAACTTTCACAATCAATGGGTGCCCTGCCTCGCGCAACGCCACTGCCAGCGAGTGTACATGGCTTACTGTATCCGTCTCGCAGTGCGCCACATTGGGGCAGGAAGCGTTCAGCTCGATTGCGGCGATTTGCAACGGGCGCAGTTTCTCGGCGAACGCACGCGCCTCCTCCACGCTTTCGGGATAGACCGACACCACCATTTGCAAGCCCATGCGGCGCATACGCGGGTAGCAGGTGCGAATCCACCAGTCGATGCCGGGGTTGGTCAACCCAACGGCGTTCACCGCGCCTCCGGGGATTAGTCGCACGGCACGCCACGGGGCATACCAGCGCAGATTGCCCTTGCGCGGGCGCAGGGTAAGCGTTTTGACCACAATCGTGAACTCGTGGGGGTTGAGGATGCCCATCCAGCGCAAGGGGTACTCCCAAATCCATCCGCGCCCGTCGTATGCCAACGCGCCGCTGCCCGTCAGAAACTCCACCGGCTCGCCATTAGAGAAAACAATCACGGCAAGATTATACCAAGTGACGAGGCGATGGTGCGCCCCTGTCTGCTCACAAATGCTGAAGCCGTGCCCACACTTTCGCAGCTAAGCACGCATGCTACTAACGGGTTCCACATCAACGCATTGCCATTGTACGCCCATCCACTCGACACCGCCCACGCGCCCAGCAGTCGCGCAAACGAAAACTTACGAGGCTATATAGTAGACGGCTCAAGCCGCTTTTGTGCACACAGAGCCCGCACGCGGGCTAAAGACGCAGGTGGAACGACATTCGTGCCCTCGCCCAGCGTGCAACAACAGGAATGGCGTCGCACCCTAATCGCAGCCAGCAGCTCCCCCGCCGACGCACAAAAGCCAACCCAGTCGGCTTTGTTCGCCCAAGAGTGGCTTGAGCCGTTCGCGCAAAAGCGCACGATGTGTCGTTTGTGAACCTGCCCCCAGATTTCTTGAACAGTCCCTAGCATTCTGTTCTCAACCCCTGCCGTAAATATCTTCCCCTCCTCTCGACAAAACCGCCTGACGTTGCTATTAATAAGCGCACACCGAGGAACGATTTGCTCTAAGCGGGAGGTTTGGCGATGAGGCTGTCACTTAGAACGCTGCGCCAAACAGGGCGCACTTGGATGGGTAAAACGGTCGCTCTGACGCTGTGTGTCGCGCTCACCTTGCCCCCTACCTTCGGCGTTGCCGCCGAACTGGAGCATCGCTACCCGAAACGGGGGGGGTGGTAAATACTGAACAGAGTGTCACTGTCAACTGGTTTGCGCTTGCGAAGACCGCGTTCGCACTCTTCCCTACTTATGTTAGCCTCGCCCTTGCCCGCTTGCAAGACCCGCCGACCTTCGGCGACGGCAACGACGATGCCCCTGTCGCAGGCGATGACGGCGCAGTGACCATCGCCGAAGCGAAACCGATACTCTTCCCGCCCGCTCCGCTGGGCACGGGCACACCCTACCCGTGGCAAGGCGCGTTCCCTGTGCCCTACGGCGTCGTGAACCCCGCCAACGGCAACCTGATGCTGAACTTTACTCTCACGGGCTGGAGCGGCAAGGGACCCGATGTCGCCTTCACGCTGTTTTACAACCATCAGGACGCCCGCACGACGGAACTGGGTGTCGGCTGGCGACACAGTTTCCTCGCGTCCGTCCAAGAGGCGGGCACAGCCGTCTGGATGGGCAGAACCTACCGTCTGGTGCATCTGCACGAACCCGATGGACGCCTGCGCGTGTACTACTGGAAGGGCAACACGATTAGCGGCGCGGGCGACCCGATGCGCGGGGTGGACGATGTGCTGGAGAAGCTGGACGATGGGCGCTACCGCCTCACACGGCGTAACCAGATGAGGTGGTACTTTGATGCTTCAGGTAAGCTAACCGAGATTCGCGATTTGCAGAACCGCGCGCTGACACTGACCTACAACCCCGATGGGACGCTGCAGAAGGTCTCCGACGCGACGGGACGCGAGCTGCAGTTTACTTACGAGAACGGACGCCTGCGCACCATTACCGACCCGCTGGGGCGCGTGTGGACGCTGCACTACAACACGTCAGGTCAGCTGGAGCGAATCCAGTTGCCCGACTTGGTCTACAACGGTGTGGTGGAGGCGACGAATGTCGGGTTCCAGTTTGCGTACACGAACGGCGTGCTAACGCAGATTACCGACCCGATGGGGCGCACGGTA
Organism: Armatimonadota bacterium; assembly: GCA_030550775.1. Taxonomy (GTDB): domain Bacteria; phylum Armatimonadota; class Fimbriimonadia; order Fimbriimonadales; family GBS-DC; genus GBS-DC. Next base: position 9,837 of record JAUQOS010000062.1, read on the forward strand.
GCGTTCAGCTACGAAAACGGCGAGTGGAAAGGGTTTGAGGCGTCAGGCGGCTTGACGGGTGGAATGACCCCGCTGACGCCGGGCGGTGGGTGCAACCTGCAAGGGTTTTCGCGGGTGCGCACTTACGGGGCAGGCGGCGCGCAGGCGACCTACGCCTACGACGCCTACGGACGCCTTGCCGTGCTTGCCGACGGCGCGTGTCGGCAGACCCGCTTCGGCTGGGACGACGCGACCTTCCGCATGCTCTGGCGGCAGTCGCCCAGCGGCGCGCGCTGGACTTACGCTTATGACAGTCGCGGGAATGTGCGCGAGGTGACCGACCCCGCTGGACGCAAGGTGCGGATGGGCTGGAACAACCTGAACCTGCTGGAGTGGGTGCGCGACGACCTGACACCCACTGGGTTTGACCGCCTGCGCTACATTTACTCGCAGGATGGTCAGGGACGACTGGAGCGCGTGCGCCAACTGGCGGGCGCGCCGCATCGGGGTGAACCACCCACCTACGCCGAAACCGTGTTGCACTGGGAGAACGGACTGCTGGATTATGTGGTGGACGCGCGCGGCAAGCGCACCGCGGACTACGGCTACGACGACTGGGGTCAGCTCACCAGCGTCGCGGACGCGCTGAATAACACCGACAGCAGCACGCGCAACATCTTAGGTTGGACGACGAAAAGCACCGACGCGAACGGCAACACGATTACTTATCACTACGATAGTTGGGGTCGGCTACGGCAGAAAGATACCCCGAATGGCTCGGTGGTCTACACCTACAACCTGAACGGGCAGATGACCGCGATGACCGATGCGTCGGGGCGCACGGAATGGGTGTATGACGCCCAGTCGGGGTTTTTGGTCAGCGAGACGCGCTCGCGCGTGGTGAACGGACAGTATCAGACTGTGTGGCAGGTGGGCTACAGCTACTACCCGAGCACAGGGCAGCTGAAAGACCTAACCCTGCCGAATAACACAGTCATCAACTACACCTATAACTCCAGCACAGGCGAGCTGGACGAGGTTAAACGCAACGGGACTCTGGTCGCGAAGTACCACTACGACGCTTTCGGGCGGCTACACTGGGTAGAGCGCCCGCGTGGGTTTGACCACTCCGAGCGCGTGTATTATGAGTACCGCGTGGTGAACAATCGCGCCACAGACGAGCTGGAGCGCATTCGGTATGTCTCAGTATCGGGGCTGAGTATACCAGGCAGTTCTGGCTCCGAGACCGAGTGGCGTCGCGAGGAGTATGTGCGCGATGGGTTAGGGCGCATTCAGGAGACGCGGGAATACTGGAACGGCGCGCTCTATGCAACGGTGGCGTATACCTATGACCATCAAGGGCAGTTGGTGAAAGAGGTGCGCACGCCCGCGCAGGGAGCACAGACCGATGCCTATGTGATTGAGTACTGGTACGACTTGGTGGGCAACCGTTTGCAGCGGGTACGCACGGTGAACGGGCAGACGCGCACGGATGTACTGACTTATGACGACGCGAACCGCGTGGCGACGGTGAACGGCGTGGCGTGGCAACACGACAACAACGGGAATGTGACGACGCGGGTGATAGACGGCGTAAGCTGGATACTGACCTACGACGCAGAGGATAACGTCGTGAGCATTCGTCGTGCAGACGCGGCGGCTGGGGTATCCTATGAGTACGACGGTCTGGGTCGGCGGGTGCGCACGGTGGACGGTGTGACAAACACGGTGATAGAGTACGCCTACTCTGGCAACACGCTGATTGCCGAGCGTCGTGGGAACGAGTGGATTCCGATGGTGTACGGGTTAGACCTGTTGCAGCGCGGCGAGGTGAACCAGTACTGGAACTGGCGCGGGGACTTGGCAGCAACGAACGGCGCAAGCCAGCCCGCTCAACCTGCGCCTGTGTTCGATGCGTTTGGCGACTTAGTATCGGGTAGCCCTGAGGTGTATGCGTGGAACGGCGGCTGGGGCTATCGGTACGAGGCGGGCACGGGCGGCTTGGTGAAGGTGGGCGTGCGTTGGTATGACCCGGTGGTTGGGCGGTTTTTGCAGAAGGATCCGTGGCTGGGGGATGTGCACCAACCCCTCACGCTGAATGCGTATGGGTATTGTGAAAACGACCCAGTAAACTACACAGATCCAACGGGAGAAAAACGCTATCCCGTCTCGAACGGCTGGCATGACGGTCCAGATGGCACGCGTTACCGAATTGATTGGAATGAGAAGCCATATCCAGACATGCACATATACCATGACAAAGGCGAAACCAACGTCACCCACAAAGGGGGGTGGCGGAGAGGAGAGCACAGAGGAGGTAAACTGACTCCGCTACCTAAGGGGTTGAAAAAGCCATATCGTCCCATCATAAAAGCGTTCGTAAAAGCTGCTCTCAAGAAGACCCCAGTCGGGCTGGTGATTATAGCGTACGATCTTTACCAAACTTCCCAAGACCCAAGTGCCACTATCTGGGACTATGGACGAGCGATTGTGTTCTGAATCATTCGTTCTCTCCTGGCAGAGCCAATCGCCTGATGAGGTGCTGGAAGCAGTGGGCGAATGGCTCGAAGAGCAGGGTGCGTTTGAAGCAGCGGCGCATTTTTACGCCGCTGCTATCACACTGAACTCGAGTAACACACTGGCGTATTTTCGCTTGGGTAAGCTTTTCTTAAAACAGCGAGATTACGCTAAAGCCGTGGATGTTCTCACAAAAGCCTCAAAACTGGCATTCGATCATGCCCCAACCTGGTATCATCTGGCTCAGGCTTATTGGGGGATGGGTGACTATTTGCAGGCGGCTTCCGCTGCCGAAGAGGCGCTCATAATAGATCCTAATCATGCAGGAGCGTTCCTGATTCGTCTAAGAGTCGCCCAACATTTCAATGACGAAGCAACCATAAAGAAGCTGTTGTTGCAGGTACCTCAGGGGCTTCTCTCATCTAATGAAGTGCGTAGAGTTGCGGAAGAGCGCGGAGTTTCTCTTACACAGCCACAGGAGTTGTGAAGTACTGAAAAGGGAGGTATGGTATTGTGTAGGGTGTGTTTCCAAATATGCGAGCCGATAGATTTTGCGGAGACGAGTGGGTGCCGATGGTGTACGGCTTAGACCTGTTGCAACGCGGCGCGGTGAACCAGTACTGGAACTGGCGCGGGGACTTGGTGGCGACGAACGGCGCAAGCCAGCCCGCCCAACCTGCGCCCCTGTTCGATGCGTTCGGCGACTTGGTGAGCGGTAGCCCCAATGTTTACGCTTGGAACGGTAGCTGGGGCTATCGGTACGAGGCG
>JAUQOS010000063.1 GCA_030550775.1 Armatimonadota bacterium
CGCTAAGCGACGGCACGAATACCGTCGCACCTGTTAGGCGTCGCACGCTAAGCAACGGCACGAATGTTGGCGCACCTGTTTTCGTTGGTGCGACGCCATTCCAGGCGTCGCACGCTAAGCGACGGCACGAATACCGTCGCACCTGTTAGGCGTCGCACGCTAAGCAACGGCACGAATGCCATCGCACCTGTGGGGCGTTGCACGCGGGCAACGGCACGAATGCCGTCGCACCTGCCGCCGACGCAATGTTTTAGCCTGCACAGGCGGGCTTGGATTGCACTAAAGCGGCTTACGGGGTTTGAACTTGACCAACCGAAGGGCATTTGGGCTAAAGTCGTTCCTGTACAAGCGACCCCCCGCCCGCGCGGGATACTAAGTCCGCGTAAGCGGGGCTTGCATAGGAACAGCTTCAGCCGGTCGAGGTTACAGTGGTCAGCTTATCACTCAAGCCCCCTTAGCCGTTTGTATTTTGAATAGTTTCTAACGAAGCCCTACCTACGCGAGCCGGGGCGACGCAGATCGGCTTGGTTTGCGCAGGAACGGCTTCAGCCGTAGGAGCCTACAAGCGAAGCCCCCTTTTGCGTAGCTGCACCCACGCGACGAACAAAAGCCCACGCAAGTCGGCTTCGTGGGCTTGAACCATCTCATTTTTTGCGCGAGCGTGGTGTTAGCAGCTCCAGCTCCGCGGGGGTCAGCTCGCGCCACTGACCGGGCTTGAGGTCGCGCGGCAAGCGCAGGTCGCCAATCGCAATTCGCATCAGGCGCACCACAGGATGTCCCACCGCTTGGCACATACGCCGTATCTGGCGCTTGCGCCCCTCGTGAATCGTAATCTCCAACAGGCTTTGCGCCGCATCTGCCTTGAGGAGCTTCACTTGAGCAGGCGCGGTAATGCCATCTTCCAGCAACACGCCTTCACGCAGTCGCCTGAGCGCGCGCTCGGAAGGCTTACCCCGCACCCACACGCGATAGGTCTTGGGCAACTTGTAGCGGGGATGCAACAATCGGTTAGCGAACTCGCCATCGTTGGTAAACAGCAACAGCCCCTCCGAGTCGGCATCCAGCCTGCCGACGGGAAACACGGGCGCGGGCGCGTCACGCAACAATTCCATAACAGTGCGGGGGGCGTGGGGGTCTTTACGGGTAGTGACATATCCGCGCGGCTTGTTGAGCATCAGGTACACGCGGCGAGGCGGGGGCTGTACGCGCTTGCCATCCACTGTGATTATGTCGCGCTCAGGGTCAACTTTTGTGCCAAGAGTAGCCACCACGCCATTGACCTGCACACGCCCTTGCTCGATAAGTTGCTCACACGCCCGGCGCGAGCCATAACCACAATAAGCAAGCCACTTTTGCAAGCGTTGCTCCGCCATCGGCTAACCCACCTTGAAAAAGTGGTACATCGTAATCATCAGGTAGATACCGCTGAGCGTGGCAACCCCGAAAACCAAAAACACCCACCACCCTGTATCGCCCCCGAGCATCGTGAACATCGCGATGAAATAAAGCGTCGCGGTAATTAGTGCCATCCACGCGAACCGCCGCGCATATGGGTTGGGCAAACGCACGATGTTTTTGCACACGGGGCACTCTTGCTCAGGAGCCTCAGTGGGCAGCTCCGCCCCGCAATATGGACATCGGCGCGGCATGGCACGATTGTACCCAACAGAAGGTACAATACGGCTATGGCGCGTGACCCCAAAGCGCTGAAAGCCAAACTGGACGCCATTTGCGAGCGATTTCGCGGCGTGATGGGCTACAGCCTCTATCACACACGCCATAACCACCGCATTGACTTCCGCGGCGACGAGATTTTTCCAACCGCCAGCACCATCAAAGTTGCCGTAATGGCAAAAGCGATGGAGGAAATCGATGCAGGACGCCTCAGCTATAGCGAAAAGTTGCCCATCACCCCCGACGATATTCGCGACGGCTCAGGGCTGTTGCAGTTTTTCAAAGAGAACCAGTCGGTTGAGGTCAAGATGCTGCTGCATTTGATGATTACTGTAAGTGACAACACCGCGACGATTATGCTGGCGCGTCGGCTGGGCACGGTGGAGGTGAACCGTTATCTGGAGCGGTTGGGGTTGCGCCATACGAAGCTGCTGGCGTTGCACCCGCCTGACGATGTCGAACTCAAAGCCTTGCGCGAGAAGTGGGGAATGGGGATGTGCACGCCCAACGAGATGGTACAACTGCTGGACGCAATTCGCACAGGGCGCGCTGCCTCGCCCGCCGCGTGCGACCGCATGCTCCGCGTCATGAGCCATCAGTACTACGACGACCTGATTGGCAGTTCGGTGCCGCCGTGGGTGGTGGCATGCCTCAAGTCGGGCGCGATTAGCCGCTCGCGCTCGGATGTGGGGATTGTGTTTGCACCGTCGGGTGCCTACATCTTGGCGGTCTACACCAAAGAGGCGGAGGACACGCGTTGGACGCCCGACAACGAGGGTGAGGTTGCTATTCGCGAGGTGGCACAAACGGTTTGGCGGTTTTACCACCCGCGCGACCCGTGGCGCCCACCCAAAGGTGCAGACAAACTTGCTACTGGCTATGGAGGAGCCTGAGATGCAAGCTGCTGAGAGGGTTGAGCCCCGTCAGACACTGCGTTCCACCCGTTCGTTGCTGTTGCTGACATTATTTGGGTTGCTGGCGCTCTTCTTCGCCCTCAACTTTCGTATAGTGGTGGTCAACGGACCTTCGATGGAGCCAACCTACCGCAATGGCGATCGTCTTCTGATGACCACTGCCTATTGGCTGTTTGGACCCATCAAGCGCGGAGATGTGGTGGTGATTATTCGCCCGAATGGCGATTTGCTGATCAAGCGCGTAGTGGCGATGGCGGGTGAGCCGATTCCTGACCGCTACTGGTCGCCGTTGGTGTATATGATGGGCGGGCGCGTGCCTGAGGGGCACATTTTTGTGGTAGGCGATAACTTGGCGCGTTCCGAAGATAGTCGCCACTTGGGGGCGATTCCACTGAGTTGGGTGCAGGGCAAGATAGTGGGGGGCTGGCGGGAGGAGTTGCCTTGAGCGATTGGCACACCTTGCAGGCGATGTGGGCAGGGCGACAGATGCGCTTTGTGCCCGCAGAGGTAGCCGAACCACTGCCGCCGCCACGCTATGTGGTGGTGTTGGTTGCCGACGGGGCAGGGCGCTACCTCCTGGCGAACATCCGCGCACGGGGCTACTGCGCCCCCAGCGGGCATATCGAGCCCGCTGAGTCGCCCGAAGCAGCCGCCCGTCGCGAAGCCTACGAGGAGACGGGCGCCGTTCTTGCTGAGTTGCATCGGCTGGGCACATATGTGTTGTCGCCCTGCAGCTCCAGCGTGCCCGAACCGTGCAGCGCGCCCCTGTTCTTAGCCCGCGCCGAAAGGATTGACCCCCTCAAAGGCGAATCGGAGTCGCAGGGCATCTACTGGGCGACGCTGGAAGAGCTGCCCACGCTGTACTACGACTGGTCGCCCCTGTTGAAGGCAGTGTTTGAATATGCAGAGCAACGGCGTCAAGCACTCTGGCAACGGCAAAACGTGGGCGAAAACACGCCCGCCGCAGTGGATTAGTTGGGCAGCAGGACTGGTGGGGGCAGGCGTAGCGCTGGCGCCTTGGCTGTCGGGCAGTGTGTATGTAGGAGCGCGCCCCGTCGTCCCCGAAGACACGCTTAGTGCGCTGCTGTGGAACGCCGATATGCCCCTGATGGGCGCGTTCGTCGTCAGCGTGCTGATTTTGGTGGGCTTTTTCATCACTGCATGGCAGACCCCGATGTGGCGGTTTCCTGTGGGGCGATTTCTACTGCCGCTGGTGTTGCTGATTGTGTGGCTGGGGCTGTCGGCAGCGGTGAAGCAATCAGGCTGGGCGGGACAGCTGCGCGTGGCCCAGTGGCTCGTCGGCTTGATAGCAATCCTCACAATTACCGCAGTAGTGCGACGGGGCACAGGGGCGTGGTTGGTGCTGGGGCTGACTGTGGGCAGCGCGAGCCTGGTGGGGCTGCGCGCTTGCAGCGAATACCTGACGAACGCAGTTGCAGGCATCACCAACTGGCGTGTGTTCGCCAGCTTTTTCAACCCGAACCTGTTGGCGGGGTATTTGGCGATGACCGCACCCCTTACGCTGGGGCTGTTGCTTATGGTGGGGCGTGAGTTGCCGGAGCCGCGCCGCCGCTGGTATGCTGCTCTGCTTACTGTGGGGCTGTGGCTGCAACTAAGCGCGCTTGCGCTGACCGCCTCGCGACTGGGCCTGCTCTCGTTTGCTGGTGCGGCAGTAGTGTTTCTCGTGATTGCTGGCAGGTGGCGACTGCTCACGCGCGATTTTCTGATGCGCTTAGCCATCGTGGGCATCCTGTGGCTGGGCGTGATCTGGCTCAGCACCCCTGCCACGCAACGACTCACCCCCCAAGCCGCTGCTCAAGATGTGCACTCGGGCACGTTCCGCATTGAAACTTGGAAGGGCACACTGCGCGCTGCGTTGGCAAACCCAATTGTAGGCGTTGGTACAGGCGCGTTTGAGTGGAGCTACCCGCGCTACGCGCTGGTGGGCTACACCCGCGCTGCCCACAGCACCTACCTCGAGCTGGCTGCCGAGTCGGGCATTCCCGCGTTGCTGTTGTTGATAGCGTTAGCAGTCGGTTGGCTCAGTCGCGCTGCCCAACCCGAGCTGCCCCCAGACCCCAATCGCCCTGCGCCGCGCACGATGGATTGGCGCCCAATACGCGTGGGCGTGCTGGCAGGAGTGGTCGGCGCTGCCCTGCACAACGCCGTCGATTCTGACCTACAGGCGTTCGCGAACCTGATTACCTTGTGTGCCCTGCTGGGGCTGGGGCTGGCGTTGGCACCCGACGGCGTCTACACGATGCCCATTCGCCCGCTGGAGCGACGCGGCATCGCGCTTGCGATTACCATGCTGCTGGGCACGCTACTTTCCACCTTCGGGCTGGGCGAGTGGTACGCCAATCAGGGGCGGTACGAAACGCTGGTCTCGCATGTGCCACAAGCGGCGGAGCTCTACAGCCTTGCGCGCCGGTTCGACCCCAATAATCCCGACTACTTGATGGATTCGGGCGAGCTTTACTATGCGCTGGGCAGGCGCGAAACGGCGTTTGAGCTGATGCAACGCGCAGTACGGCTCAAACCCGCGCCACGCAACCTCTATCGGTTAGGGCTGTATTACGAGCGCGAAGGCGCTCTGCAGCGGGCGCGGGCGCAGTTCCAAGCAGCTCTGGAACGCGATCCCAACAGTCTGCCTGTTTTGATCAAACTGGCGCAGCTTGCCCAACCGAACCCCGACGACCCGCGCCTCACCGACGAAGCCCGCGCCTACTACGAGCGCATTGTCGCTATCCAAAACAGCCCTTATGGGCGTATCCGCGCCATCCCTGAGATTGTGGAAACCGCCTTCGGTTTCGCCCATCTTGCCCTCGCCCGCCACTATCGCGCCCTTGGCAACCTCCAACAAGCCCAAACACACTACGAGCAAGCACTAATAGTATTCCGCAACTATCGCGAGGTCACCTATCCGTTCCACTTAGCCAGCCGCGCCTTAGGACTGCAGGGGCTGTACAACCCTGCGCGCGAGCGACAGATTCTAAGTGCACATTTGCAAGTGTTGCAAGACCTCGCGTCGCTGTATGAAGCACAGGGGCGCAGCCAAGATGCCACCGCCTTGCGCCGTGAATATGCCGAGCTGAGCGCGAGCTGAGCCACTGCCTGCTCAACGCTCTGTAAAGAGGTAGAATATCGGCGAGCGGATTGGAGCGCGATGCGTTGGTACATCTTAGGCGAGCGCGAGCGATGGCGAAACGGGCAGTTTGTCACCGTGGCAGAGGCGCGCGATGAGCTAACCGCCACACTTGTGCGCGATTACTTGCTGGAACATCAGATTGACGCGCTGATGGCGCCTGTGAGTTTGGTGAGCCAACTTTGGCACTTTTCGCCTGCAGCGCGTGTATGGGTACACATTGACGACCTTCCAGCTGCGGTGGAACTCCTGCAGCAGTTGCGAACGGAGTGGCAGGAGGCGTGAATGCAAATCGCGGTTGTGGGCGCAGGCTCGTGGGGCACGGCGTTAGCGTGGCTGCTGGGGCGAAAGGGGCTAACAGTTTGGTTGTGGGGGCGCGACGCCGCCCAAATTCAGCGCATAGCTGTCGAGCGCGTCAATCACCGCTACTTGCCTCAAGCACGCCTGCCCGATACAGTGCAGCCTACTACAGATCCCGCGCCGCTCCAGCGCTGCGCGGTTTGGGTGCTGGCAGTGCCCTCAGGCGCGTTGCGCGCTGCGCTTGCCCTCAACCCACCTGCAGAGGCGACTTTGGTGATCGCTGCCAAAGGGCTGGAGCCCCATACGGGTAAGCTACTCACGCAAGTTGTCGGTGAAACGCTGGGCAACTGTGAAGCGCGCACAGCGGTGCTCTCCGGACCCAACCTCGCGGTGGAGTTGGTGCGTGGTGCGCCCACCGCCACTGTTGCTGCCTCGCGCAGCGTGGCTTGCGCCGAGCAAGTGCAAGAGCTGTTTATGACCCCGCCGATTCTGCGCGTGTACACTAGCGACGATGTGGTGGGCGTGGAGTTGGGCGGTGCGCTCAAGAATGTGTATGCGATTGGCGCGGGTATCAGTGACGGCGTGGGCTTTGGCGATAACACAAAAGCCACGCTGCTCACGCGCGGATTAGCCGAAATGATACGCTTCGGCGCTGCGCTGGGCGCGCGCCCCGAAACCTTTATCGGCTTGACGGGCGTGGGCGACCTGTTTGCCACGGCGGTGAGCCACCTCAGCCGCAACTACCGCTTCGGTAGGGCAATCGCGCAGGGCAAAACCGCCGAGCAAGCCCGCGCCGAACTGGGGCAAGTTGCTGAAGGCTACCCCACCGCGCTTGTGGCGCAATCGCTGGCAGCCCAGCTCGGCGTGGAAATGCCCCTGCTAAACGCCATCGCCAGCATTTTGCGAGGTGAGCGCACCATCCACGATGCCTTAGAAAGCCTGATGACCCGCCCTCCAAAGGGCGAACGCGAGTTCGAGATACGCCTGCTTTAGCTCACGCGCGCCGACTCGCCCTGCGCGCGCAATGCGATCGCCGACTGGTATACCGCCACAATCCGATCCACCACCGCAGGCACCGAGAGTAGTTCGCGCTTGCGAATCGCTTTCTGGCGCAACGCCTCACGCGCTTCTGGATGGCGCGTTAAATATAGCACTGCCTCTACAAACGCCTCAGGGGTCGGCTCTACCACCATGCCTGTCTGTCCGTAATCAACGGCTTCTGGCGCGCCGCCGCCGTTTGCGACAATGCACGGTAGCCCCGCCGCTTGCGCCTCATCCAATACCAACCCCTGCGACTCCGTTACAGACGGAAACACAAACAAATCGGCTGCTAGCAGATATAGCGATACCTCATCGCGGGGCACGGGACCCGTAAAATACACCCACGCGCTCAGCCCCATCGCTGCCGCTTGCGCCTTGAGCTCGTCCAACGCGGGTCCGGGACCGACCAGCCATAAACGCGCGTTCGCACAGCCGCGCACGATATGCGGCATCGCCTTGAGCAAGACGCTGACATTCTTTTCGGGTGCCATCCGCCCCACATACAGCAGCATCCATACATCCTCGGGAATGCCCAGCCGCGCGCGAGCTTCTGTTTTGCTCACCTCAGGAAACGGCAACACGGGGTTGCGGATAGGCGTAATCGGTTTTCGTACACCGTATTTGCGCAGCACCTCTGCGCCGATGTTGGAGGGCGTCATCACGGCATCTACGCTCTCGTAATACCGCTTGAGGTGCCAGCGCAGCAAACGGCGCACCGCGCCTCTGGGCACTAGCGCAGGCACATAGTGCAGGTATTCCTCGTAGAGGGTGTGATAGGTGCTGACCAATGGAATGCGCAGGCGCCTCGCCCAGCTGGCGCCCGCCATCCCAATGAAAAACGGTGTGTGCGTGTGCACGACATCGAACTGCTGGGCGCGGAACTCGCGCCACAGGTGGGGTGCGAACAGCCAACCGATGGGGTAGTCAGGTTCAAAGGGTGTGGTGAACGAAGGAAAACGACGCACGGTAGGGTATGGGTCGTGGTAGCCCTTGAAGCGTGGGGCGTAAATCCACACTTCGTAGCCGCGGCGGGTCAGCTCCTCGTGCAGAATGCGGATGGAGATGCTGACCCCGTTGAGATACGGCAGGTAGCTCTCGGAAAAGATGGCGACTTTCACGGCGCGTGCTTTTGCTTGGCGTTGCGGTTGCCACGAGGTTGGCGCAGCGCTTGCTCCTCCAGAAACGCCACGATATCCGACAGGCGGAAGCGGCGCTGATTGCCTTCGGTGCGGAAACAGCGCAGCCAACCCCGGTCGGTGTAGCGGCGCACGGTCGCGGGGCATACGCCCAGCAAACGCGCCGTCTCCTCCAGCGTTAGCACAGGGTCGGTCAGGCGAGCGATTAGCTCTTCACGGCTCTCGTCGCGCCCACGCACAGGGTAGTACTTGCGTGGAACGCTGTCGTCTGTCCACTCAGCCAAGTAGCGTAGGTATTTGGGCAGCTTCGCCCAAATCTCGTCGGCTTCAGGAGGCACAATCGCTTCGGGGTCTACACGCCCGCGTTTTTTGCGCTTCCGCAGGCGTGGTCCGTCGGAAGGCGTTTCCAACTCAGCTGCTTGGGCAACGGTTTCAGTTGGTTTGACTTCGTGCCCCTCCGTTGCAGCGCCTGTATCGCTTTGGGCAGCTGCTGCAGGAGGTTCGGCCGTTGTGGCTTGGGGTGGCGCCTCAGCCTCACGCTGTAACTCTTGCCGTAAAAACGGCACGAACTCTGCAAACTCAGGCACGCGTATCGAGACCAACGCCTGTCCTTTGTCGCCAACGGAGGCTGCTGTGGCATGGGGGGTTGAGGAGGAGCGTGGTTCGGAGGTTTGGGGCGACGGCGGCATCGGCACCTGTTCCGCAGGTGGTGAGGCAGGCGTCGCCTCTTGCTCAAACTGCGTCTCCAGATAGCGGTACCAATCGTGCAAGCTCAGGCGGCTCATAGACCCTGTTGTATTGTACCTTTATGTGCTACATGCGGCTTGATTCGCACGGCCAGTGTTAGTGCGAGGGCAAGCAATCCTGCGGCGGAGATGTAGGGCAAGGTGTCGCTGTAGCCCAGTGCGCTGTTGCCCCAGATGGGCGCGACGATGCGCGCAAGGCTTTCCAGTGCGCCCGCCACCCCTTGAATGCGCCCCTGCTCCTCTGCCGGTGCTGAGTGGCTAATCAAGCTGGTAAGACACGGCAGCCCCAACGAGCCGCCCACCGTGGCGACGCCCACCAGCAGATAGAACATCGGCAAGGCGTGAGTCACTGCCGCGCCCCCCAAGCCGATGATGTTGAGCGCAATCCCCAGCAACAGCGTCGGCTTCTCGCCCAGCGCGTGCACCACACGCCCCACTAACACCGCCTGCGAAAGCGCGCCCACAAACCCCACCACTGCTAAGATGTAGCCAATCTCTTGCGGGCCCAAGCGAAAACGCATCGCCGCAAATAGCGGAAAGGTCGTTTGATACACCGAGAAGCCCACCCACAAGATAAAGTTGACCCACAGCAAGCGTGCGGCGGGGCTGCGCGTCAAGGTGGTGGGCATCTCGCGCCAGGGCGAGGGGCGTTTGGCTTGCGTCAAGTGGGCAGTCTCGGGCAATGCCCAAACGGCGTAGAGCGCAGCCACTAATGAGATGCCTGCCGCTACCCATGCGGGCGTTGCTAAACCGAACTGCGCCAAGCCACCCCCCAGCGCGGGTCCTAAAATAAATCCCAGCCCGAACGCTGCGCCAATCAACCCGAAGTTGCGGGCACGCTTCTCAGGTTCGCTAATGTCGGCGATGTAGGCGCGCGCCGTCGTGATGTTGCCCCCTGTGAAGCCGTCTAACACGCGCGAGAGGAATAGCCACAGCATATTGGGGGCGAGCGCCAGCATAACAAAACTCGCTGCCGACCCCAGCAGGCTCACAATGAGCACTGGGCGACGCCCAAACCGATCCGACCAGTCGCCCAAAATCGGGGCCGCAATCAACTGCGCCGCCGAGAAAGAGGCAAACAGCAGCCCGATTTGCCATTCGGGGGCATCAAAGCGTTTCGCGTAAAACGGCAGCAGCGGAATCACGATCCCGAAGCCGATGAGGCTCACCGCGATGGTGATAAACACCGCCAAGAGCGCGCGGCGCTTGGTGCCCGCATCGGCTTCGGGCGTGATAGAGCGTGTTTTCATCAGTAGCGTCGCTTACGCTTGCCCACATGCTGAGCGCGGTGCTTCTTGCGTGGCGCGTCGCTGCCTGCAGTAGTAGCAGTGGGTGTGCTGCCCGAGGGGGTTTGCGCAGTCTGCGTAGGCGGTGTGGGCACGGCAGTCGCCTTCGCCGCTGCTTCCTGACGCTGGTGCAGCTTTTCGCGCGCGCTTTGCCAACTCACCATCAACTGGCTGGCGATAAAGATGGACGAGTAGGTACCCGCGACGACACCAATCAGCATCGCCACATAGAAAAAGCGCAGGTCTTGCGTCACGGCGCCCCAGATGATGAGCGCAATCAGCACCAGCAACAGCGTCAAGCTGGTGTTGATGGAGCGGGCAAGCGTTTGGTTCAAGCTGCGATTGACGATTGTGGCGAAGGTTTCGCCGCGCGCCCGTTGGCGCAGGTTCTCGCGCACGCGGTCGTACACCACGATAGTGTCGTTGATCGAAAAGCCCACCAGCGTTAGCAGCGCGGTGATAAAGAGCGCATTAATCTCCCAGCCCAAGAAGTAGCCCAGCATCGCCGCACCGCCAATCATGATTAGCACATCGTGCGCCAGCGCGATGGTCGCTGCGATACCGAACTTGAAACCGCTCCAGCCGCCCTCGATGGAGAAGCGCAGGGCAATGTAGAGCAAGATGGCAATCAGCGATAGCAACACCGCTGTCACGGCGCGCTGCACGGTTTCGGCACGCACGCGCGGGCTGACGCTGGCGAAGCTCACTACTTGTAGGTCGCCCAGCGGCTTGAGCGCGTCGACAATTTTCTGTTGGCTCTCCGCGCTTGCGTCAGCCACATGCACAATCAGCTGGCGGTTGCCCTCGGCAAATAGCGCGCCGACTTTTTCGAAGCCTGCTTGGCGCAACAGGCTCAGCACTTGGGCAAGGTTCGCTTCAATCGGCGGCAGTGCCGAAATAGGTATAGATGGCACGGTAGGCTGTTTTGCTTGTACAGGCGGTTGCGGCGTGCCCGCAGGCTGGTTCTGCGGTTGTGCTGTTGCAGGTTGACCGCCCGTGGGCTGGTTTTGCGGTTGCGTTTGCCCCGCTGCAGGCTGATTGGGCTGCTCTGTCGGTTGCGTTTGTGGAGCAGGCTGCGCGCCCTGCGGTTGGGTCGGCTGCGCCGTTGTGGGCGGTTGTGCCACGCGCTTTTGTAGCACCAACTCGCTACCTCCCGCAAAATCAATACCTGGTTTCAGCCCGCCCAGCCCAAGCCAGAACACCAAGCCAATTGCGATAACGACACCGCTGATCGCGTAGTACAGCCCGCGACGGTTCACGAAATCGAACTTATCCTTTGCTACCCCCAGCTGTTCGCCCACTTCTTGCCCAATCTGGCGGCGCAAGCCAAACAACCGCTCGCTCGGATGCACACCCAGCCCCACCAGCGAATACAGCATCGCACGCGTGCAGAAAATCGCCGTGAAAAAGCTAATCGCCACACCTGTGCCCAGCGTGGTCGCAAAGCCTTGCACAGGACCTGTGCCGAAGTAGTACAAAATCAGACAAATAATGATCGTACTGAGGTTTGAGTCGAAAATCGCAGGGAAGGCACGTTTGAAGGCGGCGTCTAGCCCTGCCAGCAGCGTCTTGCCCAGACGCAACTCCTCCTTGAGACGCTCAAAGATAAGGATACTGGCGTCAATCGCCATACCGATTGAGAGAATAAAGCCCGCAATCGCTGGCAGTGAGAAGGTGACCTCTAAACTCTTGAACATTGCCAGCGCGAACAGCACGTACAATCCCAGCGCAATCACTGAGATGATACCGGGCAGCAAATAGTACGCAGTCATAAATGCTGCCACCAGTGCAAAGCCGATGATGCCCGCTTGGATAATCCGATCCCACGCTTGGGCGCCTAAAATTGCTTCCACACGCGTAATCGACTCCGTTGAGAGGCTTACGGGTAGCGCACCAGCGTTCAGCAGATCGCGCAGGCGCGCAGCTTCTTTGAGCGTGAATCTGCCTTGAATCACAGGCTCCCGCAGGTTGGGTGACTGAATCACAGGCGCAGAGATAATCGTGCCATCCAGAATGATAGCGATATGTTCTCTGAGATAAAGCGACGAAGCGCGCGAGAATTTATCTTGCCCCTCGCGGTCGAAAATGAGCAGAACCTCTGGATTGAAAGACTGATTGATCACCTCCGCCCGCTGCAGGTTATCCCCAGTGACAATCAACGGTGATTGTTCAAGGATTTTTTGGTATTCTGGGGTGCCTGGTTCAATCACTTTGCCTTCGGGGCTTGCCAAGTCGCGGAATTTGACTACCTCATCGTCACCTTCCTGTTCAATCAGCAGCTCGTAGCGCCCCATCGGCTTTTTCTCAGTGCGTACATCTTTGAGGTAGCGGAATTCTAAGCGTGCTGTAGTTTGGAGCAGGTCGCGCGCCTCTTGTTCATCCGTAAAGCCTGGCAGCTCAATAACAATTTCGGTATCGCCTTTTTGGTAGATGGTAGGTTCAATCACGCCTAGCGAGTCGATGCGCTTGCGCAAGATGTCTATCACTAAGCGCATGCGCTCGGGCGTCCAAAGTTTGCGTTCTTCAGGGGGGAGTTTTTCGATCTCTGCGCGCAGGGTCATGCGCAATCCGCCTTGCACATCCAGCCCGCGGCGGGCAGGTTTGGTGTAGAACAGGTAGCCCGCCAACGCTGCCAGCAACACCACAATGCCCAAGTAGATGAAGTTTTTGTTCAAGGCTGTACTCCTCCTGTGCTGCTCGGGGGTTATTATACCTGTTGCGGTCGAGGCGCGGAAAAGCAAATGGAGCGGGCAGCGGGAATCGAACCCGCACCGCCAGCTTGGAAGGCT
>JAUQOS010000150.1 GCA_030550775.1 Armatimonadota bacterium
TTCGGTAAAATCTGGAGGTCGCAGCACGGCTTCGTTTACACACGAGTTGCTTGATGCACCGTTCAAACCCCCGCCCTGTGTGAAAAACCGTCTACCATCGCGTGCACCAGCGGATGCAGGGCTAAACCACGCGGGGGCGTATTATGCACTAGGGCTATCGCTATCCGACTTGGAGGTCAAGCATATGCGCGTGGCGGTGATGGGCTTGGGTGCGGTGGGCAGCGCGGCGTGCGCTTCGGGGCGCGAGCGGGCTATGAAACGGTACGACCGCGTTATCCTCACGGTAGGCGCGTGGACGACCAAGATAGTGTCCGAACTGAACCTACCGCTGACCGTGACACGTCAAACCTACGCCTACTTCGCCCTCAAGTCAGGTGCAGAGGCGCCCTTCCTACCCGAGCAACTACCCGTGTGGATTGAGGCAAGTTGAGCGACTATCTACGACATAGAGCGTTGCGTGTACCATCAAGGACAATCTACCCTGCCGTGATGGCGAGGCGGTAACGAGTTCAGAACATCCAGTTCAGGTTCACATCTAACGAGCGGGCACGGTAGCTAAACTGGCTGTACTGTGGGTCTAAGTTGAGCTGTTCGCGGAAGCGGTAGCCTGCTACCAGCGACAGATTGCGCGTGAGGCGATACTCGTAGCCAATGGCAAATAGGGTGTCGCGTGAGGGTTGGTAGCCCTTGAGGTCGGTGCGTTGGAATTCGGCGAATAAGTTTTGGCTGCGCCCGATTGCGTAGGTGATGCGTGCCGAAACGCCCACAGGCTCTTGTACGAATGCGCCCTGCCCACCTTGGAAGCCCTCGCCCAGCACGCTGCGAGTTTTCATAGCGTAGTAGTTGAGGTTGATGGTGAACCGCCCCAGCGGCCCGATATCGGTAGACAGGGTAAGAAATTCGTTGCTTGAGGTGCCTGTAGCGGTAAGGAACCGCACATCTTGCTTCGACCAGCTGGCGGAAAGTGTCAGCCACGAGAAGGGCAGGTAGCTGGCGCCAATGGTGAGCGATTCTTGGGCACTGTTGGTTTGGAAGTCGCCCACAGAGCGGCTCTCGCTCCATTGCATATCGAGAGATAAGTTGGGGCGTGGTGTCCATTGAATGCTGAGATCTTGCCCCTTGCCGCGCACGCCGTAGTAGGTATAGCCGCTATAGAGCGGTGCGCCTGACGAGAAGCCATTGCCGTCAAAGCCGACACCCCACGGGTTGGTGGGTATGCCGAAATTGGGCAGTGGCGTGCCTCCGAACTGACGCGAGCGCGGCAGAGTTGAGGGTGTGCTGAGCCCGCCGGAGTTGCTGTCGCGCCAGCGATAGTTGATGCCGAGCGTGTCGTTGGGGCGCCAGTTCACATCCAGCGTGTAGTCGCGGGCGTCCGTACGGAGCGTGCTGGTGCGTCCGCCGCTGGTTTGGGTTTGGCGGGTATCGCTGCGGGCAGCGGAGGCGCGAATCGTCCAGCGCTGGTCAGGCGTCCAATCCAGCTGGGTGCGTAGGCTTTGGATATTGTAGGCGAGGCGTGTGCCAATGCCCAAACCGCCGTGCGATTCGGAGTCGGTATGCTCGTAGTTGAGCGATAGCGTTAGGTTGCGCCAGCTGCGGGCAAGGTTGAGCGCGTGGCGCGCCTGTTCCGAGCGACTGCTGGGCGTGCGCGTGCTGTTGGTGTTGCGTGTGAGCGTGAGCTGGAAACCATTGCGCGGGGCATGGGTGAGCGTGTAGGTCTGGATGTGGGTATCGGTAAAGCCCACGCTGAAAGTAGGGCTGAAGGGGTTAAGCGACGCCACGCGCGAGCGGTTGAAGCTTGCCTGAACTGAAGTCGCGGAGTTGAAGCGGTACTGTAAATCGGTTTGGTAGCCGCGTTCGTTGCGCCGAAAGCCCACCGATTCGATGCCCACGAACTCAGCAGGGATATCGCGCCACGTGCCGTTCAAGCGCAGTTTGCCCCACTCAAAGCTGCCTGTAAGCACATGGGCAGTGGCTTCCAAGTTGCTGCCAAGCGCTTGCGCCTTGCTGCGGGCAGCGTTCCATACCAAGTTGCCGCGGCGCCCCAACGGAAGCGTCAGATCGATACCCATCACTTCGCGGTCGCCCCCCAGAGTGGAGCTGGGGTCAGGGCGTGGGGTGTATTCCACCTGGATAATCAGCGTTTGGGGCATAAAGCGCGTGAAGTAAAAGCGGTAGGGCAGCACTTCGTCGAAATAGTAATCCACGCCCTCTACTTGGGGCACGCCCGCGACGGTGATAATCACGGGGTTGTTGGCGTCGCGCAGGGGCGGAAACTGCAAGTCGTAGGGTGTGCTGGGCGCACCAAAGCCGTAAAACTGCTCTTGACGACGGCGCAGCCCTCGCCGCACAGTGGACTTTTGCGTGAGCGCGGTGAAGCCCACATTGATTCCGCGCCCGAGTGCGGTCTCCACGCGCCAACCGTCCAAGCGGTTAGGGGCGGCGTTGAGCGCATAGGTTTCGTAAGTGACGACAATCGAGGAGGTGCGCGGAATAATGGTGCCATCGCGGAAGCGCAGAATGCCCCCGAAGTAATCGATAGTGTAATCCTCGCCGCGGCGCTTCTCCACACCGTCTACTTGTACGCGCTC
>JAUQOS010000064.1 GCA_030550775.1 Armatimonadota bacterium
GCTTGTAAGGTGCGCCTATCGGATGGAGAAGGGTCGTGATTCGAAGCCCCCTGCGTTTCCCAGGCGGCAAGTCGCGCGCGATTAGTCAAATCCTGCCGCTCGTACCTGACTACGAGGAGTATCGCGAACCGATGGTGGGCGGCGGTTCCGTGTTCCTTGCGCTTCGGCAGCGTTTTCCGAACCGTCGGTACTGGATTAATGACCTCAACTACGAACTCTTCTGTTTCTGGAAGGTGACACAGGAGTGTGCCGATAAACTCGCAGACGCGCTTCACCAACTGCGCGCCGAAACGCAGGACGGCAAGTCGCTCTTTCATCGACTCCTCGACCGCTACGGACAAGGCGACGAGTTTGAGCGCGCAGTGCGCTTCTTCGCTTTGAACAGGATTACTTTTTCGGGAACCGTCGATTCTGGCGGCTATTCAGAGCAGGCGTTTCGGGGGCGTTTCACGGCGACGGCGATTGAGCGCATACGCCCGCTACAGCGCATACTTCACAGGGTTCGCATCACGCACGGGGATTATGAGCCAGTACTTCGCGAGGCGGGCGAAGGTGTATTTCTATTTCTGGATCCGCCCTACTACTCAGCAACCGAGTCGCGCCTGTACGGCAAGCGCGGTGAACTCCACTTGAACTTTGACCATCATCGCTTGGCACAGGTATTGAGCGAGATACCGCATCGCTGGCTGCTTACCTATGACGATAGCCCCTTCATTCGCCAGCTATACGCCAACTACACGCAGGTGCGCTGGACGCTGCAGTACGGGATGAACAACTATAAGCAGCCGACGGCTCGCCCTGGGAATGAGCTATTTATCGCCAACTACGCGCTTCAGCCACGCCCCGAAACCGCTCAGCTGTGTTTGGCTTTTGAACGACGGGCAGAGGAGTATACAGCCCCCCTGAGAAAGGTATCTCGGTAATCGCGAAACCCCCCACGCCCTGCGCAACGGCATGGTATCATGCCTCTCCAGCGAGGAGAGGCATGCGACGCACCAAAATCATTGCCACGCTGGGACCAGCCATCCACTCGCAAGAGAAACTGTTTGAGTTGGTTGAGGCAGGGGCGAACCTGTTTCGCATCAACGCCGCACACGGCGACTGGCAAACGCGCCACGAATGGATCAGCTGGATTCGTGAAGCCGAGCGGACTTACGGAACCCCGCTCGGTGTTTTGTTGGACTTAGCTGGACCCAAGATCCGCATTGGCTCGTTGCAAGCCCCTATACAGTTGCGCGAGGGCGACACGGTGCGCTTTTGTCTGACTGAACAGCAGGTGGATGCCAGTGTGCCGTTACCGGTGCCCGAACTGTTCCGCGCAGCACGCGCAGGCGATCGTCTGCTATTGGACGATGGCGCGATCGAGTTGCGCATCACGCGCGTGGAATCAGAATGTTTGGAAGCCACCGTGCTGGAGGGGGGGGAACTGCGTTCGCACAAGGGGGTGACTTTGCCCCACCGCACGCTTGCGTTGCCCTCTATGACGCCTAAAGATCGCGAGGATTTAGTGGAAGGCATCCGCGCGGGCGTGGACTGGATTGCGCTTTCGTTTGTACGCTCCGTGACGGATGTGATGAACCTGCAAGCGCTCATCCGCGAGCAAGGCGCAGATACGCCCGTGATTGCCAAGATTGAACAGCCCGCTGCGCTGGACGACTTGGAATCGATTGTAGAGGTGGCGGATGGCGTAATGGTGGCACGCGGTGATTTGGGCGTGCAAGTGGATCTCGCGGAGGTGCCGATTTTGCAAAAGCAGATTATCCACCTGTGCAACCAGCACGCTAAGCCCGTGATTACCGCCACGCAGATGCTGGAGAGCATGATTCGCGAGGGACGCCCCACGCGCGCCGAAGCCACCGATGTGGCAAATGCCGTGCTGGACGGCACGGACGCACTGATGCTTTCGGGCGAAACTGCGGTGGGGGCGTATCCTGTGCAGGCGGTGCGCTGGATGGCGCGGATTGCCGAAGTTGCCGAAGAG
This sequence comes from Armatimonadota bacterium, assembly GCA_030550775.1. Taxonomy (GTDB): domain Bacteria; phylum Armatimonadota; class Fimbriimonadia; order Fimbriimonadales; family GBS-DC; genus GBS-DC. Next base: position 1,982 of record JAUQOS010000064.1, read on the forward strand.
CATCTGGAGTTTTTGCAGGTGGGCGAGCTGAACACCAGCGTCGTGGGCAACACCACGGTGGCGGTGGCGCGTGCCGCGTGCACGATGGCGCAGATGGTGGGCGCGAAAGCGATTCTCACGCCCACCAGTTCGGGGGGCACGCCGCGCTGGGTATCGCACTTCCGCCCTTACCAGCCTATCCTTGCACTCACGGACAATGAGCGTTTGTGGCGTCGGCTCACCTTGCTGTGGGGCGTGGCACCACTGCTGATTCCGCGTGTGCGCACCACCGACGAGATGACCACGCAAGCGCTGATAGCCGCACGCCAGACGCGCTTGGTCAAAGGAGGCGACCGCGTGGTGCTTACCACAGGCGTGCCCGTGAATGTGCCCGGCAATACGAATATGATTCAGGTGCTCACGATTGAGCGGTAGTTAGCCCACAAGGCGTTGGCGCTCGCGCCAGTGCGACGAGAGGATGTTGTGGCGCTGGCGGTATTTGGCGACGGTGCGTCGTGCCACAATGATGCCCATTTCCGCCAGTTTTTCAGCGATTTCCGCGTCGCTGAGCCGCTTGCCCGTTTGCTCATAACGCTCCAAGATTTGCTGGATGAGCATCGCGGTGCGGTAGGAAGCGTCGAAGAACACATCCAAGCGCACCATCATGCCGCTGGGCAGTTGGAGCCACTTGTTGCGCACAGCGCGCCCCACCGTAGAGCGATGCAAGCCGGCTGCCTGCGCCACCTCCACGCGCGTCATCGGCTGCAGGAACCGTGCGTCGCTGGTCATCAAAAAGCCATACTGACGCTGCGCAATGACCTGCATAATCCGCTTGAGCGTGGCGTAGCGTTGTTGCAACGCTTGCAGGAAAATCCGCGCGCGGCTGAGGTAGTGATGGATGTGTTCGCGCTCTTCAGGGGTATGGCGCCGGCTGAGGTGGCTGTGCAGCGCAGCTTGCTCTAAGTAGGCAGCATTCAACCGTAGGGCATCGGGTGAAATGCCGCGGATTTCGATATGCAAGCCGTTTTGCGAGGCGCGCACGATGATATCTGGCTCCTGCGCAGGCAGTTGTTCGTAGGGCAGTTCCACAGGGGCGAAGGCTTCGGCGGGGTAGGGTTGCAGTTGCTCTCGTATAAACCGAACAACTGCTTCCAGCATCTCAGGCGAGAGTTTGAGTTTGCGCTGCAGGGCGTGCCATCGCCCACGCGAAAAATCGTGCCAGCCTGTTTGCAACACAGCGCGGGCGGCACACAGCAGCTCCGTGTCGGATTCGCCATTCGGGCGAGCACAGAGTGCATTAACTTGTAGTAGCAAACACTCTTGCAGGGAACGCGCGCCTACACCAGGAGGATCGCACTGCTGCAGCAGCGCCAACGCCTGCTCTACCGCTTCCAGCGGAGCGTTCAGGTAAAGGGCGACCTCCTCAACATCGGTGCTCAGGTAGCCGCGCTCGTCTAGCGATTCCACCAGATGTTCGGCAATCGGCAGAAGTTCGGGCGGCGCCATCAGGCGCAGTTGACCCCACACATGAGCTTTTAGGTCAATCGGCGGAGCAGCCACACGCGACTCGAGCCAATCTTCGCTGTCTGAGTCGTCGACAGTGGGGTCAGGCTCCCACAAAGGGGCAGCGGGGGCGGGCGCCGTGATACGAATGATTTCCTCATCTGCCAGCTCTAAGGCGGGGTTCTCTTCCAGTTCTTGTTGCACCAGCGCGTGGAGCTCTTCCGCGTTTAGTGTCAGCATACGCGCCAAGAGCTTGAGCCCCGCACTAGCTTGCGGCGCGACTTTTACCGTTACGCGCGTCTGTGCCCGCACCTGATTCATCATGGCTTTGACCTTTTTGTGCCGTGAAAGGTTCGCAATAGTTTGGATGGTTCCTGCTATGCTGCTTGTATGCCGTGTGTACCTGTCCACACCTCCACGCGGTTGCGCCCACTGCGCTTGGCTTGATACAACGCTTGGTCAGCTGCCTCAATCAGCTCTTTACGGCTTTCCATATCGGGACGCAGGCTGGCTACGCCGATACTGGCAGTGACGGGGCGTCTACGCCACGCGGCTTGCTCAATCGCTTGGCGTAATCGCTCAGCAACCGCCACCGCGCACTCACAATCGGTGTCGGGCAGCACGATGGCAAACTCCTCGCCACCGTAGCGCGCGACAAAGTCGCGATCGCGCACCTGTTCGCGCAGAATCTGTGCCACGCTGCGCAACACCTCGTCGCCTGCCTGATGTCCAAATGTATCATTATACTGCTTGAAGTGGTCAACATCCAACAGGATAAGCGAAAGCGGCAATCCGCGCTGCAGAGCGTTCTGGAACTGCTTTTCCAGATACTCTTGAAATGCGCGATGGTTATACACGCCTGTCAAGCCGTCGGTATCGGCTAAGTTTTGAAGTTTCTGGTTGAGCGCGCGCAGTTGTTGCTCGTACTCTATGCGGTAAGTTATATCCGAGACGGCAATGATCGCGCCCACCACCTCGCGCTGCGGGTTATAAATTGGAAACGCGTTGCGCACCACATAATGCAAGTTGCGCTCTGAGTCGTAGTCTTCAGCTTCCACGCCTGTAATCACAGAGCCTTGCATGACATGCTGCAGCATCTCGTGGAGTTTAGAGGCGGCTGCGCCCTGAAACACCTTCTCGTAGAACGGGCGAAACAGCACTTCTTCCTTGCGATAACCATAGAGCTGTTGCGCTGCCAAGTTCCATTCGCGAATAATGCCTTCAACGTCAACAGTGAAGCACGCAACCGGAATATGCTCGAATAGGTCTGTGAAGCGTCGGTTTGCGTGTTCGATTAGTCGGTAGGAGTGTTGGAGGGTTTCATTTTGCAGTTGCAACTCCTCGTTGAGCTCCTGAAGTTCTTGTTTTTGCGCTTTGAGGGTGGCTTCGGCTTGCAGGATGCGCTCTGCCACGCGCAGGTTGGCTTGTAGCTCTGCCATATCCAGCGGTTTACTGAGAAAGGCGTCGGCGCCTGCTTCCAGCGCGGCTAAGCGGTCTTCCTTTTGCCCGCGTGCCGTCAGCATCACCAGGTAGGGGTAGTGGTCGCTGGGATGTTGCCGGATGGCGCGGCATAACTCCAGCCCGCTCATGTGGGGCATTTCCCAGTCGGTGATTACGAGGGGCACAGGTGATTGCTGATAAGCACGCCACGCCTCGGCTCCGTCGCGCGCTGCCACCACCTCATAGCCCAACTGCTGAAGAGCGCGCTCCAGCACCTTCAATGCAACAAGGCTATCTTCGGCAATCAGAACCGTTCGCATCGCTCCACCTGCCGTCGCAGGGGGATTTTTCCATATATGCGCTATTTTCCGATGCAGAAATCGCGGAAGATGCGCTCAATCAGCGCTTCGTCGGCGGTTTCGCCTGTGATGGTGCCCAATGCCAGCCAGGCACTGCGTAGGTCTACAGCGATGAGGTCGGGCGGCAGACGCTGCTGAAGCGAGTCCAGCGCGTTGCGCAGGTGCTGTTTCGCTTGCTCTACCGCGTGGATGTGGCGTTGGTGGGTGAGCAAGGGCGTTTCCTCGCCGAGGCGCTGGAGGTTCAGCGCGTTTAGGATTGCCTGGTGCAGGGTTTCCAAGCCCGTGCCCGTGCGTGCCGAAATGAACACCGTATCTACCACGCCCGTGGTGCTTGCGAGCGTCTCAGGAGCGGCAGGGGGTACATCTAACAGGTCTAACTTGTTGCCCACGAGGAGTTTGGGGATTTCGGAGGGCAAGGTGTGCAGGAGGCGTGCGTCGGTTTCAAGGTCAGGCGCGGTGAGGTCATACACAAACAGAATGAGGTTGGCGCGTTCGGCGGCGCGACGGGCGCGTTCGATACCAATTTGTTCCACTACATCAGCGCTTTCGCGCAAGCCTGCGGTGTCCAATACCACCATCGGCACGCCCGCAATTTGAAAGCTTTCTTCGATCGTGTCGCGCGTGGTGCCGGGGATATCCGTGACGATAGCGCGTTCGGTACCCAGCAAGGCGTTTAGCAGGGATGACTTGCCCACATTGGGGCGTCCCACGATGGCGATGCGGGCTCCTTCGCGCAGTAAGCGTCCAGTGTGTGCCGAGTGAAGCAAGGCGTCCAGCTGCTCAATAAGCCGTTGGAGGTCAGGGGCAAGGGAGGCGGGGTCTAACTCGCCCAGCTCTTCGGAGAAGTCGATATGCGCTTCCACGGTGGCAAGGATGCCCAGCAGGGTGTCGTTGAGCGCATGGGCATGGCGCGAGAGCTTGCCCTCGTGTAAGGCGAGCGCGCTGCGCAGTTGTGCCTCCGAGCGGGCGCGGATGAGGTCTGCCACCGCCTCGGCTTGCGCCAAATCTAACTTGCCGTTGAGAAAGGCACGCAGGGTGAACTCGCCGGGTTGGGCGGGGCGTGCGCCTTCGCGCCACACCAGCTCTACCACGCGTCGAAGCAGGTAGGGGCTGCCGTGACAATGCAACTCGACCACGTCCTCGCCTGTGTAGCTACGCGGGGCGCGGAACGGAATCAGCAGCGCGCGGTCTAGCACCTCGCCTGTGGCGGGCTCTATGACTGCGCCAAAATAGACGCGGTGGCTTTGCAAGGGCTTGTTGCCACGCCAACGGAACACGCGTTCGGCAATCTTGAATGCCTCTGCGCCGCTGATGCGCACGATTCCAACACCGCCCTCACCAGGCGGCGTGGCAATAGCGGCGATTGTGTCGGTGCTCATCGTCATAAAATGTTACGGGAACAGCGCCTCCTATCGCATGTGTACCCGTTTTGGGGCGTCAATCGGCAGCTGTGTACTGATTTTTGGCACCGACACCACAAATATCTCGCGCTGTTCGTTAGTGATAACCAAGTGGTTGGTGTCAACCCATTCAATCGCTTCGCACTGTTTTCCGTTCTCAATGGGGATGCGACGCGCCTTGCCTTGAGAGAGGAATTGGTCGCCTTGCGCGGGGCGTTCGAACAGCCAAATCGCCGGTTGCGGGGCTTGGCAGAGCACCGCCAAGACGCGCTCGTCGAGCGACATCGCAGCAGCGGTGACCCAGCCCCCCAAATCGCGATGCGAGTCGATCAGCGTGAGCATATTCACGCGGTCGGTGTGTTCGGTAATCTAAGCGATAGAGTTTGGTGCTTGGCTCAGGAGTGTTCGGTTGGCGTGGCGCGCGATGCTTGGTCAGGAAGTAAAGTTTGCCTTGAAACACGAAGATCGCCTCGCAGTCGAAGTGCCACTCGTCGCCTGGGAAGGCTTTCTGGTCGGGGTAGGCGATGGGGATGCGCTTGAGGATGGGCGTTTGGAGGGTGGTTTCGGGGTTTGGCTCTTTGAGCACATACACTGCTAAGTCGCGTCGGGTGTTGGCGTTGTTGCCCGTGTCGGCGATGTAGAGGGTGTCGCCGTCAATTGCGATATCCTCCCAGTCGATGTTGACCGCGCCTCCCACTTGGATACCCTCGTAGACGAGTGCGGGGTCTTCGGGGCGACTGGAGGTGTCGCGGCGCGATACAAAGGGTGGGATAACCACGCTGCCGTCCTGCCGAATGGGGAAGATGCGAGCGCGGTCGCCGCTATCGTTGTGCACCCAGTAGATGCCTGAGTAGGTGCGGCTGCGCGCAATGCCACTCATTTCATCGATGGGTTTGTGTGTCACGATGGCTTGTGGAGTGAGTGGAAGCGCGGATTGTGCAGGCGGTTTGCCTTGTACAGGGATGTAAAGCGAGGCGATTGTCAACCCGACACCGAACCCCAAAAGCCAGCCGTACAGTTGGTCGCATGCCGCTGGGAGTGTACACGCTTGGAGGTTAAGATTGGGTTAGGGGTAGGCAGTTGGGGCGTGGGCACATTGCACGACAGAGCCTTATGTGCTTGAGCACATGGTTCAAGCCGCTTCTGTGCCCATCACGGTTGCTTGGACGGGCTATAAGCAGACCGGGTCGGTCGTTTGGGCGAGTATGTATCGCGTGGAGGGGCGGGGTTCGGAATCCGCCCCTCCAGAGGTGGCTATGCTTAGATGAACAGGGTGGTCTTGGAGCGTGTGGCGTCACCCAAGAAGGTTGCCACGCCGCCGACCTCGATGCCGTCGATGAGTTCGTCCTTGTGGATGCCCATGACATCCATTGACATTTGGCAGGCGACGATGCGCACGCCCAAGTCGCGTGCCATTTGCACGGTTTCTTCGATTTGAGGCACGCCTTGCTGGCGCATCATGGCGCGGAGCATTTTCGCGCCGATGCCGCCGAAGTTCATTTTCGACACACCCAGCCCCTGCGTGCCGACGGGCGTCATCCAGCCCATCAGTTTTTGCAGCAGCGTTTTGCCACGCGAGTCGCGCTTGCGTCGTAGCGCGGTTAGCCCCCAGAAGGTGAAGAACATCGAAACTTCCATTCCGCTGGCGGCGGCGCCCGACGCAATCACGAACGCTGCCAGCACGCGATCTAAGTCGCCTGAGAACACCACCATCGACAGGCGGTTATCGGGTAGCTGACGGCGCAACGACTCTACCTGCGTCTGCAGTTGCTGGAGCTGCTCCTGCAGCGCGGCAAGCTCGGGAGTCGCGCGCTCCATCACAGCTGTTTGTCCGTTCTGCATCGCTACCTCACCTCACTTCTTGCGTACATAGTGGACATACACAGTCTTACCGTCCATCTCAACGGTTTCCTGCGCGACGAGTTCCGCCTCGGCAACCAGGTTCGCCCAGCCCTTGAAGTCATTCACCGAGCCGGGGTCGGTTGCCAGCACACGCATCGTCTGACCCGGTTGCAAGTTCTGGAATGCTTTGCGCGCATTCACTATCGGCATCGGACATTGCAGACCGCGCGCATCGATTTCAACATCATATTGGACCGTTGCCATCGCTTTGCTACCTCCTGTCATTCGTTGTAAATGTTGGGGCGCCCACGCGCGCCCTCTGTTGAGTTAGAGTCATTCTAAGCAGGAAACGATTCATCGCGGGTTCAGCGCGTTTTGGTGACTTTTTGCAAACCGCGTGGTTGGTCGGGGTTAAGGTCGCGTGCCAGCGCAAGGTGGTAGGCAAACAGCTGCCCCGCCACTGCGTACACGATTGGCGACAGCAGCTCGGGCACATCAGCAGGCATCGGCACGGGCGTGCGCGCTTGTGCCAATATCTCGGCGTTGCTGGCAAAGATGATGGTCTCGGCGCCGCCCGCGCGCAACTTCATCGCGCTTTCTAAGGCGGTAGCAAAGGTCGCCCCGTCGGGAGCAAACAGTAGACAGGGGAAGCCCGGCTCAATCAGCGCGAACGGTCCATGCATAAAATCTGCCACGGAGTAGGCTTTGCACATCACATAGCAGGTTTCGATGAGTTTGAGTGCGACTTCTTGGGCGGTGGCTTGGTTGATGCCGCGGGCTAATGCCACACACTCGCGCATGTAGCGGTAGCGGTCAGTTGCCTCTTGTAGGTGGGGTTCGGCTTGCAGTACCTGCTCGATGAGGGTCGCGGCGTGGTGAAGGTGATCAGGCGCCTCGGATTGTGCACGCAGAGCTGCCGAGAGCAAGTAGATGGCTCCTAAGGTGGCGGTGTAAGTTTTGGTGGCAGCGACGCTGCGCTCTTCGCCTGCATGGAGAGGGATTGTGTAATGACTGGTTTGCGCTAAGGGCGAGTTGGGGTCGTTTGTAAGGGCTAGGGTGAGTGCGCCTTGTTCGCGGGCGTGTGCAAGGTACTCTACCACATCGGGTGCCTGCCCCGATTGCGAGATTCCTACCACTAACGCTTCCTTGAGGTTAAGTTGCGCGTGGTAGAGTGTAACGACGGATGGGGCTGCCAAACCGCACGGGATGCCGTTGGCAATCTCGAAGAGGTACTTGAAGTAGGCAGCGGCGTTGTCGGAGGTGCCACGCGCCGCTAAGAACACATAGTGCAGCCCGCGCGTGTGCAGTTCGCGCGCCAGTTGTTGGATGGCGTCCCATTCGGCGCGCGCCAAACGACGCAACACTTCAGGCTGCTCGCCAATCTCCGCCCGCATAAAGTGTGTGGTGTGCATCGGCGATATTGTACCCGCCAACTCAAAGCCCCCCGCTTCTAAGCGGGGGGCTTGAAAGGTTCGTCAGCTGCGCGGCGATTAGCTCGCAGGCGCAGTTGTGCGTGCAAACTCAGGCTCTTCTGCCAGCGTCTTCTCGCGCGCGATGATGTACAGCAGCACGCCGAACAGCGGCTTTGCGGTCAGGTCTGCCAAGCTGTAGCCAACCTGCAGCGCCACCTCGCCAGCCGCGCCACCGATACCCACCATCGGCGCCAGATACGCCAGCGGGTAGAACAGCCACGAGATGAGCAGCACCAATCGCGTCGTTCCAAGCAACTGGGTCACGCGCGGCGGGAACTTGGCTTCTGCAATCACGCGGCTCAGCTCCCCGTACAGCACATACAAGATGTACACGAACGGGATGCAGCTCAGCACGAACCACACGCCGCGCATCGTCATGTTTTCGCGCTCTATCTCTCCGGGGTAGCCCAACGCCAGCATGATAATCGCGGCAATCACCAAGCGACTAATCAGGCTGTTCGACTTGGCACGCGGTAGCGCCATCACATAAATCAACTCCGTCAACAGCAACGGCACCGTGACAATCCAGTCGGCGTAGCGGTAGAAGTCGTTGAACGGTTTGCCCGACGGAGCGTAGGTTCCCGCCTGCGTCAGCACATAGGCTTCCTTCCAGCTCTCAAAGATGCGGAAGTAGTGGTAGCAGGCGATAAACACGACTAACGCGGAGAGATACAGCGCGATATGGTACCTTGGCGCCACATAACTTCGGGCTGCGAGGAAGAAAATGCCCGAAGCACCCATCACCGCAACGGTGAGGGACAGCACGTTGAACACCAGCCAGTACTGCGTGTAAGTGAGTTCAGGCAGGTCCATATCGCACCTCCGCGTCTTTATGTACGTGCTGCTTGTTTCAATGAGCACCCGCCCTTGGGGGCGAATGCTACCTGACACGGAGGACTGCAATGCAACAAGCGAGAGTACTTGGTTTCAATGAGCACCCGCCCTTGGGGGCGAATGCTACTTGCGTATCCGTGAGTGCATAAGGAAACGTCTCTAAGATCGCACGTTTCAATGAGCACCCGCCCTTGGGGGCGAATGCTACCTCCAGCCACAAATTGAGCGGCTGGTGGATCAAGTGGGTTGGTTTCAATGAGCACCCGCCCTTGGGGGCGAATGCTACCGGCGGGTGGTCGCCGACGTTCCCTGTTGAGACGCAGCGCGGGGTTTCAATGAGCACCCGCCCTTGGGGGCGAATGCTACATTTCACGCAGAAGAAGAAAATGCTACAGGCGTTGAAATCGTTTCAATGAGCACCCGCCCTTGGGGGCGAATGCTACGAGGTTTATGAGTGCGGCAGCGAGGTTCGGGTTAGCCGTTGCAAGTGTTTCAATGAGCACCCGCCCTTGGGGGCGAATGCTACCCTCTGGAAGGCTCTTGCGGGAGATTCTCTCCCGCATCGGCGGGTTTCAATGAGCACCCGCCCTTGGGGGCGAATGCTACGTTCCAGAACACTGGTATCGTTGCTGGGCAAAACGCCCAAAGGTTTCAATGAGCACCCGCCCTTGGGGGCGAATGCTACTCGCCTGCCCGACGGCGTTTCGATCTTCGTTGGCTCCAGCGAGTTTCAATGAGCACCCGCCCTTGGGGGCGAATGCTACCAGCAGAATCAGCAGCAGGAACAAGCGCAGTCGACGAAGGTTTCAATGAGCACCCGCCCTTGGGGGCGAATGCTACAAGCGAGGAATTCGTCCAAATCCTTAGAGAGACTCTGAAGTTTCAATGAGCACCCGCCCTTGGGGGCGAATGCTACCCAGACGGTATGTACTCGAAAGCGGCATCCATCGTGGGTAGCGTTTCAATGAGCACCCGCCCTTGGGGGCGAATGCTACTTAAGGAATGGTACGTTTTCGCCGATCCGTGGGTTCTGTGTTTCAATGAGCACCCGCCCTTGGGGGCGAATGCTACTCTCCCACACAACAGCAACCAAAGTTGTCTTCGGAAAAGACGGTTTCAATGAGCACCCGCCCTTGGGGGCGAATGCTACAAATCCGCAATGACCTCAAAATAGCACTTCACGAGCTAACACGTTTCAATGAGCACCCGCCCTTGGGGGCGAATGCTACCGTTCGCCTTTGATGAGTGGGTTGGACCGTTGAATAGCTCCTAGTTTCAATGAGCACCCGCCCTTGGGGGCGAATGCTACATTGACTATGTGCCGCTGTTGTTGAGCGCCCTTGTTGCCGAGTTTCAATGAGCACCCGCCCTTGGGGGCGAATGCTACTTGAGGAGTACGCTTCATTACAATACCTGTCTTGACTACGCGTTTCAATGAGCACCCGCCCTTGGGGGCGAATGCTACTCTCCCACACAACAGCAACCAAAGTTGTCTTCGGAAAAGACGGTTTCAATGAGCACCCGCCCTTGGGGGCGAATGCTACGGTCGACGCGCGATCTGGTTGAGTGCCTCGGGGCCGATCGTCGGTTTCAATGAGCACCCGCCCTTGGGGGCGAATGCTACATTTGGGCGGAAGCGTGCCCAAATCGACCCAATTCCGCACGTTTCAATGAGCACCCGCCCTTGGGGGCGAATGCTACGGTATAGCTTACCTCAAAACACCCCCCCTTTGTCAAGTGTTTTGCCCGTTTCTTAACAATTCGCCCGAATTTTGAACTCAGCGTTT
>JAUQOS010000004.1 GCA_030550775.1 Armatimonadota bacterium
GGCGCGTTCACCTCCGTAGTGGGCGATGGGGGCATCACGATTGCCAGGCACTTGGATATTGCTGTTACTACGGGCAACAGCTACACGGTTGCGACTGCCATAGAAGCAGCGGTGTTAGGCGCGCAGAAAATGGGGATTGATATCGCCGACACCACAGTCGCAGTGGTGGGCGCAACAGGTTCCATTGGGCGAACCTGTGCCGAAGCATTAGCCCCTCAAGCCAGAGAAATGCTGCTTCTGGGGCGCGACGAGGCACGCTTGGCACCTGTTGCCGAGCAGTTGCGTTCTGTTGCGCGTGGCACGGTGCGAGTTTCCACCGACCTTTCACGCGATTTGCCCACTGCCGATGTGGTGATTACCGTCACCAGCGCGGTGGATGCGATTATCTATCCACGCGATCTCAAATCGGGCGCGGTGGTGGTGGATGTGGCACGCCCGCGCGATGTGTCCGTGCGCGTTGCTCGCGAACGCGACGATGTGCTGGTGATTGAAGGCGGGTTGGTAGAGGTGCCCGGCGAGGTGGATTTCGGTTTTGACTTCGGCTTTCCGCCTCGCATGGCTTACGCATGCATGTCGGAAACGATGATGCTGGCGCTGGAGGGGCGCATAGAAAACTTCACATTGGGTAAGGATGTAAGCTTAGAACAAGTGCGAATCACCCAAGAGCTGGCGCGCAAGCATGGTTTCCGCTTAGCGGGCTTCCGCAGCTTCGAACGCGCCATCACCGACGAGGAAATCGCGGCGATTCGAGCACGCGCCAAACGCGTGGTAACAGTGTAGGTATCCTCACTCCTAAAGAGCCCGCGAACCACTGCCAAAATTCCGCGTGGAGGCGGAACATGCGCTGGTTTCATTCACTCGTTTTTCGACTATGCGTGTCTGTCGGACTGGCAGTGGCGCTGGCGTTAGCCCTCAACAGCTGGCTGCTCTACACCGCTGCGCGCAACCAACTCATTGCCCATGCGCAGCAATCAGGACAACAAGCCACTCAACGCGCAGCGCAACAGATGGATTACTATCTCCTACAGTTTGGAAATGTGCCCGTCGTGATGACATCCCACCAACTCGCATATGGACGCGATCCCAACCCAAAAGTCGAACAGTTCCTTGCGGACCTGCTCAGTGCCCTGCCGAAGGAGGTCATCGCCGTTTACTATGCCTACGAACATCGTCACCCACCCGACCCCCTGTGCTCACCAACGGTCACACGCGACTCCTACCCCAAACTATCGCCTAGCGATGCCGATTATGACCACCACGATGCCCATCAAGAGTGGTATCACAAACCCAAAAATACGGGCAAACTAAGTATTACAGAACCGTATTATGACGAGGGCTCGGTCAACGCATCAATGGTGAGCATCACCTATCCGATGTACGATAAGCAAGGCAAGTTCTTCGGGGTAGCGGGCTTGGACATAACTTTGGATGGCTTAGTGAAGGCGACCGACCAAGCGCGGATTTTGGAACCACAGTACCAAAAACACGAGTTCGCGATGTTAGTCAGCGAGCAGGGGCTTTTGGTGGCACATCCGAACCAGGAGTTATTGCCCCGCAAGGGCTTTGCGGGCACTCGGTTTAGTGAGTTACCAGAAAGCGCAATTGTTGGAGACTCCGCGCGCGGAATGCGACGCGCCGTAATCCACGGTGTTCCTCGTTATCTGTTTTGGGATACGATTCCAGTTGCCAACTGGCGTCTGATTATGTGTGTGGACGAGTCGGCGATCTTAGCGCCGCTGGCACCGCTGCGCACGCGCGCATTGGTGACGACGCTGATTGCCATCGGGCTAATGGCAGTGCTGGTCAGTAGCGTAACCTACCGTGCGCTCGCCCCGCTCCGACAGATGACCGCGTGGGCGAAACAAGCCAGCGAGGCGCGGGGTGACCTCACGCAACGGTTACCAATCCAGCGCGCCGATGAGCTGGGTGAGTTCGCCACCTATTTTAATCGCTTTATGGAACGGCTTCAGCAAATGGTGTTGCAGTTGCGTGGGGCTGTCACCAACGTTGTGAACATCGTGCACCAAACGCAGTTCACCAGCAATCAGGTAGCGGCTGCGGCAGGCGAAGTGCTCCAGTTAGCTGAACGCACTCAAAGCACCAGCCAAGCGTTCCGTGCTGACTTGAGCCAGAAAGCCACCGTGTTGGAACAGCTGCAGCATGTGATGCTGGTAGTGGTGCGGCACGCTCGCGAGACGGCGAATTTAGTAGGGCAGAGTGCCCAAGTGCTTCAAGAAGTGCAGCGCGTGGTAGGAGAGGTCGCCCAAGGCGCAGAACAGACCGCGCACGCTGCGACGCAAGGAATGGCAGCCGTACAAGAAGTGGGGCAAAGCCTGCAGCAAGCCACCGCGCAGATGCAACTCGCCTCTGCGCAAACGGAACGGGTTGCGCAGGCAGCAAGCGAAGGAGTCCAAGCCCTGCATGAGTCGGCAGAAGCCGTGCGGCAGATCCAGCGCGATGTGCAACAGGTAGGACAAGAGTTGGAATCGCTGGCGGCGATGTCGGCGTCAGTGGGCGAAATTGTGCGCACTATTGAGGAGATTGCCCGCCAAACGAACTTGTTGGCACTCAACGCCGCCATTGAGGCTGCGCGTGCAGGCGAGGCGGGACGCGGCTTTGCAGTGGTGGCGGAGGAAGTGCGACTCTTAGCCGCACGGAGTGCCCACGCCACACGCGATATCCAACAGATCATCCAGCAAGTTTTACAGCGGATCGAAGGGGCAAAACACGCCCTTCAGACAACCTTGCACTCGGTAGACGCAGGCGTGGCGCAAGCCCAAGCTGTGCAAGCACGCCTCGAACAAGTGCTCAGTGCCGTGCAAGCGATTGATTACCAAGTGCGCGAACTTACGCAACTTATGCAGCAAGTTGCACGAAACAGCCACGCAACTACTGAACGAATCGAGGGAATCGCCACGATTGCCGAACAAACCAGTGCAGCCATGCAAGAGATGAGCGCGGAGATCGGCACCGTCGGGCAGAGTATGGCGCAGGTTGCAGCCTTAGCAGAACAATCGCGCCAGCAAGCTGACGCTCTGGCACAGCAGGGACAGCAAGTCGCTCAAGCGATACGCCAAGCGGTAGATGCCAGTACCTTCATCGTGCAGCAGGCAGTGGCTTCTGCACAGGCTGCCACAACGCAAACGCAGTTGCTGCAGCAAGTGCAACAACAGATGGAGCAGCTAAGCGAGGTTGCGCACGAGTTGGCGCAGATTGTGCAGATGTTCACCCTGGAGGCTGCGGAAACTTCAGACAGGACAACCCTGCCACGCGCTGCATAGGGCATAACACGCGTAAGGTTCCTCGCCTTCGGCTCGGAAGGATAGCACCTACCTAAATCCCCCATGCTCCGAGCGCAGCGAGGAATCTCCCGCTCAAAACCGATAGATTGCAACGAAGAATGAAGGCGGGGGCTGCCCCCCGCCTTCGTTGTTGCCTTCCGTAGCCCCTTGCACCGGCATTAGCTTTGCAGATTGAGCACAGGGTTCCACCACGCTTGGAACTGCTGCAACATCGCCTGGGCTTGCGCCTCATCCACCGTGGTGGGATCTATGGCTGCCAGCGACGGGGGAATTTCGCCTGCAAACACCAGCACATCGCCCCCGCTGGCACTGGGCGCGATGACGGTGATGCTCAGCGTGGGCTGGCTGGGATACAGAGCGTAGAAGGCGCGCGCCAACGCCAGCGCCTCTTGCAGAATGCGCCCTTTGCTCAGCACACCCGACTGGATACGGGTACGCGCCATCCATCGCCCCGTTGCGGGGTCATAAGCACACCACACGGGCGTGCCGTTGAGCCGCTGGCTGAGTTTTTGCGCCAGCTCTGCCTCCACCGCGCTCATTCCAGCAAACCCAACGATGGGTGGGGCAGGCGGCGCGGACGCGGCTGGCTCAGGCGTGGGCGACGGCGGTGGGATGCGCACTGGCTCTGCAGCGGGCGCAGCGGCAACAGCGGCTTTGGTGGCTTGGGCAGGTTGGGCAGCTTGCTCGCGAATTGCCTGCATACGTGCCCCGCCGATAAACGCCGCACCAATCACAATCATCGCTAACAGCCCATATAGCCCATACACCAGTGCTTTCGGCTTGGCAGCGGGCTTTGGCTCAGGCGCAGGCGGCGGCGGTGCGATTTGCGCGGCATGCATCGCCCGCAATTGATGTAGCTTGGCATTATACTGCACATTCGTCGGCGCTAACTCCACCAGCAACTCATACCACTGAATGGCGTCCTCTAGCTTGCCCTGATCAGCATAAATATCACCCAACAGCGCGTGCACCGTTTCATTACTGGGAAACCGCCCCAAAATGCGGCGGCACACTTCAATAGCTTCCTCATACTTGCCCTGAATGCGCAGCAGGTTCGCTCGCGCCAGTTCGGGGTAAATCTCGCGGTCAGAGCCCTCCGCGTACAGCGGGTCAACTGTATCGTCTTTCAGGCGCGAGCCGCATTCCAAGCAAAACACGCTATTATCAGGTATCTCGGCAAAACATTTCGTGCAAATCATCGTGCCCGAACTCGCCTCCCTCAGCATACACTCAATTGTCGGCACACTTGCTAACTTTTGTTCCCCAAACTGCCTCTTATGATACCTTTTCAGGTACAATCGAGGGGGAATAGCCATGCGACTCATCTGGGCGTTACTGTGGGGGTTATCAGTGTTAGCGGTCGGGGCGCAGACGCCTCGCCCGGTGTATTACATCCAGTTCAAGGAAATCGTGCATCGCGCGTCGGCGGATTACCTGATGCGGGCGCACGCAGATGCCGTCAAAGCCAACGCTGCCGCGTTTCTGGTGTTGCTGGATACGCCCGGCGGCGAGTTGCAAGCCACGCGCGATATTACCACTACCTTGCTGAACAGTTCCATCCCGGTGATTGTATTTGTCTATCCATCAGGTGCGCGGGCGGGTTCGGCAGGTGTGTTCATTACGGTGTCGGCGAACATCGCGGCGATGGCGCCTGGCACCAACATCGGCGCGGCAACACCCGTCTCGGGCAGTGGCGAAGATATCCCACAAGACCTCAAACGTAAGGTGATGAACGACACTATCGCCTATGCGAAAACTATCGCCAAGCAGCGCGGGCGCAATGTGGATTGGGTCGTGAAAGCCGTAACAGAAGCAGCCTCTATTACGGAAACGGAGGCACTCGAAAAGCGTGTGATCGATGTGGTGGCGTTCAGCCCCCAGGAGTTGTTAGCGAAAGTCGACGGGCGTAAAGTGCAGGTGGCGGACGGGCAGACTGTGGTGCTGCGCGCGCGCAACGCGCCGCTGGTGGAGGTGCCCAAAACCTGGCGCGAGACGCTGCTGATGTTTTTGGCGCATCCGAATGTGTTTTACATCCTGATGCTGTTAGCAATCTACGGCTTGCTGGGCGAACTGCAAAACCCAGGCGCGACTTTTCCAGGCGTGATTGGCATTATTGCGTTGCTGTTGGCGCTTTATGCAGCGTCGGTACTGCCCGTGAATGTGTTGGGCATTGCGCTGATTCTGCTGGCGTTTGCGATGTTTGTGGCTGAACTGTTCACCTCCTCGCATGGCATTCTCACGGCGGGCGCGTTGGTGTCGTTCACGATCGGCTCAATCATTCTGTTCCAGTCCGATTCGCCTGTGTTTCGCGTGAGTTTGTGGCTCATCGGTGCGATGACAGTACTTACAGGCGTGCTGTTTGTGTTTGTGGCATATTCTGGCATTCGGGCGCAGTTTCGTCGCAAGGTTAGCGGGCAGGAACGGCTGATTGGCATGACGGGGCGCGCCCGCACGCGCTTGGACCCTGAAGGCATGGTGTTTGTGGATGGCACGCTGTGGCGTGCCATCGCGCTAGATCCGCCGATTGAGGAGGGCGAGCTGGTGCAGGTGGATCGCGTGGATGGGCTGACGCTCTATGTGCGGTGGCAGCCCGCGCCTGCCATGCCTGAGAGTACCGAGCGACGCACTGCCGTCTAACGCGCCGCATGCTGCGTTTGCGTGTGTTGACCGCGCTGGTGGGCATCCCGCTGATGCTGCTGGCGATTTTCGCACCGCGAGGGGGACTGTTTGCGGTGGGTCTGAGCTTGCTAGCGTTGGTCGGCTCGTTGGAGTTTTTCCGCGCCTATAGCCACGCCGATTGGTTTCCACAAGTGCGTCCAAGCCCGATTCTGCTGCTGGCAGGGGCGAGCCTGCCGATGGCAGCGTGGGCACTTGCCCAAGACGCGCTGGGCGTGGTGTTGCTCCCTGCGTTCGCAGTGGCGCTGCTATACGAGTTATGGCGGGCATGGCGTGGCAAGTCAGGCGCGCTCGCGCACAACCTCGGCTACGGCTTGCTTGGCATGCTTTACATCGGCTGGTTGTTCAGCTTTGGTGTACAGCTGCGAGGCGATTACACGCCGATGCCGCTGGGTGTATGGCAGATAGAGCGCGGCGCGTGGCAGACACTGTGGCTATTTGCAATGCTGTGGGCAGGCGACACAGGAGCATACTTCGTCGGCAGAGCGTTTGGCAAACACAAAATCGCCCCCACGCTCAGCCCCGCCAAAACGGTGGAAGGTGCCCTGGCGAACCTCGCCCTGTGTCTGGCGGTGGGAGTTTACGGGGGCGTAGCGTTGGGCTTCGCGCCTCTGTGGGCAACCCTTGCGGGGCTGGGCGTGGGCATTCTAGGGCAGCTGGGCGATTTATTCGAGTCAGCGCTCAAGCGGTCCGTTGGCGTAAAAGATTTTGGAGGCATCTTGCCAGGGCACGGCGGCGTGTTGGATCGGTTCGACAGTTTTCTGCTGAGCGTACCGTGGGTGTGGTGGATTACGCAACAGGCAGGATAGGCACGCCAACGCGGGGAACACATGCCTGCGATGAAGCGTTCGACAGTAGCCTACCTGCGCTGGGGCGCGCTTGTGGTGGGTCCGCTGCTTGGTTTGATGCCGTTTGTAATCGCGCCGCCCCCAGCGCTTAGCCCTGAAGCGTGGCGACTGGTGGGGCTAACGCTGTGGATGGCAGTGTGGTGGTTCTCCGAGTGCGTGCCCATTCCTGCCACGGCACTATTGCCGCTAGTGTGGATGCCGTTTGCGGGCATTGCCGAAGAAAAACAAGTGGCAGCGCGCTACGCCGACCCGGTGATTTTCTTGTTTTTGGGCGGTTTCATCATCGCGCAGGGGATGCAGCAGTCGGGCTTGCACGAGCGGATAGCGCTGCGCATCGTGCGCAGCTTGGGGCGCACCCCCGAAGGGATGGTGGCGGGCTTCATGGCTGCGACCGCGTTCACCTCGATGTGGATCAACAACACCTCCACCACGATGATGATGTTCGCGGTGGCGCTGTCAGTAGCCGAGTGGGTGCGGAACGCATCTGGAAAGGGCAACGCGCATAATTTCATCTTGGCGCTGATGCTAGGCGTGGCTTATGCAGCATCTATTGGCGGAGTGGGCACACTAATTGGCACCGCACCAAACGCCCTGCTGGCGGGCTTCCTGCGCGAAAACTACAACTTCAATCTTTCAATGCTCAACTGGCTGAGTGTGGGGCTGCCGTTTGTGGGGCTGATGCTGCCGTTTACCTGGTGGTGGCTCACGCGCGTGCAGTTCTCGTGCCGCAATCTCAACTTCGCGCCCCTGCTGGAGATGCTAGAAACCCAGACGAACCGCTCCTCACGGTGGAGTTTGGCAGAAAAGGGCATCGCATGGGTGTTTGGCTACGCGGTGCTCGGTTGGCTGTCGCGCGAATGGTTGGGGCGCGCCACCGGGCTTGCGGTTTCCGACGCGTTCATCGCGATGAGCGCAGCGCTGATGCTGTTTGTGCTGCCTGCCAACACCAAGCCCTATAAGCCGATATTAGACTGGCGTGCCGTCGAAAGCCTGCCGTGGGGGGTGCTGATTTTGTTCGGCGGTGGGCTGGCGTTAGCCAGCGCGTTCGAAAGCACGGGGTTGGCGAAAGTGATAGGTAATGCAGTGAGCGCGTGGGGCAACCTGCCTGTGTGGGTCGTGGTGTTGGGCGTGGCGACACTGATTATCTTCCTCACCGAGCTGACATCTAACACCGCTACCACCGCCACCTTCTTACCAATTGTGAGTGCGGCTGCAGTGGGCATGGGCGTTGACCCGCGCCTGCTAGCAATTCCTGTGGCAGTGGGAGCGTCGGCGGCGTTTATGTTGCCCGTCGCGACGCCCCCCAACGCAATCGTGTTCGCCTCTGGCGAAATCAAAATCAGTGAGATGGCACGCGCAGGGCTTGCGCTCAACCTCTACTGCATCATCACCGTAACGCTTCTCACGCTTACCACCGCACGCTGGGGCTTGGGCATTCCGTAGCCGTTCGGAAAAAAAAACCAGCGACGCTGTCGAAAGGAGGATCAAAGCCCAGCGCCGCTGACATCTACCGAATTCGCCCTGTTGGTTCACCCTCGCAGGGTGTTCCACCCTAAACAGACTCCAAAACACCCGCAAACCGGACAGGACTCGCGGGAAAACGGCCACTGACTTACAAATTGCGACGGATGCACGTCCGCTCGAAACCGAAACCGCCCCGTGGGGGACAGACGGGGCGGTTTCTTCGGGGGACGGGTCGGAGAGAAGTCTTAGCGGAAGAACTCGAACTCCTCAATCGCGCGCTTGATGCGCTGCAGGAACCGCCCGGCGTACATTCCGTCGATGAGCCGGTGGTCATAGCTCAAACACAGGTACATCATGGGGCGGATAGCGATCATGTCGTTAATTGCTACTGGCTGTTTGATGATGGCGTAGGTTCCCAAAATAGCGGTTTGCGGGTGGTTGATGATGGGTGTGCCGATCAGTGCGCCGTAGCTGCCAGGGTTTGTGAGGGTGAAGGTGGCGCCTTGCACATCGGCAAGCCCGATGGTTTTGTTGCGGGCGCGGGTTGCGATATCTTCCAGCTCGCGAGCGATGTCGATGAGCGATTTCTTATGCGCGTCGCGGATAACGGGTACAATCAGCCCCTCTTCGCCCTTTGCGCCCAGGGCCACTGCCACGCCCATGTGCACATAGTGGCGCACAATAATCTGGTCGTCTTGGAGGGTGGCGTTCATCATCGGGAACTCCAGCAGTGCGTCGGTACACGCCTTCACGAAGAACGGTGTGTAGGTCAGACGCACCCCATATTGCTGCTGGAACGATTCTTTGTTGCGCTCGCGGAACTCCACCAGTTTGGACACATCCACTTGGATGACGGTGGTGACATGCACAGCGGTTTGATAGCTCTTGGTGAGGTGTTCCGCGATGGCTTTGCGCATGCCTACCAGCGGGATGATTTCCTCGCCCTCGCGAGGGGCAGCCGCGACGGGTTGTGGCGCAGGCGCGGCGACGGGTTGCGGTGCGGGCGCGGGAGGCGGTGTAGGCGGGGCTGCGGGCTGGGGTGCAGGTTTGGGTGCGGCCGCGCGTCGCGCTAAATATGCTTCTACATCCTTGCGGGTAATGCGCCCGCCCGTGCCTGTGCCTTGAATCGAGAGCAGCTCTTCCATACTCAGCCCGTGCTCTTGGGCGATTTTGCTCACCACGGGCGAGATAAAGGGGCGTCCTGTGCGGGTTTGTCCGTCGGTGCGCGGGGCGGGTGCAGGCGCAGGAGGGGGTTCTGGCGTAGGCGCGACGGACACTGGCTCGGTCTCAGCCCCATAGAAGCCCACCGCACTAACGGGCGGCGGTGCTGATGGTTCAGCCACAGGTTGCGCAGAGGGCGGCTCTGCGGCAGGTTGTTCAGCTGCGCTGGGCTCGGTCTCAATAAACGCCAACTCTTGCCCCACCTGAACGGTAGCACCTGCGGCTGCCAACACGCGCTGCAACACGCCCGAGGCAGGCGCGGGCAACTCGGTGTTGACCTTGTCGGTCATAATCTCCACAATCGGCTCGTCCTCTTGCACTGGCTCGCCCTCTTGCTTGAGCCAGCGCACAATCGTGCCTTCTACGATGCTCTCGCCCAGCTCGGGCATAATCACCGCTACCTTCATTGCCACACTCCCTCAGTACGCTGCCAGCTCGCGGGCGGCAAACACAATCTCGTCCACACTCGGCAGCACGAATTTTTCTAATGGCTCAGCAAAGGGCACAAAGGCATCTTTGGCTGCCACACGCAT
Source organism: Armatimonadota bacterium (assembly GCA_030550775.1). Taxonomy (GTDB): domain Bacteria; phylum Armatimonadota; class Fimbriimonadia; order Fimbriimonadales; family GBS-DC; genus GBS-DC. Next base: position 10,045 of record JAUQOS010000004.1, read on the forward strand.
AATCGGCGCATCCAGCCACTCGAAGTAATGCTCGCTAATACGCGCTGAAATCTCCGCGCCGATTCCCCCCGTCTTGGGCGCTTCGTGCACAATTAATACCCGACTGGTTTTCTGGAGCGATTCGGCAATCGTATCCATATCCAGCGGTTTGAGTGTGCGCAGATCAATGACCTCCAGCGAGATACCCTCGCGCTCCAAGCGTTGCGCGGCCTCTAAGGCGAAGTGGACCATCGCACCGTAGGTGATTACGGTAATGTCGTCGCCGTAGCGGCGGATACGCGCTTCGCCCAGCTTCACGATATAATCCTCGTGGGCTTCGGGGATGGGACCCTTGATGCGCCGATAGAGATACTTGTGCTCGTAGAACACCACGGGGTTATTGTCGCGGATAGAGGCTTTCATCAAGCCGTAAGCATCGTCGGGGAAGGCAGGCTGCACTACTTTGACGCCGGGCGTGTGGAAAAACCACGCCTCAAACTGCTGGCTGTGATACAAGCTGCCGCCCACATAACCGCCCGACGGGCCTCGCACCACGATGGGGATTGGCACCTTGCCTCCCGAACGGTAGAGGTAGGTGCCTGCCACATTCACTACTTGGTCAAAGGCATACGAGATAAAGTCAATAAACTGCATCTCGGCGATGCCGCGTTTGCCCACCGCTGCTGCGCCCACGCACACAGCAACAATGGCGGTTTCCGAGATGGGGGCGTCGACCACGCGGTCAGGACCAAAGCGTGCCAGAAAGCCTTCCGTCACGCCGAACGCCCCGCCCATGCGCCCGATATCCTCGCCAATGATAAACACATTCGGGTCACGCTCCATCTCTTCCCAGATGGCGAGGCGGATGGCTTCCAAGAAGGTTACTTCACGCATCGCGACACCCCCGCGCTTTCGTCGTAGATATCTTCCAAAGCCGTGTGTGGCTCAGGGTCAGGGCTGTTGATGGCGTACTCTATCGCGCGTTGGATTTGCTCCACGAGGTCGCGTGGCGGTTCGGGCAACTCAGCCTCCGTGAACTGTCCTGTGTTGAGCAGGTAGTTGCGGAAGCGCGGAATCGGGTCGCGCTGCTCCCACAGTTCAATCTCCTCCACGGGGCGATATTGGCGCGCGCGGGTTTCGTCGTGGTCAGCATGCCCTTGCAGGCGATAAGTTACGCACTCTATCAGCACAGGACCGTTGCCGGCGCGGGCATGTTCCAGCGCAGCGCACATCGTGTCATACACTTCTAACACATCATTGCCATCAATGCTGTAGCCAGGAATACCATAGCCCAGCGCCCGCTCGGCAACTGTTTTGGTGGGCACCTCCAGCTCCACGGGTGTGGAGTAGGCATATTGGTTGTTCTCCACCACCACAATCAGGGGTAGCTTGTGCACTGCGGCGAAGTTCAAGCCCTCGTGAAACGGGCCCGTAGCGGTTGCGCCTTCGCCCGTGTAGGCAACCAGTACGCGGTCGCGTCTGCCGTCCAGCCGCTGCGCCCACAGCACGCCACACGCCACCGCAATCGTGGAACCCAGCATACTGGTGGAGTGGATGATGCCCTTGGAAATATCGCCCATGTGGCTCCACGAGTCTTTGCCGCGCGTAGGGGCTTCCGCTTTACCCCAGATCTGACACATTACTTCCTCTAAGCGCATCCCGCGAAACACAAACACAGGCATATCGCGGTGAATCGGGGATACGAAGTCATCTTCGTGCAGGGGGTAGGTGGTCCCCACCATAATCGCCTCTTGCCCACGCGAGCCATACACATTCCCGCGGCGCAAGCGCCCTTTTTTCTTGGCATCATAGAGCGCCTCATCAAATAGCCGTGCAAACCACAACCGCCGATAAATCTCCAGCAAATCTTGCTTTGTCAACTGCTCGTGATATGCCGAAACTTGTTGTCCATCCCTCAGCAGTGTCGTTGTACTCAAGGTGCTGCCTCCTACCAATGGGGATTATACCCAAACTAACCCGAATTGCGCCCTTTTTGCTAACTCCTCGCCTTCAGCTCGGAATGACAAGCGCACTTCCGCGAAAATAGACGGGTCATTCTGAGCGCAGCACAGACAGGTGCTCCCCTGACAAGGATACAGGGTAATGCCTCAACAGCCGAAGCTGCTACCTGCTTTTCTCCAAACCCCCTCCGTAAGGTTCCCCCTACGCAGTAGGGGGAACCTGATGTTTGTCACTTCGCACAAAAACACAATCTGTAGAGGCGTGGTGCCCCACTGACGCTCAAGATGTAGCGCAAATCGCGCAAAGCGACAAAGATGAGGGCTCCCCATGCCAGTAGGGAGAACCGAGCATTTTTTCGGCTCCCCTCGCTTGTGAGGCGAACCTATAGGAGGGGGGCAGAAGTTGACATCCCTAAAAACTGCATAAGAGATGGGGGAGCAGGCACACAGGCGAATAAATTCGCACCCATACGCTCGAAAACTCGCGAAGGCAGGGTTTTTCGATTGCGTAAGCGCGAATTTGTTCGCTCGCGTTTCAAACCGCTACTATGAAACACCTATCCCTGCACAGTCGTTTCGCAAACAGCCTCTTCCAGCGCAACAAAATACCCTATTTCCCTGCGATTACGAGACACCCCATATCCCCCACTTGACACGCTATGCCACGCATGCTATAATATAACAGCCACAAGATGTAGGGTTGACGGCAGGCAACCTTGCACATATGTGGCAAGTGAGGCGGAACGATGCGGTGCCCATACTGCGGTGTGGATGAAGACCATGTGGTGGATTCGCGCCCCTCGCAAGGCGGGGCAGTCATCCGAAGGCGACGCGAATGCTTGCGCTGCGGCAAACGCTTTACCACCTTTGAACGCTACGAAGAGCGCCCCCTTATGGTGGTCAAAAAAGATGGACGACGCGAGCCGTTTGACCGCAACAAGGTATTGCAAGGTATGGTGGTCGCCTGCCGCAAACGCCCCGTCAGCATGGATGTGCTGGAAAAAGCCGTCGACGAAATCGAGCAAGAAATCCACAACCGCGATGAGAACGAAATCAGTAGCGTAGAGATCGGGCGCATGGTGATGGAGAAACTGCTCCAAATAGATCCCGTCGCCTATGTGCGTTTCGCCTCCGTGTACGAGGAGTTCGAAGACCCACAGCAGTTCAGCCGCGTCGTGCAAATGCTCACCCGCCAGCAGAAACGCACCCGCGGCGAAAGTGGATGAGGGAGGGTTCCTTGCTGCACTTGGCATGACAACGGCTTTTAGGGCAAAAAATCTATCATTCCGAGCGCAGCGCGGCATCCCGAGGAGGCAGCGATGAACCCTAATGAGGGCACATTGGAGTTTGGAGCACGAACCGATGGCGCGGTCGTTGAAGTCCGAGAATCGATCCGCCCAAAGCCCAGCGGTACTGCCCTGCGTTACGGCTACATCCCCCGCGAGAAGTTTGATAACATCAACACGGGCAAGGGGCTAACCATTGAGCGACGCTTTACCAAACCGGGCATAGATCCCTTTGACGAGGTGGAGTGGGAGCGGCGCACCGCCGTGATTACCGACGAGCGCGGGCGAGTGGTGTTCGAGCAAGCCGATGTGGAGGTGCCCGCTTTCTGGAGCCAGCTCGCTACGAATGTGGTTGTCTCCAAATACTTCCGCGGGCAGCTGGGCACGCCTGAACGCGAGACCAGCGTCAAGCAGGTCATCGGGCGCGTGGTGAACACCCTCACCGAGTGGGGACGCCAACTCAACTACTTTGCCACCGAAGCGGACGCCGAAGCCTTCCGCGACGAACTCAAATATTTGCTGCTACATCAGTATGGCGCATTCAACAGCCCTGTCTGGTTCAATGTCGGAATCGAGCCCAGAAGTCAGTGCTCCGCATGTTTTATTGTATCAGTAGAGGATACGATGGAATCGATTCTCGAGCTCGCCAAAACCGAGGGAATGATTTTCAAGTTTGGCTCGGGGTCGGGCACCAACCTCTCGCCGTTGCGCAGCTCGAAAGAGTATTTGTCGGGAGGCGGACGCGCTTCAGGACCCGTTTCGTTTATGCGCGGATTTGATGCCTTCGCGGGCGTTATCAAAAGTGGCGGCAAAACCCGACGCGCCGCCAAAATGGTGATCTTGAACGTTGACCACCCCGACATCGTGGAGTTCATTGAATCCAAGGCGAACGAAGAGAAAAAAGCATGGGCACTTATTGAAGCAGGCTATGACCCCGGCTTCAATGTGCCCGGCGGTGCCTACGACTCGGTCTACTTCCAGAACGCGAACCACAGTGTGCGCGTCACGGATGAGTTTATGCGCGCGGTGGAAGAAGACCGCGAGTGGCACACCATCGCGCGCACCACCGGCGAAGTGTTGGGCACTTATCGCGCGCGCGAGCTATTTCGCAAAATCGCCGAAGCCACCTGGGTGTGCGGCGACCCCGGCTTGCAGTTCCACGACACCATCAACAAGTGGAACACGGTCAAAAATAGTGGTCCAATCGAGGCAAGCAACCCTTGTAGTGAGTTCGTCTTTCTCAACGACACATCCTGCAATCTTGCCAGTATAAACTTGATGAAATTTAGGTTGCCCAACGGCGATTTTGACATCGACGCCTTCCGCGCTGCCGTGCGCATCTTTATCACGGCGCAGGAGATTATCGTGGACGCCTCGGCGTATCCGACCGAGAAAATCGCCGATAACAGCCACAACTTCCGCCCGCTAGGGCTGGGCTATGCGAACTTGGGCGCGCTGCTAATGTCGCTCGGCTTGCCCTACGACAGCGATGCAGGGCGCGCCTACGCCGCCGCGATTACCGCGCTGATGCACGGCGAGGCGTATCGGCAGTCGGCAATTATCGCTCGCGATTGTGGCGGTCCGTTCCCCGCGTTTGAGTTGAACCGCGCCCCGATGCTGGAAGTGATGCGCATGCACGCCGACGCACTGAACAGCATTCAGGCAGAGTATGTGCCCCCTGCGCTGATGAACGCCGCCCGCGCCGTGTGGCAAGAGACTTTGCAACTGGGCGAGCAATACGGCTATCGGAACGCGCAGGTGACGGTATTAGCTCCTACAGGCACGATAGCGTTCCTTATGGACTGTGATACCACAGGAATTGAGCCTGATATCGCCTTAGTGAAATACAAAACGCTGGTCGGCGGCGGCGTGCTGAAAATCGTGAACACTACCGTGTCGCTTGCCCTCCAGCAACTGGGCTACACCGACGAAGAGATTGAGGCAATCACCCGCTACATTGACGAGAACGACACGATCGAGGGCGCGCCGTACCTCAAGCCCGAACATCTACCCGTGTTCGATTGCGCCTTCCGCCCTGCCAAAGGCACCCGTAGCCTTGCCCCACTGGCGCATGTGAAGATGATGGCGGCTGTGCAGCCGTTCCTGTCGGGGGCAATCTCTAAGACTGTGAATGTGCCTAACGACGCTACCCCAGAAGATATTGAGCAGATCTACATGCAAGCGTGGAAACTGGGGCTGAAGGCGATTGCAATCTACCGCGACGGCAGCAAGCGCACGCAGCCACTCTCCACCAAGAAGCCTGAAGCGGAGGCGCAGCTCGCCGAAGTCAGCCGCCCTGTGCGCCGACGCCTGCCCGACGAGCGCAAGAGCATCACCCACAAGTTCAGTGTGGCAGGGCATGAGGGCTACATTACCGTTGGTATGTACGAAGATGGCACGCCCGGCGAGATTTTCCTGACGATGGCGAAGGAAGGTTCGGTAATATCGGGACTGATGGACGCTTTCGCCACGGCGATCTCGCTTGCCCTACAGTACGGCGTGCCCTTGGAGAAGCTGGTGGAGAAGTTCTCTTACACGCGCTTCCAGCCCAGTGGCTTCACAAATAACCCACAGATTCCAATCGCTACTTCGATTGTGGACTACATTTTCCGCTGGCTGGCGTTGAAGTTTTTGCAAAGTCAGCCTGCTCCGCCCGAGGCGTTAGAGAGTGCAAGCAGTGCTGAGCTGCCTGAACCCGAAGGCGTACATGGGGGCTTGCCTCAGGGGCAGGGTGCGATGACCACGGACTGGTCGCAATTGGTGAGGTTGCAGCAGGACGCGCCGCCCTGCCCCAGCTGCGGCATGATTATGGTGCGCGCGGGTGCGTGCTACCAGTGTTACAACTGCGGTAGCTCGTTTGGCTGCGGCTAAGCGTTAGCTGGGCGTAGGATAGACGCTTACGCGGCGGCGATGGCGCGGACCTTCAAAGCGCACATAGCCGTCCACCAGTGCGAACAGCGTGTCGTCGCTGCCACGCCCCACATTGCGCCCAGGATGGAACTTCGTGCCCCGCTGGCGCACAATCACATGCCCGGCGCGCACGAACTCGCCCCCGTATGCCTTCACGCCCAAAAACTTCGGATTGCTGTCGCGTCCGTTTCGCGTGCTGCCAACACCCTTCTTGCTTGCCATTGTTAGCCTCCTTAGTAATCCATCGGCACTGTGCCGACGGGCGCTACAATGTTTCGTCGGCGAGAACGCCGAATGTTGCAAAGGGGGTGCGGTTGCCGCACCCCACACCGTACAACGGCGTGTAAGTATACCCTATCCTTGAGCGCTCGTGTTCCCGCCAAAGAGAATGCGCCCGAAGCAGTAAACAAACAACCCGCCAACAAACAGCCACGCGCCTATCATAAAAATCCATCCGCTTGTGCTCATACAGCTGCCTCCTCCTTGAATTTACGCTTGAACGCCGTGCGCACCATCAACGCCAGCGCAACGAATAGCCCAATCAGATAGAGGCGCGTGACCCACACCGTCCAGCCCGCGCCTTGCCCTTCAACGCCCTTCTGCAGCACGGTGCCGTCCAAGATGGGCTGGATGATGTTGAGCCAGGTCCAAAAGCCCAACACAAACAGCAAGATAATCGGCGCGATGTACTTGGCGCTGTAGTAGAAGAAGCGCCACGGACGGATTTGTGCGCCTTGCAGCAGCTCTGCCCAGATTTTCTCGCCGCCGAAAATCCACATCAGCAGGATAATCTCAAGCAAGGCAAACAGCGGTGGGAAGAAAGTGCCCGCCCAGAAATCCATCACATCCAGCGAGCCGCTCAGAAAGATGCATAGATGCGTGCTGGGAAACCACACGGCTGCCAGAATCGCCACCGCCTTGCCCCGCGAGAAGCCGAACTCGTCTTCCAGAAACGCCACAAACGGCTGCGCCAACGCCATCACGGAGGTAATCGCTGCGATAAACAGCAAGAAGAACCACAGCGCGCCCAGAATCTGCCCCAGCGGCATAAACTCAAACACAGGGGGCAGCGAGGCAAAGCCCAAGTAGAAAGTGCCCTGCGAGGCGATAATCTGCGTGGCTCCAATGCCAAAGAAAGTCACTGCAGCAGGAATGGCGATGGAGCCGCCCAGCACTACCTCGGCGAACTCGTTAGCGGAGGTGGTAGAAAGCCCCGTGAGGGCAACATCGTCCTTCTCACGCAAGTAAGAGGCATAGCACTGAATAGCGCCCATGCCCAAACTCAGCGAGAAGAATATCTGCCCGACCGCTGCCAACCACACGCCCGGGTCTGCCAGCACAAACACTTGGCGCCCATCGCGCTCGATGTACCATTTCGGCTCCCACAAGAACGCCAAGCCGTTCAGCGGCCCCTGTGTTTCCGACACAGGATGCCCCAGCGTCAACACGCGAATCACCATAATCACAGCCAACACGAACAACAACGGCATGCCGATCTTTGCCAGCATCTCAATCCCGCCCGATACGCCGCGCGCCAGAATCCAAATGCTGAGCAAAAACACGCCTAAAAACACCACATAGGTAAAGGTCGGTACCTGCAGCACATCGCCTGCAGGTTGCCCGTCAGCAGTAATCCCGCCCGTATAGCGTTTACGCGCCTCATCAAACGGTTTCACGATTTTCTCTTGGACAATCGCTGCTTCTACTTTTTCGAGGCGCTGCTCGGGGGTCAGTTGAGGGATTTGTTCGGGTTTGACGCCGATTTTGCTAAGAAATTCCATCATCGCGGGGGTGGCAGTGCCTGCGGCGAGGAACTGGTCAACATCGGCGCGCTGGATGGGCAGCCCTGCAATCAGGTTCTCACGAATTTCGCCACGCGCCAGTGCCGCTAAATCATCGCGTGTGATGCCTTGCTCTTGCACTTTCGGCAGCTGGTTGGTGATGGTATAGATGCTGTAGCCGATCGTCCAGCTGGCTAGGTAAGAGTAGTAAATCAAAATCACTAACGGAATGAAAATGCCTAGAGTGCCCAAGTATTTGCTAATGCGGTTATTCCACATCAGCTGGAACATGCCGGGCGTGGTACCGTGTCCACGCACGCCACCATAGCGTCCCTGCGCCCACTCCAGCCACATCAAAGGGATCGCCATAAAGATGAGGGCGATAAAGTACGGGATCATAAACGCCCCGCCGCCATTGGCAGCAGCTTGTCCGGGGAAGCGCAAAAAGTTGCCGATACCGATGGCGTTGCCTGCCATTGCCAGCACCAAACCTATTCGCGATCCCCAATGCTCGCGTCCGCCGTTGTTGTTTTTCGCCATAGCGTTGCTCCCTCCGTAGCCCTAAACGCGATAAGGGGTAGATTCGAAACGATGGGCAGGTTTCCTGCAGCAGTTATTCTTACTCTGACGCCCCTTGCTCCCTATCGGTCTGTTTTTGCCGTCAAAAGCTATGTCATTCCGAACCGAGGGCGAGGAACCTCAAGCGAAACTCAGTCGAGACCCCTCGCGACGCTCGGGGTGACAAACGGTAGCTAACCCTGTCATCCTGAGCCGAAGGCGCGGAACCTCATACCTGGTAATTGCTTGGGTTGTTTCACCTTGTTGAGTTAGGCGCGGGCTTAGCGACCGAGGCGCAGTGGCTCCTCGCCTTTGCGAATCCAACCGCGCTGGCGTGCCAGTGATTCGCGCCCCAAGTCGGTACGGGCGCGCTCCAATTCGGATTGCAAGTACTGCTCGTGTTGGCGCAGGCTTTGCAGTTCCAACTCGAGCTGATGGGTTTCGGCGCGCGTGTGGCGCCACTGGCTGAAAGTGCGAATTGTGCGCGGTGTGGTGTGGAAAGTCAGCCAGATGGCTACCAACCACAACACAACGCTCCAACCGCGATGTGACCTCCCTGTACGCGCCATTTCTCCGCTCCGTTGGAAACGCAGTATACCACAGAGTGTGGTGAATTCCTGCTGATTTTACAACCAATAGGGTGGAAAATTTAGGGCAGTTGCGTCGGTCGGGGGCAACAAGTGGGCGTGGGTAACGCGTGTGCTGGTAGGTATAATCGCCACGCTATGCGCACGCGCTACATTCCAGAGGTCTTGCGCTTGTTGCAAGCCATCTACGAGCGTCAGCACGAGCAACTGGAAATCGCTGCCACTTGGATTGCCAACGTGCTGCAAGCTGATGGGCTGCTGTATGTGTTCGGTGCATCGCACGCGGGCATCCTCACAGAGGAGCTGACCTACCGTGCGGGTGGGCTGGTGCCTGTTAGCCCGATTTTCATTCCTGGGCTGACCTGTGATGTGCGCCCAATTACGTTGACTTCGGCGCTGGAGCGGTTAGATGGCTATGCTCTCACTGCAGTGAAGCACATCCCGATTAGCCCCAGCGATGTAGTGCTGGTGCACTCGGTGTCGGGGCGCAACGCAGCGCCTGTGGAAGTGGCGTTGTATGCCAAGCAGCAAGGTGCCAAAGTCATTGCGCTGACCTCGCTGGAGTATTCGCAATCGGTGGCGCCGCGCAGCAGCACGGGCTATCGGTTGTTTGAGGTGGCAGATTTGGTGATTGATAACGGCGCGCCGCGCGGGGACGCGCTGGTGCAGTTGGAGGGCTTTCCGCAACCCGTCGCTCCTGTGTCAACCGTGTTGGGCGCGGCGTTAGTGAACGCAATCGTTGCCGAAGCATGCGCCATCTTGTTGGAGCGTGGCATCACGCCCCCTGTGTTCATGTCGGCGAACCTAGAAGGGGGCGATGCGCATAACGCGCAGCTGATGGCACGCTATCAAGGCAGGGTGTTGTACCTGTAAGGGTGCCTAATGGGATTCATACTGGCGTAGCATCTGCTCGGCTTCGGCGCGAGTTACCAATACTTGGCGGGGCTTTGCGCCGTCCAGCGGTCCCACAATGCCCCGACGCTCCATCAAATCCAGCAAGCGCGCCGCACGCCCGTAGCCAATCTTGAACCGACGCTGCAGCATAGAAGTGGAGGCTTGCCCATGTGCCACCACCAAGCGCACTGCCGCAGGAAACAGTTCGTCCTCTTCCTCGTCGTCATCGAAGTCGGCGCTGGAGGGCAGGTCAAACTCGGCAGGGTTGAGCAGGTAGACAGGCGACTCCTGGGCGCGCCAGAAGTCGGCAACCGCCTCAATCTCGGCTTCCGACACATAGCAGCCCTGAATGCGCGTGGGCTTGGAGGCATCAATCGGCAGGTAGAGCATATCGCCGCGCCCCAACAGTCGCTCCGCGCCCGCCATGTCCAGGATCGTGCGGCTATCTACTTGGCTGGAAACCGCAAACGCAATTCGGCTGGCGATGTTCGCCTTGATGGTGCCCGTGATGACATCCACCGACGGGCGCTGCGTGGCAATCACTAAGTGAATGCCTGTGGCGCGTGCCAGTTGTGCCAATCGCGCGATGGAGGTTTCCACTTCCGACGCAGCTTGCATCATTAGGTCTGCCAACTCGTCGATAATGACCACCACATAGGGCAGGCGTTCGTCTTCGGCGACGCGCTCGTTGTAGCCCTGAATGTTGCGCACGCCCGTGTTGGCAAACAAGTCGTAGCGACGATCCATCTCTTTGAGCACGGCGCGAAGCGCGCCCGCCGCGAGCTTTACATCGCGCACCACAGGGCACATCAGGTGCGGAATGCCATCAAACAGCGTGAGTTCAACGCGCTTAGGGTCAATCATCACGAAGCGCAGTTGGCGCGGCGTGGCGCGGAACAGCAAGCTAGTAATCAGCGAGAGCAAGCACACGCTCTTGCCCGAGTTGGTCGCCCCGCCAATGAGCAGGTGGGGCATCCGTGTCAGGTCGGCGTATTTGGGGGTACCTGCCACATCTTTGCCGAGCGCGAAGGTAAGTAGGCTTGGTGCGTTCCAAAACTCGGGGTTTTCCATCACTTCGCGCAGGGTCACCATTTGCGGGTGGTCGTTGGGCACTTCCACACCGATGGCGTTCTTGCCCGGAATGGGAGCCTCTACGCGCACCGCGATTGCTGCCAGCGCCATTGCCAAGTTATCGGCAAGGTTCACCACACGGTTGACCTTGATGCCCGGCGCAAGCTGGATTTCGTAGCGCGTGACGGTCGGTCCGTGGGCGACCTCCACCACATTCGCGTCGATGCCGAAATCTTGTAGGGTCTCCTCCAGTTTGGCGATTTTCTCTTTGATTTCGGCTTGATTGCGTTTTGGCGGGGCAGGTGGCTCTTTCAGCAGCGACAGGGGCGGCAGGGTGTAGTTGCCTGAGGCGGTGGGGGTAGGCAACGGTTCGGGGCGCGTGTCGCGCGGGGTTTCGATGCGAGCGGCTACCTCTTGGTGGGCTTTCTCGGTGGGCTTTCGTTCTGTCGATTTGAGGGCTGTGGTAGGTGTGGCGGCTGCTGCGCGCGCTGCCAGCTCGCGTTGGTGAGTGCGCTGTTCCGCCTTGCGCTTGACGGCTTCAGCAGCTTTGCTTGCTGTGCTTGAAGCAACGGCAGCGACGGCTTTGGAAGCGGTAGCGGTGCCCCGCCAGCTCACCTGCAACGCCCGAACAAGAGCGCGCGCCAACTGCGCCAGCGGTAGGTTCAGCATCATTAGCGCGCCCAGCAAGGCAAGCACGCCCAGCACAACAGCACGCCCCTGCCCTAGGGCGGTCGTAAGCAGGTAGCCAATCACCGCGCCCAAATAGCCCCCCGAGCTTTTCAAAGCGTTTGCCTCGAACCAGTTGCCCGCGGCATCAGGCTTAGCAATCCAGCCCAGCAGCGTCAGCAGCAGCAGCGCACCGCCCCCTATCACCTCTGGCAAGGCGATTTTGCCGTAGCCGAACACCAGCGCACCCGCTGCCAACCACAACACCACAGGCAACAGAAACGCACCGTTACCAAACAGCAACTTCAGCCCATCGCGCAGCGTCGCCCCCACCACACCGCTGTTGGGCACCACGAGGCTCACCAAAAGGGTGAGCCCTATCAACACTAATACCAACGCGATTCGGTCGTAGAACTGCTGTGAACGCTCCTTCGGCTTTTGCTCGATTCGGCGTGCGTTGGTTTTGCGTTTGTTGCCGTTGCGCTTCGCGCTTGCCATGCTTTCACCCAGCCGTTGCGTAATGCAGCCAATTTGCCCCAACTGATTGTACCCCATGAGGGGTGTGCAAAGCAAGATTTAGTGATTGCACCGCGTAGACACGCTGAATCTGCCCGAGAACAGCTTCGGGTAAGCAAAACTACGCAGGAAAACCTTTGCCGCCTGCGAACCAAAGGAGTCGGCTATGCGCATCCTTTTAGTTGGTGGCGGCGGACGCGAGCACGCCATCGCGTGGAAACTATGCCAGAGCCAGCACTGCGAGGCACTCTACGCAGCGCCAGGCAACGCGGGCATCGCCCAGCTGGCAGAGTGCGTTCCGATTGCACCTACTGCTATCTCAGAACTGGTGGCGTTTGCCAAGCAAAATGCGATTGACCTCGTGGTGGTTGGGCCCGAATCGCCCCTGATTGCGGGGCTGGCAGACGCCATGCGCGAGGCGGGCATTCGGTGCTTTGGTCCGTCGCGGGCAGCGGCACAGTTGGAGGGCAGCAAGGCGTTCGCCAAACAGCTAATGCAGCAGGTAGGCGCGCCCACTGCCCCCTTCGCGGTGTTCGACGACCCCGAAACCGCCAAAGCCTATCTACGCAACCGCTACGCCGAGCATCCATGCGTAGTGAAAGCCGATGGCGAGGCGTTGGGCAAGGGCGCGTTCGTGTGCGACACGCTTAGCGATGCACTCGACGCAGTAGAGTTCCTGATGGTGGAGCGCGGCCTTGGCGAGGCGGGTGCGCGCGTGGTCATCGAAGACCGCCTCTACGGACGCGAAATGTCGCTGCTGTGCATCGTAGATGGACAGACCGCCCTACCAATGCCTCCTGTGCGCGACTATAAACGCGCCTTAGACAGCGACCGCGGACCGAACACGGGCGGTATGGGCTGCTACACGCCCCTGCCCGACGCACCCCCCGCCCTGATTGAGGCAGCCCTGCACCAGATTGTACACCCCGTGGTTGCAGCAATGGCACAACGCGGCACGCCCTATCACGGCATCCTCTACGCAGGGCTAATGATTAGCAACGAGCAACCCTACACGCTGGAGTTCAACTGCCGCTTCGGTGACCCTGAAACCCAAGTGCTTATGCCTCTGCTGGAAAGCGACCTAGTAGAACTTGCGCTGGCATCCATCGAGGGCACATTGCACGCAACACCGATGCGGTTCAGTTCGCGTGCTGCAGTATGCGTGGTGCTGGCCTCAGGGGGGTACCCCGGCAGCTACCGCACAGGATTGCCGATTGAGGGGCTGTCGCAAGCCAGTCAACTGCCCGATGTGCTGATTTTCCACGCGGGCACGCGCCAACAAGAGGGGCAAATCGTCACAGCGGGTGGGCGCGTGCTCAATGTAGTCGGAATCGGGGATACCCTTGCCGACGCCCGCGCCAACGCCTACCGCGCTGTGGAGTCAATCCACTTTGAAGGCATGCACTACCGCACCGACATCGCACTGACCTGAGCAGTTCGTCCCCCCGAGCGCCGCGCGGAGGCTTGCTCTGTCTTCCAGAGATCCCTCGCCTGCGGCTCAGAAGGACAGGAAAGGTCGGGGCATCAACGACACTGTCCTTCCGAGCCAAGCGGGGGATCCCGCCCTGGTAAGGGTACAACGCACAGGTTCAACTTAGCTGTACCAACAACCAACTTAACTCCCTCAACCCCCTTACCCCCTCCGTAAGGTTCCCCCCGCTCCGCAAGGGGAACCGAAAAACGCACTCGGTTTCCCCTATGCAGTAGGGGGGAACCTGAAGGAGGGGGTTCGCGAAAAATCCGTCTCTGCCTTCTGCTTGAGGCGCTGAAAATGGGGCAAATGCGCCAGCGGCGTCCGAATTCGGGGTGAACCGTGCACCCTTATCAGGGATCCCGCCCACCCCAGACAAATAGGTAGCCACTCAGGCGATTGTGTTAACTTGACTCACGCATTCGGGGTATAATCCTATCTGTAGCGGGTGAGAGCGATGTATACCCCATCGGTAGCAAGCAACGGAGCGGGGGCACCAATGGCTAAACGCCAACTGGTTGGGCGCGTGGTGGGCACCGAACGCCAACCCAACACGGCATATCAGTTCCACTTTTGGGCGACCCCCGAAGCCCCCATCGGCATTGGCACCCTGGTTGTGGTGGACACAGGCTATCGGCAAGTGTGGGGCATCGTTACGGAAGGGCAGGGCTACAACGATGTCGCCAGCCCGATGTTTGATTATTTAGGCGCCGACGCCAAACCCGACGCACAGCCGCCCACCGAACGCCCTGAAATCCGCGTCTACACCGCCGCCGTGCTGCGCCACAACCCCGAACAGCCCGTACAACCCGTACCAATCGCTCCTGTCTACTTGGCAACCGAACACGATGTTCAACTGGCACTACGCATTGACGAAATTCCCGACCATCGCCGGATTCCTGTGGGCGTCTACGAGAGCGGCGCCAACATCGCCCCAATTTACTTGGATGCTGACTTTCTGCTGGGACCCGAAGCAGGGCACCTCAATGTCACGGGTGCCAGCGGTTTGGCTGCCAAAACCAGCGCAATTTTGTTCTTACTCACGGCGATTTTCCAAAAAACCAGTAAAAGCGTAGCGGCAGTCTGCTTCAATGTCAAAGGGGGCGACCTGCTGTTTCTTGACCTGCCGCCAGCCCATCAACTGGACAGTCGCGACCAACAGATTTACAAGGCATTGGGCGTGGATCCCAAGCCATTCCCGCGCGTGGAGTATTACGCTCCTTACAAGCCCGACCGCGTGAACTTGGCAACGCTACGCACCCACCCACAACTGCGCCACAATGTGCACCCGATGCTGTGGGGCATGCGCGAGGTGATGCGTTATGTGGAGGTGCTGCTGAACAAAGACGACGTGGACGCTAAGGCGGACGCCTTTTTGCAGTTTCTACGCCAGCGTGTGATTGAGCCAGGCGAGTTCGCCTTCGAGGAAGAGGAAGCCGACATCCTGAAAGCGCGCGGGCTGCCCGGCGTTTATCGCGTGAACAGTTTTGGCGACCTTGTGCACTGGTTTGAAGCGGTGCTCAAGCTGCTGGAGGCGAAAAACCAAAAGCAATGGCGCAGCTTCGCGGTGGAAACCATTCGCAAAATCCAAAACCGTCTCGTGAACCTCACCACGCGCTTCGCGGGCTTGGTGGGCGAAGGCGACACCGCAATGGACTTGCCGTGGGGCAAGTTCCAAGACCGCACGGTGTATGTGATTGATGTGGCGAACCTCTCAGCAGAGGCGCAAGACTTGATTTTCACGCGCGTGGTAGCCGAACTGCGTGAGCGCATGGAACAGCGCAGCTTGGGCGTGGACGCAGTCGTGGTAGTGGTGGATGAGCTGAACCAATATGCGCCCAACACCAACCGCGAAACCTATGTGATGCGCACCCTGCGCGACATCTGCGCACGCGGACGCTACTTAGGGCTGGTGCTGTTTGGAGCGCAGCAATTCCGTTCCCAAGTAGACCGCCAGGTGGTGGGCAACTGTTCCACCTCGCTATACGGGCGTATTGAGATGGAGGAGATGGCACAGCCGGGCTACAATATCTTCGGCGCGGCGGTGAAAGAGAAGATGGGCGCGCTTTCGCCCGGCGAGATGTTAGTGCGCCACCCCTATTTCAACCAGCCAATTTTCATCCGCTTCCCGCGTCCTGCAATTATGCGTGGACAAGATGGCTTGCAGCTTTATAAGCCCGAGCCAGACAAGCCCCTGGAAGACGCCGTGTGGGAGAACCTGCGCCATCTAAACCCCAACCTGTCGCGCAACGCGGTGGTGGATATCTTAGTGCGGGCACGCAACGGCAACGGCGACCTCGACCGCGAGCGCATTATTGCGGCACTCCACAAAACCCTCACCACCCGCCCTGACCCTGACAAGGTGCTGGAGGTGTTCGAGCGCGAAATTCCCAAGCCTGTGGCTGCGCGCCGCGTCGAAAGCAGCAGCGACCTTATGCCCGACACCGCGATGCCCATTGACCCTCTCAACGGCGGGTTGTTTGAAGATGATGAAGATCCGTTCAACGACTGAACAAGTAGCGTCGTAGCACTTCGCGCAGATTACGACAGGTATACTCCTTTGCGATATGGAGCTGCCCAACGACGCGCTCGTGCGATGGCGCCTCATTTTGGGCAGGCGTGCCGAGTCTGCCAACGCTGCCTTTCGGCTGGACGGCATAGACGAAGAATCGGCGTCGCTGGCACTGCCACTGCCCGAAGGAATGAACCTAACCCATGTTGACCAAATGCTGAGCTTCGTGTACGATCGCGGTGCGCGTGTGGGCGGCACAGGCGACACTGCACCCTACATCCCCGAATGGCTGGCGCAGATGCGCGCGCTGTTCAACCAATCCACGCTTGCGATGGTACAGCGCGACGCCTTCGAGCGCACAGGCTTAGCCGAGCTACTGCTCCAACCCGAAGTACTGCCTCACCTACAGCCCGATGTGCGCCTCGTGGCAACCATCCTCAGCCTGAAAGACCAAATCCCCGACACGGTGAAACAAACCGCCCGCGAACTGATACGCAACGTAGTGGAGCAACTGCGCCGCAAACTGGAAGTGCAGGCGCGCCAAGCGGTGTTTGGCGCGCTTCAGCGCAACCGCTACTCGCCTATCCGCTCCGCCCGCAATCTCGATTGGCGACGCACCCTCAAAAGCAACCTCAAACACTACCTGCCCGAGCGCAAAACCATCATCCCCGAACGGCTCTACTTCTGGGCAAACGAACAGCGGTTCCATGACTGGCAAATCATTATCTTGGTAGACCAAAGCGGCAGCATGGCGAACTCCGCTGTCTACGCCTGCCTCATGGCAAGCATTTTTGCCTCGCTAAGCGTGCTGGAGACCCATCTCGTGGTGTTCGACACCAGTGTGGTAGACCTCACCCCCTATCTCAACAACGACCCCGTAGAGCTATTGTTCACTTTGCAGTTGGGCGGGGGCACCGACATCGCGCAAGCGGTTGCCTACGGGGCGCGCCTGGTCAAACGCCCCGAAAAATGTATCTTTGTGCTGATTACTGACCTTTACGAAGGAGGCAGCCAGCAGGCATTGCTGGAGCAACTGCGCGCCCTGCGTGAGAGCAAGGTGCAAGTGTTATGCCTGCTCGCGCTGGAGGACGGCAAGCCCGAGTACAACAAGCCTTTAGCGCGCCAAGTCGCGGCGCTGGATATTCCTACCTTTGCCGCCACACCCGACAAGCTGCTGGAAGTGATGGAACAGATTCTCAAGGGGGCACGCCGCTGATGCAACCGATGAGTTTGGACGAGGTACGCGCCTTATGCGACCACGCCACCTATCGCAACGCCGAGCAGATTGTGGCGGGCAATCAGTTGTTGCACTTAGCACGCTCCGAGACGGTACTTTACGCGCAAGTGCAAGGTACCAAGCCCTACACCGTGCGGATTGAGGCATCCGGGGGCACGCTCAACGCCAAGTGTACTTGCCCTGCCGCGCGGTTCAGCAAATTCTGCAAGCACGCGATTGCCGTGCTGATTGCGTGGGCGCAGTCGCCCGAGCGGTTTGTTTACGGCGAACAGACCCAAGCCGAGTCGCCCGCCGCCCAGCCCGCGCGTCGGGGCAAGCGCGCCGCCAAAGCCACCGTCGAGCGCACCGACCTGCAATCACAGAGCATTGACCGGACACTCAAAGCCGTGCAAGAGCTGGCCGAGCGTGGGCTGACAGGGACTCAGCCCGCCTTTTTAGAACAGCTCAAAGCTTTGGCGCCCAACTTGGAAGCCCTCAAGGCGCGCCGGCTCAAGCAGGCGCTGGAACGGTTGGTGCAGTTGATTGAACAGGCTCACACCAACCCTGTCAACGAGGAGCAGTACACGCGTGCCCTGCTGCGCCTGTGGCTCACTGCACGCGCCTTAGAGGAACATTTCCGCGAGCGGCGACCCCTGCCCGACGAGCAATTAGAAGAGATGTTGGGGCGCACTTGGCGCGATAAAGATTTGCAACCCCGTTACAACCTGCGTCTGCTGGAGCTTGGCTACGAAAACATCCAGCTACCGTCAGGCTTTCGGCTGGACATTAGCCATTTGATGGAACTGGACACAGGCGAGTTGTTGCGCGAAATCAAGATCGCGCCGCTGCACGCGCCCAGCCGCGAGGCACAGGCGTTCAAACCGCGTCGTTCGGAGCCGCTGCTGGCAACACGCGCAGGCATTTACCCGGGCTATCCACCCAAGCGCGTGAAGTTGTATGAGACGCTGCCGCTTAGCGAGCCGCGTGCCGAGCTGATTGCCCAAGCCCTGCGTCACGCCTACACCGAGTGGCAGCCGCTGATTAGCCACTACCTACAGCGGCTGCTTGACCCGTTTGCGCCGCGCGAGTTGCCGTGTTTGGTGCGCCCTCAACAAATCGTGTGGCAAGAGGGGCAGGCGTGGTTGGCAGATGTGCAGGGCACATTGTTGCCCCTGCAGGTGGAGACGACGCCAACCGCACTCGCGCGTTTGAACAAAGAGCCAGCGAGCGAAATGGAAGCACTGCGGTGGCTGCCTTTAGATACGCTGGGCATAGAGCGCTTGAATTTCGGCGTGCCGCGCGAGTTGGCGCTGCTGCGTCGTTCATGGCTGGCGTTGTTTGGCTATTTGGAGGGCGAGGACGAGGTTCGTTTCCGCCCGATTAGCGGGTTGCACGAGCAAGGTGCGTTGCCGATTGTGTGGGGGGTGCAGGTACGCAGCTGAATCAAAGCCCCTGCCGCGCGGGCAGGGGCTTGTGATTTAGCGTTTCGGGCGGAACTGCGGTTTGGGCATATCCTCGCCAGGCGGTTGTGGTTTCTCGGGGCGCGGTGGTTGTTGGGGGCGGTCAGTTCGAGGAGGCGCGGGGCGGCGTTCGGGTGGGCGTGGCGTGGGACCGCCCACAGGTTGCGCTATTGCGCTTACCGTGCCGAACTCTTTGGGCTGCTCCAGCCCGCGTGTGGTGAGGTTGATGCGCCCCATATGGTCTATCTCTTTGACGCGCACGCGCAAGATATCGCCCACTTTCACCACCTCTTCGGGGCGGCTCACGCGACGGTCGGTCAAGTCGCGCAAATCCACCAGCCCCTCCTTGCCGGGCAATACCTCCACGAACGCGCCGCGTGCCATCAGGCGCGTCACGCGCCCTGTGAACACCTCGCCCACCGCAATCTCTTTGGTCAGCGCTTCAATCATCTGGCGGGCGCGCTCGCCCGACTCGCCGTCAGGCGCCGCGATATACACCTTGCCCGTCTGCTCGATCTGGATTTGCGCCCCCGTCTCGGCGATGATTTTCTTGACCGTCTTGCCCGCAGGTCCGATTACATCGCCAATCTTTTCGGGGTTGATTTCCATCACAAAGATGCGCGGGGCACGCGGCGAAATCTCGGGGCGTGGCGCGGGAATCACTTCCAGCATCTTTTCCAAAATAAACAGCCGCGCCTGACGCGCCCGCTGCAGAGTTTCGGCAATCACGGGCATGGGCAAACCGGGAATCTTCAGGTCTAACTGGATGGCGGTGATGCCCTGCGCCGTACCTGCGACCTTGAAGTCCATGTCGCCGCAGGCGTCTTCCATGCCCTGAATGTCGGTCAGGAGCACATAGCGGTCTTCGCTTTCGTACACTAAGCCTGTCGCGATACCCGCCACAGGAGCTTTGATGGGCACGCCCGCGTCCATCAACGCTAGGGTGCTGCCGCACACGCTTGCCATCGATGTGGAGCCGTTAGACTCCAACACCTCCGAGTAGAGGAGGATAGCGTAGGGGAACTCCTCTTCGGGCGGGATCATGCGCACGAGGGCGCGTTCTGCGAGCATGCCGTGCCCGACCTCGCGTCGTCCGGGCCCGCGCAGCGGGCGCACCTCGCCCGTGCTGAACGGCGGGAAGTTGTAAAAGTGCATGTAGCGCTTGGTTTCCTCTTCTACCAAAGCGTCGAGGATTTGTGCCTCGTGCAGGGCACCGAGCGTGCAGGTGGTGAGCACCTGTGTTTGTCCGCGTTGGAACAGCCCGCTGCCGTGGGTGCGCGGTAGAAAGCCCACAGCGCAATAGATTTCGCGGATTTCCTCAGGCGCGCGCCCGTCGGGGCGTTTGCCCTCGTTCAGAATCAGCTCGCGAACGGTCTCTTTGATGACTTCATCCACCGCCATGCTCAGTTCCAGTTCGCGCCCTTCGTAGGGTGGAGGCGATTCGGGGTCAGGCGGGGTGTTCATCTGTACCACGATCTCCTCTTTGAGCTGGTCTAAGGCGGCTTCGCGCGCCAGTTTGTCGGGGTTTTGGATGGCTTGTTTGATTGATTCGCCGGCGAACGCTTTGACGGCTTGCTTGATTTCGGCAGGCACGAGGTACAAAGGCAGCGCGGCTTTCGGTTTGCCCGCTTTGGCGCGGAGCTCTTCAATCAAGGCAATTACTTTCTGGTTTTGGAGGTGTGCCAGCTCGATAGCTTGCATCATCACCTCTTCGGGCACTTGGTCGGCGTCGGCTTCAATCATCATCACATAGTCGGGGCGGCTGGCGACCACCAGCTCCATCGCCGACAGTTCCGTAAGGTCACTGTTGGGGTTGACGATGAACTCGCCGTTCACGTAGCCGATGCGCACCGCCCCTAGCGGGCCGTTCCATGGAATGTCGGAGATGGTCAACGCAGCCGAGGCGCCGATTAGCCCCAGTACAGCAGGCGGGTGGTCAAAATCCACCGACAAGGGCAGCACAATCACCTGCACCTCGTTGCGCATGCCCTTCGGAAACAGCGGGCGAATGGCGCGGTCGACCAAGCGTCCTTGGACGATTGACTCGTCAGAGGGGCGTCCGCCGCGTTTGACGAAGCCCCCTGGAATTTTGCCGACGGCGTATTTGCGCTCTTCGAAGTCCACAACCAGCGGGAAAAAGTCGATATCGGTGCGCGCTTTTGCGCTCATCGTGGCGGTCACTAAAACCACGCTGTCGCCGTAGCGAACCACGACGGCGCTGTTGGCTTGGTTGGCGAACCTACCTGTCTCCAGCGACAGAATATCTCCGCCAATCTCGGCGGATACGACGATGGGTTCTCGCATGCGGCTCGTGCCTCCTCTTTAGCGTTGTCCGCGAAGCCCCAGTTTTTGCACCAGCTCGCGGTAGCGTTGAATGTCTTGGCTGGCAAGATAGTTCAGCAGCTGGCGGCGTTGCCCCACCAGCTTCACCAGCCCGTAGCGCGAGTGGTAATCTTTGCGATGGGTCTTCAAGTGTTCGGTCAGGTAGTTGATGCGCGCCGTTAGCAGTGCGATTTGCACCTCCGGCGAGCCGGTGTCTCCTTCATGGCGTTGGAATTCCTTGATGATTGCCTGTTTTTGTTCAGGTGTGAGCGCCATCGTTTGTGTTGCTACCTCCTCTTTGCAAAGTCGTGCGTGGTGAGAGCGAAACACTGCTTCACCAAACCGCCTGAAGCCGCTTGGTGAAACAGTCTCCGCTCCCATCACGCGCAAGTATTATACCTGTTTTTGCCATAGAGCCTATGGTATAATCCCCACGAGGGCGGAAGCCATGTGTGGTATTACGGGCTACATCGGACCGCGCCCCGCGCTGGAGGTCGCTTTGGATACGCTCAAACGCTTGGAATATCGCGGCTACGACTCGGCAGGCGTGGCGTACTGGGGCGGTGAGCACCTACATGTAACCAAGCGCGCGGGCAAAATCCACCAACTGAGCGAACTCCTCAACGGCGTGGAGGCGCACGGCTTGGCAGTGTCGCACACGCGCTGGGCAACCCACGGCATCCCAAACGATCCCAATGCCCATCCTCACACCGATGAACAGGGGCGCGTCGCCATAGTGCACAACGGCATTATAGAAAACTACCTCGAGCTCAAGCATGAACTGCTGACGCGCGGTCACCAGTTCCGCTCGGAGACTGACACCGAAGTGCTGGCACACCTGATTGAGGAGCAACTCCTGCAGGGCTACGCGCCCGAAGAAGCGGTGCGCCGGGCGCTGCAGCCCGTGCGCGGCTCGTATGCCATTGCGGTATTGTTTAGCGACTATCCCGACCGTGTGGTGGTGGCACGCCACGACTCGCCCTTGGTCATCGGCTTGGGCGAAGGCGAAAACTTTATCGCCTCCGATATTCCCGCGTTGCTGCCCTATACACGGCGCGTGATTTTGCTAGAAAACGGCGATGTAGGCTTGGTCACACGCGAGGCTGTGCACCTTATGCGTTTAGACGGTACCCCCGTCGAGCGCCCCCCTGTGGAGATTACTTGGAGTGCGGAGGCTGCCGAGAAGGGCGGCTACGAGCACTTCATGCTCAAGGAAATCTTTGAGCAGCCCGAAGCGGTGCGCGACACCCTGCGCGGGCGGCTCAAGCCCAATGGTGGCATCCAGTTCCCCGAGCTGAAACTGGAAATGGAAGACTGGCAGAAGTTCCGACGCATTATCATCGTGGCGTGTGGCACGGCATACCACGCCGGGCTGGTGGGCAAGCACGCGCTGGAGCGCTGGCTCCGCCGCCCTGTAGAGGTGTATTACTCCTCCGAGTTCCGCTACGGCGACCCAATCCTGCAGCCTAACACCCTAGCAGTGTTCATCAGCCAATCGGGCGAAACGGCGGACACTTTGGCGGCGTTGCGTCTGTGCCGTGAGGCAGGCTACACCACGCTTGGCATCGTGAATGTGGTGGGCAGTAGCATCGCCCGCGAGTGCGACCATGTCATCTACACACAGGCAGGTCCGGAAATCTCGGTAGCCTCTACCAAAGCCTACAGCACGCAGATTGCGGTGTTGTATCTGCTGGGGCTTTATTTGTCGGCAATCAACGGCACGCTGCCGATGCAAACCTACACGGAGGGTGTCAAGGGGCTAATGCAAATGCCCTCGCTGATAGCCCGTGCTCTTGAAACCGAGCCACAAGTGCGCGCAATTGCCGAGCAACTTTACCAAACGCCACTGGCGTTCTACCTAGGGCGCGGCGTGGACGCCTATGTGGCAATGGAAGGCGCGCTCAAACTCAAAGAGATTGCTTATGTGCCCACCCAAGAGCCACCCGCAGGCGAGATGAAGCATGGCCCGCTGGCGTTGGTGGAGCCAGGCGTAATCGCAGTCTTCATTGCCACTCAGGAGCGTACGCGTGAGAAACTATTGGGCAACCTCAAGGAAATCAAGGCGCGGCAAGGCACGGTGTTCTTGGTGACCACTGAAGGCGATACCTTGCTGCCCCAAGAAGCCGATTACACCGTGTTTGTGCCGAAGCCCTCATTGGAGGAACTAACGCCGTTGACCACCATACCTGTGCTGCAGCTGTTTGCCTATCATGTGGCGCGCCTGCGCGGCTGCGAAATTGACCAACCGCGCAACTTGGCAAAAAGCGTAACGGTGGAATAACCCACTCACTCTATCAGCTGTTGGGCGCGTAGCCACCTGAGCGCTGCTGCAGCATAGCGACGCGAGCTGCCCGTGAGGTCGCGCACTTGCGCTACCTTTACGGGCGCAGGCAGCGGTCGGAGCTGCTCCGCCAGTTGGAGCAGTGTTTCCGTCGCGAAGTAGATACCTTCCCCTGCATCAGCAATTTCGCCTCGCTGAATACCGATTGCAAGCATCGCGCGCACGGCATCGGGAGGCGCGCCAACAAAGTGCGCGGCCATCCGCACGGAGGGGGGCGTCATGCCCGCCTCGCGGTAAAGGCTCACCACCCGCTGATACAAAGCTTCCTGTCTGGGCGTAAGGGGTTTCATTAGTGCTTCATCAAGGCTAATTGTTTGGGTTCCGTGCCCCCCCTCCTTCAGGTTCCCCCCGCTTCGCGAGGGGAACCAAAATCTGCTCGGTTCCCCCTACGCCATAGGGGGAACCTACGGAGGGGGTTCCAAAGATTGAGGGTTGACGAAGCATTAGTTTGCTTGCAGCAACTGGCGCAAGGCAGCCTCTAAATTCGGATACTGAAACTTGTAGCCCGCTTCCAACAGGCGTTTCGGCAGCACGCGCGAGCCTTGCAACAAGAATTCTGCCATTTCGCCCAACAGCAAGCGCAGCGCGAACGCGGGCGCGCGCACCACCGCAGGGCGCAACAACACCCTGCCCAAGGTGCGCGCGAACTCGTGCATCGTCACAGGCTCAGGGGCAGTGAAGTTGAACGCCCCTGCTAAGTCGTCGCGCTCCAGCAAAAACGCTGCCGCGCCCACCACATCGTCTATGTGAATCCACGACAACCACTGCCTGCCCGACCCCAGCGGACCGCCCACCCCCAGTTTGAACGGCGTCAGCATCCGCTCCAATGCGCCTCCTCCCGCCCCTAACACTACCCCGATGCGCATACAGCACAAACGCACCCCATGCTCATGCACCAGTTGCGCTGCTGCCTCCCACGCCTTGCCCAACTCCGCCAAAAAGCCTGTACCATACGGACCGTTCTCGTCGGCGGTAGTTTCGGGGCTTTGGTCGTAGATACCAATCGCGGAGGCTTGGAGCAGCAAGCGCGGGCGTGGCGACGCCTGGGCGATCGCTTGGGCGATCAGTGCGGTGGTTTTCACGCGGCTGTCCCATAGCCGCTGCTTGACGGCAGGCGTCCAGCGTTGGGCAATCGGCTCGCCCGCGAGATTGATTACCACCTCGGAGTGGGCTAAGTGCGAAACCCACTCGCCAAGAGTTGCGCCGTCCCAGCCCACAGCCTGAACACCTGCTGGGAGGCTCGCCTGAGCGCGCTGAGGATTGCGCGTCAACACCGCCACACTATGCTCGCGGGCAAGACGCGCTACCATCGCCTTACCGATAAAACCTGTGCCACCCGCAATCAAAATCCGCATCGTGTTCCTGCAAAGTATACCGAGTAGGTATCATAAGGGCGCATTCCTATACCTCAAGGAGGAGCCGATGCGAGCAGGAGTGCTATTGTTGGTAGCGACGACTTTAGTGGCGCTGGCGTGGACGCAGTTCCGTGATGTGCCGCGTCAGCACTGGGCGTATCGCGCCATTCGCGAGTTGGCGGAGTTAGGCATTCTGGAAGGGTTTCCTGACCGCACCTTCCAGCCTGAGCGCACGATGACCCGCGCCGAGTTTGCGCAAGCCGTCGCGCGTGCCTACCGCGTGGTAGAGGAGCGTATCCGCGCGTTGGAGACGCGCCTTGCCGAGCGTACTGATGAAACTACGCAGCCTACCCCCGAAGAGCGTCAGCTGCAGGAGCTGCGTCAAGCCCTGCAAGAGTTGCTGCAACTTCGTACCGCGATTGAAAACCTCCAACGCTTAGCGCAGGAGTTCGAACCCGAGTTGCGTGCGCAAGGCGAAAACCTGCGCGACCTGCGCCGCGACCTTGCCGCGTTGGAGACCCGCCTGCGCCGCGAGGAACGACGCCGTCAGCCGCTGCGCACCGACTTGACCCTCGCTGTTTTCGGCACCCATAGCTACGACAAGCGCAGCGCGTACACCCTCAGCGGGCGCGAAATCAACCCCTCGGGCAAGTTTCTGCAAAGCGTCAGCGTGTTGCACGAGTTGGGGCTGTCGCTGGATGTGCCTGTGAACGACCAAGTGGATGCCAAAGCAACCCTTATCTTCGGCAACTACTTGCCTTACACTCCTGACGCCACGCGCCTTGCCGACATCGTGCGCAGCGACAAGACCACACAGCGCGTGGGGCAAACCGACTTCACTGTGTGGGAAGCCTACGTTAGTACTCCGCTTGAGCTGTTCGGCTTGCCTGTGCAAGCGCAGATTGGGCGCGTGCCTCTCAAACTCACACCCTACACCCTGCAACGGATTGAACCCGACCACTACTTGGAGTTTGAGCGCTACCGCGACCGAGCCCACCGCGCCGATGGTGCGCTGCTGAACTTTGGGCAGGGCGCGTTCACAGGACAGCTATTCTTAGTCAGTAGCGTAGGCGTGCGCGGTAATGTGGGGCGGTTCTTACCCATCTATTTTGCCAACCACAACGCCTCTGTGAGCGCGCCCGCAGACCAAATGGCAGGCATCCGCTTAGCATATCAGTTTGACCTAACGGGCTACCCCGTGCAGGTAGGCGCGACGTACTTTGCAGCGGGGGTGGGGCGCAACCGCGATTTTCGCCACCTGAACAACACCCCGCGCAACGGAATTGACCGCGTGGATGTGCTGGGCTTTGATCTCCAAAGCACAATCAGCGAAGTAGAAGTGCGCTTCGAGTATGCTGTTAGCAACTTGCTGCGCGGCGACAGCCGCGTGGTGGGCAGCAAGAATAAGGCATACGACCTCTATGCCCGCTATCGCTTCAACGAGCGGCTGGATGGGCAGGTGGGCTACCGCGAGATTGACCCTTATTTCGTGGCACCCGGCAACTGGGGGCGCATCGGTTACTTATACAACCCTTCCGATATCAAGGGCACCTACCTCGCGGTCAACTACCAAGCCACCGATGCGCTGAATCTGCGCCTCGTAGCGGATATCTACACAGGGGCAGCCCGCTTGCCGCTTGCGCAGGGCTATCAGAGCCGTGACCGCCTGCGCCGCTTCCAACTGGAAGCAAACTACCGATATGCGCCGCGCTTGCAAGTGGGCGCCATCTACGAGAATGTCGGCTGGGACATCGCCCGCACGGGTGCGTTCGACTTT
The DNA here is from genome assembly GCA_030550775.1 of Armatimonadota bacterium. Lineage (GTDB taxonomy): Bacteria > Armatimonadota > Fimbriimonadia > Fimbriimonadales > GBS-DC > GBS-DC. Next base: position 36,708 of record JAUQOS010000004.1, read on the forward strand.
CGGCGGGGCAAGCCCGAATGGAACTACCTTACCCTGCGCGCCACCTATGACCTAAGCGAAAACTCTCAAGTGCACCTACTCTATCAATACATTAGCACCGATGGCAAGGGCATTGCGTTGCTGAGTGGCGGCCCTAGCTCCACAGGCAACCGTGCTGGCGTATTCGCCACGAGCCTGAGCTATCGGTTCTAAGTGCGACGCGTCGGCAAACATGCCGACGCGATGACTACGCTGCGCAGGCGGGCACTGCGCACTTGGGAACGGCTTTAGCCGTCTGTGCCCTGCTGTGAGGGCTTACGGCTCGAGCCGTTCCTGTGCAAACAAACCCAATCTTACAGCACGACCATGCGCACACCAGTGGCATATCTGGCAGAACGGCTGGGCGAGCTGCCCCAAGCGAGCGCGCTCGAGCAGTACCAAGCGTGGTGGCAAACCATAGGTAGCGCGCTTTCAGAAACCGTTGACCGCGCAGGCACGCCCTGGCTGCGCCAGCACGACCGATTCGGCAACCGCGTCGACGAACTCCTGCTGCCTGCAGGCTACACCGCCCTCGTGCAAGAGGGCTACAAACACGGCGTGATTTGGCGCGTCATTGAACACAGCGACTGGGCAACCAGCTTTGCGCTGGGCTATATCACCTCCTACTACGACCCGGGCGTGTATTGCCCGCACACGGTAAGCCTTTCCACAGCGGTGCCACTCCAAAAATACGGCACGCCTGCGCTTAGGGAACGGTACCTGTCGCCAATGCTGCGCCGCGACGGCACAGCGTGGCAAGGCGCCACTTGGATGACCGAAATCGGGGGCGGTTCCGACCTGGGTGCGAATGTGCATACCCGTGCCGTACCCAACGGCGAGTCTTACCGACTCACGGGCGAAAAATATTTTTGCAGCAACCTGAACGCCGAACTGGCAGTGGTGGCAGCGCGCCCAGAGGGCGCGCCTGCAGGTGTGCGCGGGCTTGCGCTGTTCCTTGTGCCCCGCGTTCGCCCCGACGGAAGCCTCAACTACTTCATTCGGCGCGTGAAAGACAAAATCGGCACGCGCGCGGTCATCACGGGCGAGGTGGAATTGCGCGAGAGCATCGGCTACCTGCTTGGAAGCGCGGAAGTGGGCATTTATCTTATTTTGGAGGTGCTCAACATCTCGCGTGTGGCAAACAGCGTCGGCAGTGTCGCGTTGCTACAGCGCGCGATTGACGAGGCGCGCGCCTTCGCCCAGCAGCGGGTGGCGTTCGGCAAGCCGTTGGCAGAGCAACCGCTGATGCGCGCCCAGTTTGAACGCTGGGAGCGGACGCTTCGTGTGGCTTTCGCGCTGGCGTGGGAAACAATGCGCCTGCTGAGCGAAGTGTGGGCGCAAACCCCACCCTACAGCGCGCGCTACCACCTGTTTCGCCTACTCACCCACTTGGCAAAGTATTGGACAGCCGAGCAAGCGGTGCAAGCCACCAAGTGGTGTATGGAGGTGCACGGCGGCGCGGGCGTGCTGGCAGAATATGGCATAGAACGGTTGCTGCGCGAGGCGATGGTGTTGCCGATTTGGGAAGGCGGGAGCCATCGGCAGATGCTGGACGCGTTAGAGGTCATCCAACGCCGCAACGCCCATCTACTGCTGTTGGAACACCTGCAGCCGTTCGCAGAGCCTGCCGCCATTCAGGCGTGGCGCGAGCGCATTGACGCCTATCTCCAACAGCCTTTAGAGGTGCAAGAAGCAGACTTAGAGAGCCTAATACCGCCGCTGGCAGAGTGGGTGGGTACCGTGCTTCAAGCGGCATACCAATAGGTATACTCCAGCGCGTATGGCGGCAGCGGTGATCGGCGTGGATTTGGGCGGAACGAATGTGCGCGCGGCGGCGGTGAGCCGCGCAGGCGAGTTACTAAGCGCGCCCGTGCAGCACCCTTCGCGCGCGCAAGATGGCTTCCAAGCAACCCTCCAGCAGATTGTGCAGACCATCCGCGAGGCGATAGACGCATCGGGCACCCCCCCCGCTGCGATTGGCATGGCGGTGCCGGGGCATATTGATGCAGCACGGGGCGTTGTGCGCTGGGCGCCGAACTTCGGTGAGTACAAGGGCGAGATTTTTGAAGTGTGGCGCGAGGTACCCCTTGCAGATGCCGTACAGCAAGCGCTAAACTTGCCTGTGGTAATGGGCAACGACGCGAATTTAGCCGCGCTGGGCGAATATTACTACGGCGTGGGGCGCGGGCAGGCACGGGGGCTGATTATGCTCACGCTGGGCACCGGCATCGGCGGGGGCGTGGTGCTCACGCGCGCTCAGGTGCAAGGCAACGCGCACTGGGACGGCGGCGTGCTGCTGGTAGGGCTGGGTGGCGGCGCAGGCGAACTGGGGCACACGATTATCAACTTCGCCGGACCGCGTTGCGGCTGCGGCGCACGCGGCTGCATCGAAGCCTACGCCAAACGCGACGCCATCACCGAGCTTGCCCGCGAAGCTATGCGACGCAACCCTGATAGCGTGATGAGCCAACTCGCAGCTGGCGACCCCGCCCAAATTAGCCCCGCGTTGGTGAGCCAAGCCGCCGAACAAGGCGACCCGATCGCGCTCGCCATCTGGCACGAAATCGGCACTTACTTGGGCGTGGCAATCGCGAGCTTTATCAACATCTTCAACCCCGAGGTGATAGCTATCGGCGGGCAAATCGCCAAAGCAGGCGCGCCCCTCTTTGAAGCAATCCACGCCACCGTGCGCGACTACGCCCTACCCACGCTGTTGGAAGAGTGCCGCATCGTACCTGCCGAGCGCATCGAGGACGCTGGTATCTTGGGCGGCGCGGCACTGGCGTGGCAACATGTCAACGCCCAGCCATGAAATGGCGCATGCACAAACGCACCGAGACCAAGCCCGACGGGCGCAAAATCTACTACTACACTTTTGAACCGTTGCCCGTCGACACCGCTGATAACCCACCTCCCGCCCCGCCCGAACCGACAGAAGCTATCAGCGCGCCGCCCGAAGGGTGCATACCAGCAACCGAACGGGCGCGATAACGGCGATGTCACCGCCGATGCTATTCCACGCGCTCGTGGGGCGTTCTCAGCCCTGCTCGCCTTCTGCTGCGGCACGCTGCGCCTGCTCCTCAAACAGCGCATCCATCACTTCATAAGCATAGCGCAGGTGCGGAATCACTATCGAGCCACCGATGATGAGCGCGATGTTCATCGCCTCGTGCAGCTCCTCGCGCGTGGCACCTTCCTGCACACAGCGGTCTAAGTGATAGAAAATGCAATCATTACAGCGCAGCACCATCGAACCGACCAGCCCCATCATCTCCTTGTACTTGACGGGGATGGCACCTTCCGTGTACGCGCTGGCGTCGAGCGCGAAGAAGCGTTGGAACGGCTTGAAACCGCTGCCCAGAATCCGCGCGTTCATCTCTTGCCGGTACAGGCGTGTCTCGTGTGGCTTGCGTCGCATCGGCAAGAGTGTACCTGCTCAGTACGCTTCGGTGTATTCGCGCTCCAAAGTGACAAACCGTGAGAAGTCGGGCTGGAACGCGAGCTTGATTTTGCCAGTAGGTCCGTTGCGTTGCTTGGCGACAATGATTTCCACTTCTTCTTGGCGTACATAGCCCGGGGGTGGATCCAAAGGCACCTGCTCTTTGTCGCCGTAGTACTCCTCGCGATGGATGAACAGCACCACATCGGCTTCAGCTTCAATTGAACCGCTGTCGCGCAGGTCAGAGAGCATCGGGCGTTTATTTTCGCGTCGTTCAATCGAGCGCGACAGCTGCGAGAGCACCAGCACGGGCACATGGAACTCGCGGGCGATTTGCTTGAGCGCGCGCGCGATTTCGCCAATCTCTTGGTTGCGGTTTTCCACACGGCGGTTGGAGGAGCGCATCAGCTGCAGGTAGTCCACGACGATGAGCCCCAGCTCGCGCCCTGCCAAGCGTGCTTTGAGGCGACGGCACTTGGCACGCATCTCCATCGGCGAGAGGCTACTGGTGTCGTCGATGTAGATGGGGGCATCAAACAGCCGTTCTGCTGCCTGCTGGAGGCGTATCCATTCATCCTCGTTCAGCTGCAGACGGCGTAAGCGCTGTGCGCTCACCGCTGCCTGCGAACAGAGCATGCGCTGAATCAACTGCTCTGCTGCCATCTCCAAGCTGAAGATCGCCACCGCTTTGCGCTCGCGCAACGCCACATGCTCAGCGATATTAATCGCCAGCGAGGTTTTGCCCACGCTGGGGCGCGCCGCCAGAATAATCAGCTCCGCCGGTTGCAACCCCGACAAAATGCGGTTCAAATCGCGATAGCCCGTCGAAATGCCTAGCAGAAACTCGCCTCCTGGGTGCTCCTGCATCATGATTTGACGCTCTTCAAACTGCCCCAGCACCTCCAATACCAGTTGGTTTACGCTGCTAAAATCTTTGCCGATTTGTCGCTCCGCGACTTGATAAACGGCTTGCTCGGCTTGGTCTAAAATCTGCTGGAGTTCCAGCTCTGGCTCGTCCACAAGGCGAATGATCTCGTGGGCGGCACGCAACAGGCGACGCAGGATGGCTTTTTCTTGCACAATTTGGGCATAGTACTCTGCGTTTGCGGCAGTGGGCACACTTTCAATAATGTTGACCAGCGCGGGCAACCCGCCCACCTCGTCCAGCTGCCCCCGACGACGCAACTCTTCCTGCACCGTGAGAATGTCTACCGCGATGTTGCGTTCATACAGCGAGCTCATCACCTCAAACAGAATGCGGTGCGCCGGGTGATAAAAATCTTCGGGTTGCAATCGCTCGACCACACGCTCCAGCGCCTCCGAGTCGAGCATCATCGAGCCAAGCACGCTCATCTCGGCTTCGGTGCTGTGTGGCTGCACAATCGCTGCGTGTTGGTTCATACAACGCCCCCAGGCGAAGTAATTGTACCTGCGCCAAGCGCAAGGTATAATCCGCCCGTGCTGCGCATTGATGTGATTACGCTGTTTCCTGAGGTGATTGAGGCGGGCACCAGTTATAGCATTGTGGGGCGTGCGCGCGAGTGGGGCTTGGTGCACATACGCGCAATCCAGCTGCGCGATTTTGCAGAAGGCAAACACAAAAAGACCGACGATGAACCCTACGGGGGCGGCGCAGGGCTGGTGATGAAGCCCGAACCGATTGCCCGCGCCGTGGAGTTTTGCCAACCCACGCCCAACACGCGAATTGTGTTGCTTGAACCGCAGGGCAGGCTCTACACCCAAGCCTATGCACGCGAGCTGGCGGCACAAAGCCACCTCGTCTTGATTTGCGGGCACTATGAGGGCGTGGATGCCCGCATCCGCGAGCACTTGGCAACCGATGTGATTAGTATCGGCGATTATGTACTTACTGGAGGCGAGCTGCCCGCACTTATTGTGATTGACTCTGTGGTGCGGCTGATCCCCGGCGCCATCCACTCGCCGGAGTCGCTAGAACAAGACTCGTTTGCGGATGGGCTGTTGGGCTATCCTCAGTACACACGCCCTGAGGTCTTTCGAGGTTGGCGCGTGCCCAGCGTCTTGCTGTCGGGCAATCATGGGGCGATTGCCCGCTGGCGACGCAAGGAACAGTTGCGCCTCACGCGCCTGCTGCGCCCCGATTTGTTCGCCACAGCATGCCTCACTGCTGAGGATGTAGAGCTACTGCGAGAACTGCACGCAGAGGGTCAACTGTAACCCAAACGCTGGAGCAAGTTGTCACCCCCTATACCTTGGGGGCAGAGAACCCCTCCCAGCACTCTTGACGAATGTTGTACCCTTTCAGGTTTGTGCAGCCGCTGTTATGACAGGTACACTTCTCCTATGCAACAGCGCAAGTCGCTACCAGAGCCGAGCGCGTACAAGTTGCCACGCTGGCGCGGGTTCAACCTGCTCAACAAGTTCTTTCTCGAATGGAGCAACACGCCCTTTGACGAGAAAGACTTTGAGTGGATTGCCGAGCTGGGGTTCAACTTCGTGCGCCTGCCGATGGATTATCGGATTTGGACAGACAACACGAATCCTTATCGCCTCCGCGAGGAGGAACTGCGCGAAATAGACCGCGCAGTACGCTTCGGCGAGAAGTATGGCATCCATGTGATGCTTAACTTCCATCGTGCGCCAGGCTACACCGTTGCCTCGCCACCAGAGCGAATGAATCTGTGGAAAGAGGAAGAGGCGCAAAAGCTTTGTGCGCACCACTGGGCGCAGTTTGCCAAGCGCTATCAGGGCATTACGAATCGGCAGTTGAGCTTCAACCTGTTCAACGAGCCTGCGGGTGTAGACGCAGAAGCACACCGCCGCGTGGTGGAGCGCGTGGTGGAAGCGATTCGCAAAGAGGACTCGCAGCGGTTGATTGTGTGCGATGGGCGCGATTGGGGGATGACGCCTGCGGAGGAGCTATTGCCCTTGGGCGTGGCGCAATCCACGCGAGGCTACCAGCCGTTTCGTCTGACGCACTATCGCGCCGAGTGGGTGCAAGGGGCAGACCAGTGGGAAGCGCCCAAGGAATATCCCCTGCGCGAGGGTAGCCAAGTGTGGGATAAGCAGCGGCTATGGGATACCTACTACGCCCGCTGGCAAGCATTGGAACGCAAAGGCGTCGGCGTGATAGTCGGCGAGTTCGGCGCGTATCGCTACACACCGCATGCGGTAGTGCTGGCATGGATGCGCGACCTGCTGGACCTGTGGAAGCAAGCGGGCTGGGGCTGGGCACTGTGGAACTTCCGCGGCCCGTTCGGGGTGCTTGACAGCGAGCGCGCTGATGTAGAGTATGAATCGTGGCGGGGGCACAAGCTCGACCGCCAGATGCTGCGTCTGCTGCAGGCGTTTTGAAAGGCGCGCCTATGCGCGGGCTATCCTCGCCCGTTGCGCAGGCTGGGCAGCAACGAGGGCAGTTGATGCGGTGCCAGCGGTACCTCGCCCACCACGCCGTCGGGTGTGCCCAAGCCCCGTCGCACCACCTCCCACCAATCCCATTGCACTATGTGCGAGGCGTCGAAAATCATCACGCCGTGCGAGTTGAGGCGGGCTGCGCGAATAGCACGCTCAAAGCCCGCCGGGTCGCCCCGATAGTCTAATGCATACACACCAGAGTAAACAAACAAATCGCCGTTCGTCCACTCCATCACGCGACGGGTCATGCCCTCCACGGTGCGCATCTCGTCACCGTCGTAAAGCGGCGCTTCGCTCATAAACGGAATGTTGAAGTAAACCCCAGGCATAAGGTAATCCATATCCAGCAGATAGGAGGTGAAACGATAGTTGGGGCTGACAAAGGGGTATGGGCGTGCTAAGGCATTGCTGCCCCAGTTCACACCCAGCTCGTAGTAGATCGGGTACCAGCTGCCTACATACGCCCCGATGGGCATCGGGCGTACCGACTCGATTACGCGGCGGATATCGCGCAGCAGGTCACGAATCACGCGCGCACGGAACTCCGCCCACTGCCCGAAGCGCGGACCGCGCTCGTAGCTGTCGCGGGGCAGTGCTGGTGGGCGAATGATATCATCAGGCCAGTTTGCCACGCGTCCATACTCTGCTTCGAACGCCGCGCGCGTACGCTCCGAAAAATCGGTGTACACATTTGCCCAGCGCATCCGGTCTAACACGAAGCCATCTATTGGGTAGTTCTGGCAGATTTCGCGAATAATCTCAAGCAAGCGGTTGCGCACCTCAGGGTGCAACGGGTTCACAAACACTGCGATGCCTTCGGTATCCGACTCGGCAAGTGGTTGGAGCACGGGCTGCGTTTGGAGGCTCAATCCAATGCCCAACGCGCTGAGCCGCTCCAAGTTCTGTGCCGCTTGCCCGTCGGCAACCAGAATCCAGCCGTTCTCAGGGGGGGCAAGCGGGCGGTTGACAAAGACCCCATCAATCACTGCCTGCACCCGCAGGTCATCGGTGAGGATAGCATACGCCCAAAAGCGCCCCGCAGGGGGCACAGGGGCCGCCGCGCGCCGATAAGCAGCGATACCGTCGGGCGGTGGCGGGATGTCAAAGCGGTTCAACTCATAGCGCGAGCCGTCGGGCAGTACCAGCGTGCGCCGCCGCGAGTATGCCACCATCTGCCAATCGGGGTTCTCGTAAGCTGGTCCTGTGTGGAACATTTTGTGCCCCTCGGAAAGCACATTGATGTTGGCGTGCACCTCCATGCCGACAGCATGGGCTTCCTCCAAAAACATCTGGAGGATGTCAAGGTCGGGGGGCACTCGGACGCCGCGCCATTCGGTGAGCTTGGGCGCAATTTTGCTGTTATAGAGCACGTGCCCACTGATGGGCTTGACATCCAACACGATGCAGTTGATGCCGACCTCTTTGCAGCGGCGCACAAACTGTCGCACTTGGGCGCGGTCAACCAACCAGTTGAGGTTTGCGGTGGCGTCTACCCACATCACACGCCCTTCCAGCCCCATCCGACGCACCAACGCCACCGACGGCGGCAGCGACTGCGCAAACGCCACGCCCACGCTGAGCCACCAAACCAACCATACGCGGTACATCGGGGGCATAGGATACCTAAAACGCGCACAGGGCTAAGGCAGTTGCCTTAGCCCCACGCTGTCACCTCATAGGCTAGGGTCGCTACCTCCTTATGAGGGCAGGCTTTGCTCTCCATCCAATGGGCGATAGCAGCAACTTTTGTGCCAAACCGCACTGCAGCGACACAGGTATCCTATCAGATATGAGCAAAACGGTACTTATCACAGGCGGCGCGGGCTTTATCGGCAGCCACTTCACTGAGTATCTGCTGCGTCATTACCCTGACTATCGCGTGCGGGTGCTGGACGCGCTTACCTACGCGGGCAGACGCGAAAACCTCGCGGCCGTAGAGGGCGACCCACGCTTCGAGTTCATCCACGGCGATGTGCGCGACAAAACCACTGTGCGCACGGCGCTGGAGGGCGTGCAATATGTGGTGCACTTCGCCGCAGAAACCCATGTGGATCGCTCCATTTTAGACCCCGATGCCTTCATCACCACCGATGTGTATGGCACTTTCGTCATGCTAGAGACGGCGCGAGCCATCGGCGTTGAACGATTCGTGCATGTGAGCACTGATGAGGTGTATGGCTCAGCGGAACAGGGCGCGTTCGACGAGGGCGCGCCGCTGCGCCCCAGCAGTCCCTACGCCGCCAGCAAAGCTGGAGCAGACCTGCTGGCACAAGCCTACTATCGTACGTATGGACTGCCCGTGCTTATTGTGCGCCCCAGCAACACCTTCGGTCCGCGCCAGTACCCCGAAAAGCTCATTCCGTTTTTCACAGTGCGCGCCCTACACGACCAACCCCTCCCCCTCTACGGCGATGGGCAGCAGCGGCGTGATTGGCTCTACGTAGACGACCATGTGCGCGCGATTGATGTAGTGCTTCATCAGGGACAGGTGGGTGAGGCGTATAACATCGCAGGGGGCAACGAGCGCGTCAATCTCGAGGTAGCACGGTTGATTGTGCAAACTTTGGGCAAACCTGAAAGCCTGATTCAGTTCGTGCACGACCGCCCTGGACACGACCGCCGTTATGCCTTAGACGACCGCAAACTGCGCGCGCTCGGTTGGCAGCCCCAGGCGCACTTCGAAACCGCCCTACGCGACACAGTGCTATGGTACGCCCAGCACCCCGAATGGTGGCAGCCGATTCTACAGCAGCAAGCCGACTATCGCCAGTTTGTGGAGCGTTGGTATGCTGAGCGCAGCTTGCCTAAAACGCCCAAAAGCGCGGAATGAGCACAGTCGCCACAATCCACAACAGGAAGTTGAGAGGCGCCCCTACGCGCACAAAGTCGCCAAACTGATACTGCCCCACGCCAAACACCATCGTGTTGGTTTGGTAACCGATGGGCGTCATAAAGCTAGCGGAGGCAGCATAAGCAACGGCAAACAGGAACGGGCGGGCATCCACCCCCAACGCAGCGGCGACTTCAATCGCTAGTGCAGCCATCAGTGCAGCGGTGGCGTTGTTCGACATAACCTCCGTAAGCACGGAAGTTAGCAAATAAAACCCTGCCAGCAACACCACAGGTCCCCACGAGCCAAGCGTATGCACCAGCTGGAGCGTGAGCCAGCGCGCAGCGCCTGTGCTCTCCAGTGCGCTGCCCAGCCCCAGCATTGCCCCCAGCATTATCAGCAGTCGCCATTCAATCGCTTGAACCGCATCTTCGGGCTTGAGGCAGCCGGTGAGCACCATCAGCAGCGCGCCCACCAACGCCGCCACCGCCGTCGGATACCACCCCACCGAGGCTATCAGCACCACGCCCGCCATAATCGCCAGCGCGGTGAGGGCTCTCACGGGGCGTACTTGCGCCCATTCCACCTGCGACACCAAGATAAAGTCGGGCAGGCGCAACAACTCGTTCAGTCGCTCGCGCTCCACCTGCACCAGCAGTGCGTCGCCCGCTTGCAACGGAATGTCGGCAAACTGCTCCAGCGCCAATTGATGGTGGTGGCGCAACGCCAGCACGGTCGCCCCAAATCGGTTGCGGAATCGGCTGTTGCGCAGTGTCTTGCCCACCAGCGAGGAAGTGGGCGTAAGCACCAACTCCACCAGCAGCGGCGGCTCTGAGGAGAGATGCTCGTGAGCGGAGGCAACAGGTTTGAGACCGTAAGCGCGCCACAGCTGCTGCAACCGCCCCAGCGCACCACGCACACGCAACAAATCACCTGCTTGCAGGATACGGTCAGGTAGGGGCAGCAAGCGCACGCCGTTGCGCCAGATATCTAACACCTCCACGCCCAATTCTTTCACGAAGTCGGCATCCATTAGTTTGCGCCCGACCGCGCGCGCTTGTGGCGTGAGTTCCACCTCCGTGAGGTACTCGCTGAGGCGATAAGCATCGGCAGGATTGGCGCTGGCGCGTCGTTCGGGCAGCCAGCGCATCCCCAGCGTCAGCAAGTAGGCTAGCCCCAGCCCTGCAAACACCACCCCCAGCGGCGTGAACTCAAACATCCCTAATGGCACAAGCCCGCGCTCTATCGCCACGCCGTTCACCACTAAGTTTGTAGAAGTGCCAATTAGCGTACACACACCCCCCAACATTGAGGCATACGACAGCGGCAACAACACGCGCGAGGGGCTAATCCGCGCCGACTCGGAGAGGCTCAGTGCCAGCGGAATAAACAGTGCCACCACCGCCGTGTTGTTCACAAACGCCGACAACACCGCCGTGAGGAGCAACAGCACTAAAATCGCCAGTTTTGGGGCACGGCGGGCAATCCGTTCCAACCCTTGCGCTGCCAAACCAATTACCCCTGTGCGGCGTAGACCTTCACTCAGCACAAACATCGCTGCGATGGTAATCACCGCCTCGTTGCTGAACCCCCGCAGCCCCCGCTCCACCGGCAGCAGCCCACTCACTAGCAGCGTTGCCAGCAAAATCAGCGCCACCACTTCTGGAGGCAGGCGATTACTAATAAACAACGCGACGGCAGCCACCAGTAGCCCTAGTGTCAGCCCGATTTCTAAAGTCATCGCGGTTTGCCCCTTTGAAGTCGGCGCGTGGCTCGGTAAGTATACCTGCGCGAGGTACAATCCCCCGCGTGCGGGCGGTTGGGTTGCTGATGGCGTTGCTAATGCTGGCTGCGCTTGCTCAGCAAGATGAGCCAGTACAGTTCGAAACTGCCAAGTCGCTCCGCTATGATAGCGCTGCCGACCGTGCGGAAGGCGAGCAAGTGGTTCTGCGCTGGCGTAGCTATGTGTTGGAAGGCACACGGCTGTTGGGCAGCCCACGCACAGGCGAGTTCCGATTTTTCGGGGGCGTGCGCTTGCAAGGCGAGGGCGTGCTGGCGACGGGCGACGAGCTGCTGCTTTTTCCGCGCGAGCGACGCTGGCTGCTGCGCAACGGCACCAGCACCTTGGAACCCAGCTTTATAGGAAATCGCCTGCTGCAAAGCCTTCACCTCACGGGCGCGCTGCTGGAGGGCGTGCAAAACCGCGTTCACGCTGAACGGTGTACCGCCACGACCTGCGACTTAGACCACCCCCACTTCCACTGGAGCGCGGCTACTTTGGATGCGACGGCGGGCGACCGCGCCATTTTGCGCGATGTGCGCCTGCAGATTCTGGGGCGCACGGTGTTGCGCCTGCCGTATGTGGCAGTGCCTCTGCGCGAGGGCGACGACTCGCCCCTGCCTGATGTGGGCTACACCGAAGAGGAGGGCTTCTACATCCGCTATGCGATGGCGTATCTGTTGGCGCAGGGCGCGCTGGGCAGTGCGCGCTTTGATCTGATGCAACGACGCGGCTTAGGCATCAATCTACTCCAAAACTACGCACGCGGCAGCCTCAATCTGTATCTGCTACGCGACAACGCTCAGCGCAGCGACTCGCTCACGGGGCGATGGCAACACGGGCAAAACTTCGGCGCGGTGCAAACCCGTTGGAGCGCCGAGTTCCGTCGCAACAGTTACCTGCTGTTTCGCGACAACACCGCGTGGAACTGGCGCACCGACTGGACGCTGCCCACCCCCACAGGGCTATTGCGCCTGAGCCTTGCCGAAACCCGTAACCGCACAGGCAGCTTCGAGAACCTCCAGCGCACATTCGCCCTCCAAGACACGCGCACCCTCGGACGCCTGCAAACCGACCTCTCGGGCGAGTACTTGGAGCAGGAGAATCGGTTTTTCGATGGGCGTCGCGGCGATCGGCAGTGGAATCTGCGCGGCAACCTACGCTATCTGCTGGAGCGCGAGGTCAGTCTGCAACTGGATTTTGAGCGGTTCTTACCAGTGGGGCAGTCGCAAGTGTTTGGCGGGCTGGAACGCTTACCAGAGTTGAGCCTTGTGGCGTCGGCGCGTGGCTTGGGACTACCCGTGCCCGATTCGCAACTGCGCCTAAGCGTCGGGCGCTACACGGAGGGCTTTCGGACCCGCCTCACGCGTGAGCGATACGCCTTGGAATGGCAAGGTCGGCTGGGAACCCACCGCGAACGCACCCCACGCCCAACCACTTTTTGGAGCTATCGCTTCCGTCAAACCTTTTACAGCGACGACACCGCCCAATACGTGCTGCAGTCAGTGTTGGAGCAGACACTATCGGTAGGCGCACGCTCACAAGTTAACCTGCGCTGGAACTATTTGCGCCCCTACGGCTACAGCCCGCTTGGCTTAGACCGCACGGGCACCTACAACCTGCTCAGTGGCGAACTGCAATTGGTATTCGGCGGGGGCTGGACACTGGGGGCACAGACCAGCTACGATCTGCTGGCTACCGACAGACAGCGCGACCCCTGGAGCGTGCTGAACTTGAACCTGGAGTATCAGCCTGCCGATTGGCTGCGCTGGCGCACACAACTTAGTTATGACCCCAACCGCGAACGCTGGCGCAGCCTCCAAACCGACTTGCGCTGGCAATTTGGCGATTCGCGCTTAGCGTTCGCCGCTCGCTACGATCCTGAGCGCGCCAAGTGGGGTAGCGCGTTCTTGCGCGTAGACGCGCTCAAGTGGGGTCGCTCGCGGATTTCGTTCCTTACGCAATACAACGGCTACCTAAACCGTTTCGAGTCGCGCCAAGCCTTGTGGGTCTACGACTTGCACTGCGCCGAGCTGGAGGTGCGCTACATTGACAACCCCTACGGTTTTCGGCGCGATACGGGGCTGCAGATTTTCATTCGCTTGAAGGCGTTGCCGAGCTTCTCGCGCTTTGGCTACGGGCAGCTGGGGCAACCTGTGGGCAGCTTGGGGGCGGACTTCTAAGCCTCAAATGATGCCAAGTGCCTCTCCCACTCGGGAGGGGCACTGCGCAGAGGATTGATCAGGCGGCTTCGATGTTGAAGTGGCTCAGCACATTCCGCACCTGGGTGTGGAACTCAGCTGATAAGGGTACAACGCTCTCCCACGACCTGAGCGTAGTAGCCCTGTTTTCTATGAACCCCCTCCTTCAGGTTCCCCCTACGTAGTAGGGGGAACCGAGCGAGCTTTTCGGTTTCCCTCGCAAAGCGGGGGGAAACCTTACGGAGGGGGTAAGGCGGTCGGTGGAGCTAAATCGGTCGCTGGGACAGCCGCGTTGAATCCAAGCGTTGCACCCTTATCAGGTGGAACTCGGACGGCGAGGGGTTATTCCAGATGATGTAGCCCGGGCACCTGTCTCACGCTGCCACTGGGATGCTTGTGAGGCGAACTGATGGGCACAATCAGGAAGAACGGGGTCTGTGGGGAAGTGTTGCCCACTTGGCTGACAAACACTCGCGCGTTGAAGTTGTCCGCTTGCCCCGACAGGGAAGCCCAGAACACGAACACGGCGCTCCAGTTGCCACTTTGGAACTCGTTTAGCGTGCTGGTTGTGTTCGAAGTGGTGCTCACATACCAGCTAGACGGCGTCGTGGCATCAAAAGAGCGGGTTAGCTCCTGCTCTGCCAGTTGCGAAAAGCACGCGCTGTATCCTGCGACCTCCTTCACCAGTTTGGTTGCGCGCAAGCCTGCAAAAATTGTCGGCGTGATGGTCAGTTTTCCTCAGGGGTCTGCGGGGAGAATAAAGGGAATTTGAGTTTTGCGGGGAACCTTAGCCCCGATGCAAGTGTTGTTTGCGGCAACTTGGTGGTTTGGGCGCATCGCGGTGGAGGCAGCGGTGCGCCAGTGGCGAGAGTCGCAGGTGGATGACTCGGCGTTGCGCCTACTGGAGGCGGTGGTGGAAGGCGCGGCAGCGGTAGAGCGCGATCCCAGTGTGCTGTCGGTGGGCTACGGCGGGCTACCGAATCGCGACGGCGAGGTAGAGTTGGATGCTGCCCTTATGGAAGGGGCACAGTTGCGTGCGGGGGCGGTGGCGAGCCTACGCGGTTTCCTGCCTGCGATTTACCTTGCCCGCGCTGTGATGGAACAAACACCCCACCTGATGCTGGTAGGCGAAGGCGCTGCGCGGTTCGCTCTCCAACAGGGCTACGAACCGCAACAGTTGCTCACCCCCGAATCGCTGCGCCGCTGGCAAGAGTGGCGTCAGCAGCGCAGTGCACCCAAAGAAGTTTCCGCTGAACGCGCTGTATCACACGACACAGTGGGCGTGTTGGGTTGGCACGCGGGGCATCTGGTAGTCGCTTGCACCACCAGCGGGCTGGCGTGGAAAATGCCCGGCAGAGTGGGCGACTCGCCGATTGTGGGTGCGGGCTTATACGCCGACAACGAGGCGGGCGCAGCCGTGTGCACAGGCATCGGTGAGTACATCTGGCGGTTCGCGTTAGCCAGCCGCGTCGTGGAGGCGATGCGCGCGGGCTACACCGCCCAACAGGCGTGCCAACGCAGCGTTGAGTTCATGCTACGCCGCCTGCCCGAAGTCGCCGAGCGCCAGTGCGCCGTAATCGCCATCCGCGCCGACGGCGACTTCGGACTGGCAGCCACTCAGCCCGAGCGATTCGAAGCGTACATCGCACGCGACAGCGAGATTGAACGAATCACGATTCACACACCCGGCAGCTAAGCAACAACTCGCGGTTGAACTCCTGAGCGGCGTTGATGCTGTACTGGTAGTAAAGCGACTTCAGCCCCAGCTCAGCTGCCTGCAACACCAACAGGTTAATGTCGCGCACAGGCGTTTCGGGGTGAATCATTAGGTTCAGCGACTGGCCCTGATCGATATAGCGCTGCCGCTGGGAGGCTTGCTGCACCAGCGTCATCTGTGAGATTTCACTGAAGGTCTTAAACACATCGCGCTCCTCGTCGCTCAAGAAATCCAAGTGCTGTACCGAGCCATCATGCGCTGCGATGCTCTGCCAAATCTCGTCGGTATCCTTACCCCGCTCGCGCAACACCTGCTGCAGGTACGGATTCTTGAAGGTGGTCTTCACCTTCGCGAGGTCCTTCACGTGGTAGTTGCTCATATACGGCTCGATGGAGGGCGAGACTTGCCCCAAGA
The DNA here is from genome assembly GCA_030550775.1 of Armatimonadota bacterium. Taxonomy (GTDB): domain Bacteria; phylum Armatimonadota; class Fimbriimonadia; order Fimbriimonadales; family GBS-DC; genus GBS-DC. The sequence goes on from JAUQOS010000004.1 coordinate 52,500, forward strand.
TGAAGGAGGACGATTTTGTGGGCGCAATCGCCAGTAAAGTGGTGTTGCGCCGCCCGTAGCCCGAAAGGTACTCTGGCTCGCCAAACCGACGTGCCAGATCCATTGAGGCATCGTACGCGCGTTCGTAAATCGTACGGAAAATCTCGGCGTTCAAGCGATAAGCATCCATGCTCTCTATCGGAATACGCTTGGATTGTAAATACGAATGCCATCCAAGCACACCCATGCCAAGCGCACGATGACGCACCGCAAAATTATACGCCCGCTGCATAAACGGAATATCCTTTACACGACGAATGAAATCCTCCATCACCGCATCCAAGAAGAACACCAGCGTCTCCACCGCATCGGTGTCCTTCCATTCGTCGTAGTGCAACAGGTTCAGCGAAGACAAACAGCAGACAAAGCTCTCGTCCTCACTGGAGGGAAGCATGATTTCTGTGCAGTTGGAGGTGATAATCCCATCACAGACCCACACATGCTCGTCCGTGTAAACCGTGCAGCAGTAAACATCTTCCTTGCCAGCATACTCTACCGAAACCACTTCGTCCCAGGCGCGATGCTGAGCCAAACCCTGCAAGTCGC
>JAUQOS010000065.1 GCA_030550775.1 Armatimonadota bacterium
ACGGTAAGTTCGTTGTTGGGCGAGGCGGAGACTTTTTGCAGGACACGCGTAGTGCCGATGCCTTCTTGTGGAACCTGAACACGGGTGTAGTTGCTCGCCTGACTTCTAACGGGGGCGTATCCTTCGGGATGACGCCTGATGGCACTAAAATCGTCGGCGCTACGAACAACTATGGGGGCAGCAGCACCTCGCAAGCGTTTTTGTGGACCCCAGCGGGAGGCGTGCAACAGCTACCGGCGCCCAGCGGTACGACTCACTGGGCAATTGGGGTTACGCCCAGCGGTTCGCACGCGTGTGGCTCCATCAAAGGCGGGGGCGCGAACAACCCCGCCCTGTGGGACACTGCCTCGACCCCTCCGCAGCTGCTGGCATGGTACTCTAACTTCGTCGGGGAGCTATGGGATATTTCCGACAACGCTCATATAGTGCTTCACTTCGAGGGCACGCGCAGCTATGTGTGGATGCTGAATGGTACCAACATCCAGCACCGTATTGTGCTGAATCCGTGCTCGAACGATCCGTATACACTTGCTGTGGCACTGTCGGCTGCAGGGGATGTAGCTGTGGGCACCTCGGGGGCTACCTTCGAGATATGGACTGGCGTAGGCTCCAACTATCGCCCTGCGATGTGGCGCGCGGCAAACAACTGGCAAGCGGAACCTTTAGCCACTTTGGGAGGTGTGCGCGGATTTGCTTGGGATGTGAACGCTGACATCATTGTGGGCTTTTCCAGCACGCCAACCGGTCAAAACCGCGCTGTGCGCTGGCGTCTTGCCAACGCTACGACCCAAGTGGAAGACTTGAATGTCGCTTTCGCGAGCTTGCTGAGCAACGGTTCGCAACTACGAGTGGCTTACGGGATTAGCCGAAATGGGCGTTTCATCGTAGGTTCAGGCTACAACGCTGCCACGCAGCGCACAGAAGCCTTCCTGCTGGACACTTGGCGCACGGGCGACGCCAACGGCGACGGCTGCATCAACGATGCCGACTTGCTCATCGTGCTGTTCAACTTCGGCAACGCGGGCGATCAAGGCGATGTGAACAGCGACGACATCGTCAACGACGCCGACCTGCTCGTCGTGCTGTTCAACTTCGGACAAGGCTGTTAGTAGGCTGCGCTGCAGCTGATTGGCTGACCGTAGTGCCGCTGATTGGTTCGAAAAGTCCGCCCCCTGTAAGGTTCCCCTCGCGAATCGGGGGGAACCTGAAGGAGGGAGCAAGGAAAACCAAGCAACGGCTTGGACGGTTGAGGCAGTACTTCGCATCCTGTCAAACTGGTACACGCCGCCAGCCCAGCTCTTTCTGCAGAAACCTACCAACCACCAGGTCGTCAAAGCGGATGTGCCTCGCGCTCGAAGTCCCGATGGCGCGCTCGAAAAGCGCGGCGTCGGGATTTTCAAGCGCGCGTCGCGCTCGAGAAGCGCGGCATCAAAATTCGTGAGCGCGACGCGCCTTCTCGCACGCTTTGCGCCCCACCAAGTTGGTGGGGCGTGGCTTCACCGCGCCAGCTGGAGCAGCTCGGCGTAGGCGTCGGGCAGCGGTAGGGCGAATGCCCACTCGCGCAGGCGGTCTACAGCAGGGGTGTTTATGCCCGCGCTTGCCGCTCGTGTGTTTAGGTTCACCCAGATGGGCAGCGTATGCGCGCCGCGGAGCAGGGGCGTATCCGTGCCTGTGCTAAGCTCCACTATGCGCGTGCCGAATGCGCTATCGCATACCACCGCCCGCGCGCCACTAGGAGATACGGCAAACCCCGACTTGGGCGTGAGCGCAGACACCCGCCGCCTGCCCGAGCCATCGATTCCTGCGAGCCACATACCGCCGTCGTTGAGCAGGGTGTAGAGTATGCGCGAGTCGGGCGTGAGGGCGAAGCGCACCACATTGGTTGCCAGCGTGCGAAGCGAGCTGCGGTTGAGCAGCGTGTGCAGCCCCACGCTGCCCCCTTGCCGCCCGATGAACACAATGTGGTTGCCATCGGGCGTGTATTGGGGGAAGAAGGCGAGTTCGTAGCCAGCGCTTGGCAGCGCAGTGATGGTTCCCGTGGCGCGTTCCAGTTCCATCAGGCGATGGTTACGGGTAAACACTACGCGCCGCCCGTCGGGCGAAAACGCAGGGTCATATTCGCTCTCGGGGGTCTGGGTTAGCGGGCGTAACCCTCCGCCTTCCACGCGCACCTCGTACAGATCCCACTGGTTGCCTTGCTGCATCGCAAAAACTACCGTTTCCCCGTCGGTGGCGAACACGGGCCAGATTAGCCCCGACGCCAGTTCGGTGAGGGTGCCCGTGCGCCAGTTGAAACTCATCAGGGTGTTGCGCGCACTGTTGTAGATACGCACGAACACGAGGTGCTCGCTTCCTGCGCCGTAAGCCACATATTTGTCGCCGAGTGTGCCGGGGGAGGGCGGGGGAAGCAGCACTGCCGCGCTGGGGGTGTTTGGAGGCAACGCCACTAGCTGCGCCGTGTCGGCGGTAATCATCCGCGAGAGGATAATCCATTCTCCAGGCGCGAGCGTCGTACCACCGACAGTGCCCGACGAGCCACCTGTGGGCGAAATCACCAACTCCAGCCTGCCTTCGCGCTCGCTCTCCTCGTCGTACACGCGGATGGTGGTGTTGCCTGTGCTGAGAATGGAAAGTACCCCTGCCGCGTTGACTGTGGCGACGCTAGGGTTGCTACTGCTCCAGCGTTGCTTGCCTTCGGAGAGCAGTACCACTTCGTTTTGCGCATTCAAGCCTACCGCCTGAAGCGCCACTGTTGCGCCGGGCGTCAGCGGTGTACTATCTGTGCGGACGATTTGGATGCGCGCCACTGTGCTGGCAAGTGTCAGCACCACGCGCGCCGTCTCGTTGGGGCGCACGGTCACTTCCACTGCGCCGCGCGCGGTGGGCACCCCTGTGCCGTTGGCGTCGGGGTGGGCAGTTGCTACAATCGTATAGGTGCCCGCGGGGATGCCACTGAACTGACGGCGTGCGACTCCTTCCTCGCGGGCGAGCAACGCTTGCCCAAACGGCGTACCCCGCTGGAGAATGCTCACCTTCACTGCGCGTGTGTTCGCTGGAATCAAGCGCGACGGCTCAGGAAAGCGCACGGTAATCTCTATCGTACCAACCTCAGGGGCAGCGACCTGCGTTAGATTGCCACCACACCCCGAAAGGCTCAGCAATCCCGCCACTGCACTTAGCCCAACTGCTGTTAGAATGACTTGTCGCATCATTGCACCTCCTCAAGCGTTTAGCGGATCTCAAGGTCTACATCCCCTGTCTCGGATAACGCACGCGCCACCTGCACCGTCAGCGACGCTTGGAGAGTGGTATCGCGCACCAGAGCGGTGATCTGCACCGTGCCTTCGGCAAGCGCGTCGGCTGCCCCGCTGGAGTAGATGCGTATAATGCTTGGATTGCTGGAACTCCACAGGATGGGCGCGTTGATTGGTTGACCTGTTTGGTCGTAGACGATGGCACGGAACTGTGTGCGCTCGCCGATGAGGAAGGTCGTACGTTCGGCGATAATCTCGACCCGCGCAGCGGTGGGCGCAGGCTGCGCTACCACCACTTCCAGTTGCATTTGTTGACCTGTGCGGCGTTCGCGCACGATTAGTCGTGCGCGTCCGGGAGCTAGTGCGCGCACCACATAGCCATCGCCTGCCGATTCCACTTGGGCAATCAGAGGCGCGCTCGACTCGATTTGGAACTCCGCAGGGAGAGGGCGGTTTGCGGTGTCCACCAGCGCCACTTGCAAGCTTGCCACTTCGCCCGCTTGCATCGGATTGCGCTCCAATACGGCGCGTAGGCTGCCAACGATTGGACTACCGCCCCCGCCACCACATCCGCTCAAGCCGAACCCCGCAAAAACGAGCGTCATCCAGACGCTCACTCCCTTCAAGCGTTGCATAGGAACCCCTACGCAATTTTGACAGTGACGGCGCGAGCAAGTGTCGCCCACAGCAGGAATTTGAAACCGCCCCCCGAACTTTCTGGTTGCCATGCTGAGCACGATTTTCGGCTTCGAGATGCCCACTCGCTTGCTATTTGGGCAAGGCGCGGTAGAGAACTTAGGCTTTGAGTGCAGCTTGAACGGTTGGGCGAGCGCACTCATCGTCACCGACGAAGGCGTGCATCGCGCAGGTCTGACTAAACCTGTGGAAGAACAGTTGCAGTCGCAGGGCGTGCGCTACGCGCTGTACACGGGCGTAGTGCCCAACCCCACCATCGAGAGCATCGAAGCGGCAGTACCTCTGGCACAGGACGCGGATGTGGTGATTGCGGTGGGCGGAGGCAGCGTGATGGACAGCGCGAAGCTGATTAACGCAATTCGCACGCATGGGGGGCGTGTGCGCGACTACGAGGGTGCGGATACAGTGCCCGCCCCCTGCAAGCCGCTGGTAGCGATTCCGACCACTGCAGGCACGGGCAGCGAGGTTACTTTCATCGCAATGTTCACGGACACCGCGAAGCACCAAAAAATGCCTGTTGTGAGTCGCTATCTAGCACCCCACTTGGCGATTGTGGATCCCGAGATGACACGCCATTTGCCGCCCGCCCCCACAGCACAAACGGGGCTGGACGCGCTCACCCACGCCATTGAGGCAATTGTGGGCATTCAAGCCAATCCATTCTCGGATATGCTGGCGTTCGAGGCGATTCGGCTCATCACGCGCTACCTGCCCCGCGCTGTTGAAAACGGCTCGGAGGATACAGAAGCGCGCGGGGCGATGGCGTTTGCCGCCACAATCGCTGGGGCAGCGTTCAACAACAGCATGGTGGGCATCGGGCACGCGATAGCGCATGCAATCGGTGGGCTATACAACCTACCGCACGGGCTGTGTTGCGCCCTTGCCCTGCCTGTGGCGATGCATTTCAACTTGGAAGCGCGTCGCGAGCGGTTCGAGCAGATTGCTGCCGTGATGGGCTATGCCCACGCCGACACCGAAGTGGTGCCGATGCCCCACGCGATAATTCAAGGCGGGCTGTGGGACAAGTCGTTCACAGCGGAGGATGCCGTGTTACGCGTGCGCCAGCTGATGAGCGAGGTGGGCTTGCCCGCGCACCTAATTGATGTGGGCGTGGAGGTCTCCGAGAGCGACCTGGAGGTGCTCACCGACCTGACGCTGGCAGACGGCTCCATCCTGTTCAACCCGGTGCAGCCAACGCGTGAGCAGGTTAAGGAGCTTTTGCGCCACATCGCCACCTACGCGGAGTAAGCGATGCTAAAGCGAGAGTGGTTGGGCATTCCTGTGGGCGTGTGGTTGTTCAGTGCGCTTTACGCAGCGCTTTGCATTGCCCTGCGGGCATACTATGTTGACTACGAAGGGCTTCGCCAGATTGCTGCCATCTCGGAAGGGTTTAGCCGCGCCTCGACAAGTTGGTGGAGCGGACACAGCGTGCTGGGCGTGGCGTTGCTGTGGCTGCTCACGTTGCCCCTGCGCTTCCTGCCACTGTTAGACGCGGCTCAGGTTATCGGTGCGCTGAGCATCTGGGCGTCGGGGCTGATATTGTTTCGGATTCTGCGTTTGGTTGGGCTCAGCACGGAGCTGTGCGGCTGGCTGACTGTCTTGTTTTACGGTTCGAATGTGGTGTGGGTCAGCGCGACGATGTTGCCTGTAGCGTCGCTGGCGTTGCTGCTAACAGCGTGGTGGGGGCTGAGTGCCATCCGTTGGTTGGCACAGCGCGAGCCAGATGCGTCGGGCGGGGTGCGCTTGGGTGTGTTGGGGGGCATATTGACCTTGATAAACTTGTTTGCGCTGATCCCCGTGGCGGTGGCAGGAGTGATTGGCTTGCGACGCGGGGGTGGCGCAGGCTTGCTGGGGGCGGCGACTGGAATTGCACTGGTGGGCTACTTGGCGGTCTACTTTGCGATTTTGCCCGCGCAGGTACAGGTGGGCGGCGCTGTGCGCCCCAAGCCGTCGCTGCTGGAATGGTTCTGGACGGGTGAGGGCGCAAGCGCGATTGATATTCCGCGCTACAGCGGGCTGTACTGGCAAGCGCTGGGCGAGCAAGTGCAAAATGCCTTGCTGGCGTTAGGGCGCCCCTTCCGCGTGCGCGATGTGTATCAATACTACTTGAGCGGCACCTTTGTCACTTTGCTCAAAGGGGCGTTTCTGCTGCTGGTGCTGGCTCTCGTGATTGTGCTGGCGACTCTGCGTTCCACAGGCGAGCGTGTGGCAACAGACCGTTTGGTGCGCGCCGCACGTGGGTTAGGTGGATGGACGGTGCTCATCTCGCTGGCGGTGTTGGTGCTATGGCAAGGCGACCGTCAGGCATTTTATCTATGGACGCTGTTTTGGCTGCTGGTTGGCTTGGGCGGTTGGCTCGGCAGTTATGTGGAAGAGGATGTGCGTCGTGTCAACTTTGCGGTGCCTGCCCTGGCGGTGTTGATGTTGGTGTTTGGGCTAATGAAGGCCGCCTCGCTGCGCTCGCCTCAGTACGATGGCGAGCGTCAAGAAGCGGAGGCGTTTGCACAGGGCATTCGCGAGGGCGATACACTGATTGCTGCCACGCGCCTTGCTGAGTGGCTGCGCTACTTTGCGCGCGGCAAAGCCCGAGTGATTGATACCGCCTGCTGGCGTCAACCTGAGGCAGACTTTCAAGCTCTGCTGCAACAGGTGCAGCAAGGCAGTGGGCGACTGGTGGTGTGGGACTATGCACTGAACCCCGAAATCTACCAACGGGCGAACTTAACGCACAACCCTGCGTGGTTAGAGTCGCTGGACAGGGCGCGCGCGCAAGCGCAAGGCGGCGCCTACCTGCGACGCTACGCGAACCTTGTCATCTATCCCACCCTGCTGCTTCAAGCAGGCGAAGTGCAAACCTTCGGCGCTGAACCGCAGTAATTAAGTGTGAACGACCATGAGCGAAGACACGATTCTGTTGGAGGCAGCAAAGCAAGGAGACGATCAAGCGTTTGACCGTCTGTGGGCGCGCTATCGCGATAAAGTCTATCGTTCGCTGTTGCGCGCCTGCGGGGGTAACCCTGAGACAGCGCAGGATGTGTTGCAAGACGCGTTGCTAAGCGCGTTCAAGGCATTACATCAATTCCGCGGCGACGCGAACTTTGCGACCTGGCTCTACACCATCGCACGGCGGTTATGCATCCGTGCACGACGCGAGTTGGATCGCTTCTACTCGTTGGACGACCCCCTCAACAGCGAGGAGGGGAAGGCGATCTTGCGCCAACTGATTGACGAATACTCCAAAGACCCCGAAGGCGTTGTGATTGAGAACGACCTGCGGGAGCGTGTGCGCCAGGCGGTAGCGGAGCTGCCTGACTCGCTGCGCCCTGTGCTGGAGCTGCGCGACATAGAAGGGCTGTCCACAGAGCAGACTGCTCGACGGCTGGGGCTTACGGAGGCGGCAGTCAAGGCGCGATTGCACCGCGCGCGCGAGTTGCTCCGGCACAAGTTGGAGGAGTACCTCAAACAGGAATAGCTTAGGAGCGCAGCACCACGCGCCGAATGATTGCCGCGATCCGTTCAATATCGGCTTCGGTCATCCCCGTGCCCGACGGTAAGCACAAACCGCGCTGGAACAACGATTCGGCCACTGCACCGCCTACTACCTCGCAGCCCTGAAATACGGGCTGTAGGTGCAGTGGCTTCCACACGGGGCGCGCTTCAATGTTCTCTGCCTCTAGCGCAAGGCGTACAGCTTCGGGCGAAACGCCCGTTTCGCGCTCATCCAGCAAAATGATGGAGAGCCAGCGGGTGCAGCGTCCCCACGGCGCTTCGGGCATAAACGATACGCCCGGTAGGTCGCCCAGTCGCTGGCGATACTGTTCGAAAATCCAGCGGCGTTTTTGCACGCGCTCTTCCAACGTGCGTAGCTGCGCCCTACCAACCGCCGCTAGCAAGTTGCTGAGGCGATAGTTGTAGCCGATTTCAGCGTGTTCGTAGTAGGGGAACGGCTCACGCGCTTGCGTGGCAAGTTTGCGGGCGTGCTGAATTAGCCGTTCATCGTGCGAAACCAGCATTCCGCCGCCTGAGGTAGTGATAATCTTGTTGCCGTTAAACGAGAAGATGCCCGCCAAACCGAAAGTGCCAGGTGATTTGCCGCGATAAGTCGCACCTAATGCTTCGGCAGCGTCCTCGATTAGGGCGATTCCGTACTCTTGGCACAGGCGCAAGATGGGCGCGATATCAGCCGATTGCCCATACAAATGCACTAGCACAACGGCTTTGGGTAGCTTGCCCAGTTGGGCGCGTTTGTGCAGCCACTCCGCCAGCAGGTTGGGATCCATATTCCACGAAGTGGACTCACTGTCAATAAACACGGGTCTTCCCCCTAGGTAGACCACAGGAAACGCGCTAGCGGCGAAAGTGAGCGTGGAGACAACCACCTCGTCGCCCGCCTGCACGCCCGCTTCAATCAGCGCAAGATGTATCGCGGCTGTGCCGGAACTCAATGCAAGCGCGTAGGGCGCACCGACCGCCTCCGCGAACTCGCGCTCAAAGGCGTCCACCTGCGGTCCCAGCGGGGCAATCCAGCCCGACTGCAGGGCTTCCGTCAGCAACTCCGCCTCGTTGCCCATCAGGTGGGGTGGAGAGAGGTAAAGGCGAGGTTTAGTCATCGTGGACTCTCCTTATAATTCGAGCTGGCACACCAACCACCACCACGCCATCGGGCACATCCCTCGTTACAACTGCGCCCGCCCCAACAATGCTCCACGCGCCAACTTTGCAGTTGGGCAGAACCGTGCAGCCAATGCCCAATAACGCGCCTTCACCTACTTGCACACCACCTGCCAGCCGCGCGCCAGGTGCTATGTGTACGAAATCGGCGATCTCGCAGTCATGGTCTACAGAAGCTGAGGTATTGATGACACAGTGCCTGCCGATACGAGCGTCAGCTTGCACTACGACGCCTGCACAGAGGAGCGTGCCCTCGCCAACTTGGACAGAGGCGTCGACCCAGGTATGCGGATGAATGAGCGTCGCCCAAACGAGCTGCTGGAACTGTGTTGCAATCTGCTTACGCGCTTGATTATCGCCGATGGCAATAAACGCCCAGCTTGCAAGTTCGGCGGGTTGTTCAGCGTGCTGGAGACTCCCGTGAATCGGTACCTCCAGTAGCGAAGTGCCCCATTTTGCAGGATTATCATCATAAACAGCCTGTACGGAGTAGCCTAACGCACGCGCCGTGCTAATCACCACCTTTGCATGTCCGCCTGCCCCCAGCACAACTAGCGACTTACTCATGGGTTGCGCCTCGAAACTCTGGCATCGTTGCATGCCCCTCTGCGCTGATGCCCTCGCGCCTCAGCACAATCCACAGCGTGCGCCACAGGATCTTTAGATCCAGCCACAGGCTCCAGTTGTCTACATACCACACATCGAGTTTGAACTTTTCTTCCCAGCTGAGCGCGTTGCGCCCGTGGATTTGCGCCCAGCCCGTGATTCCGGGTTTGACTTCGTGTCGGCGCGCTTGCTCTGGAGTATACCTTTCGAGGTACTCCATCAGCAGCGGGCGCGGACCGACAAGGCTCATGTCGCCCTTCAGCACATTGAACAGTTCGGGCAACTCGTCGAGGCTGGTGGCGCGCAGCCACTTGCCGAACGGGGTGAGGCGTTCGCTGTCGGGCAGCAGGTTGCCCTGCGCATCGCGAGCGTCGGTCATTGTGCGGAATTTATACATCACGAACGGCTTGCCGTGCAGTCCAGGGCGCACCTGCCGAAACAGCACAGGGCGTCCCAACTTGCGCCACACCATGAGCGCGATGACGAGCATCAGGGGCGATAGCGCCAGTATCAGTGCGCTCGCCACAGCAACATCAAAAGCGCGTTTCAGGAATCGCTCAACCAGGTTCATGGATTGCATCGCCTGCTGTTTTGATTGTACGTTTTGGGTATCTGCCATGTTTTTTGCACGAGGCAGCAAATCCTGCCATTGCGAGCGCAATCACTGGCACAGCTACCTTCGCACGATGACGGATACCAGTACCGAAGTTTCCGACACCCATTGCAAAAGTTAGTATGACGACGAGTACGATTCCCAGAATCCATCTCGCTACCAGGTTTTTGAAGATTGCATAACGCCCTCGCCAAATCAGCAGGGTAAGATACAAATATAAAACTCCATCGAATAAACCTATAATATGATGACTAGAGCGTATATCCCACGGGAATGGAGAAAACAAGAAATAAATCATCCGCAGGGGGAGCTTGAGCCAGATGTCTACAGGCGTTTGAGGCAAAATCCACTCAGGGTAAGCAGCGTCTCCGCGAAAAGCGTATGTGGCACTGGTAAGTAGCGTTTCTGCTGCCATTGCTTCGTAAACTGAGCCGATTTTGGGCAGCGACATCCCTGAAGCTAGCACATAGATTACTACCGCAAGGGCTGCCGCCATCACAAGCAGTGTGTGGGGATCAACACGGTTGCCCAAGAGCAGGCGAAAGAGTCGCACTGCTTGATGCAGTGCGAGCAACCCAAGGAAGACGATTCCTACTACTGCCATCGCCCCATGATATAAGGTAGCGCCCACTACCCCAACTGCTACCATCAATACCGACACTGCTGTTATCCTGCGCACCCCCTGAGCGACACCAAGCAACATTATAGTGAAAAAAAACCATGTGTAAGCTTCGCGCATTGTGAGCGCAGAGTATAAGTTAAGCGTTGGAAACAGCGTCAACCACCATCCCGCGCGTTGCGCAAGGCGCACATCGTTCCATATTCGCAGGGACAGTAGGCTACCCAAGGCGACTGCAAGCGTCCCCATCAGCACACTTAGGGCGTGCGCTGCCAATATATCCATCCCGAGCAGACGATACATTAGGGCAATTACCCAGCTGATAGTATATGAAGTATCATCGAGAGGAAAGAGGGGTACAGCTTGCTGCAGTGCCCATTCCCGAGCCACCTCCTGAAAGGTGTGTGCATCCGCTTGGCTATCGGGCAAATTGTACACATAGCAGTTTACTATCATTAGGATAGATCTTAGCATGAAGGCAGTCCAAAGGAAGGTTGTCATCCAACGATGGCGGAGCGAGACTATGGTCAGTAGCACACCAGTAAATACCAGCAGAGTGATACCTGTTAGTGGTTCCATGGTGCTTGCTCTTCGTTATTTATTAATAAGTACTTGAATTAGACGCTCAGCAGATGATTGTGCGTCAAACCGCTCTTCCGCCAGTTTGCGGCTCGCCTGCCCCATCGTGATAATCAACTCTGGCTGCTGAATAAACCGCTCCATTGCCTCTACCAGCGCATTCACATTGCGTGGGGGCACTAAGAAACCGTTCACACCGTCAATCACTGTCTCTCGGCAGCCGGGGGCGTCTGTGGTAATTACGGGGCGCGCCATCGCCATCGCTTCTTGCGTGCTGCGCGGCACGCCCTCGCGATACGACGGCAACACATACACGCTGGTCTGCGCGAAGTAGGGGCGTACATCGCTCACATGCCCGTGCCATTCCAGAATGCCTTCTTGTACCCACTGTTGCACTTCGGCTTCGGTGAGCGCGCCTGGGTTAGTGTCCAGCCCGCCCAGCAACAGGAAGCGGGTGTTTGGGTGGCGTTGTTTGACAATTCGGGCGGCTTCGGCGAACTCTACGATGCCTTTTTCGCGCAGCAGGCGCGCCGCAAGGGTGAAGGTGATCGGCTCCAGTACGGGTGGGGCGGGTTGCCACTCGGTCAAGTCTACACCGATGCCTCCTAACACGAGGGTTTTTTGAGGTGCAACCAGCCCCTGCCGAATGAACTCGCGCTGATCATCGGGGTTGAGAAACACGACGGTATGGGCGTATCGTAAGGCGGTTTTGTAGAGGCGTTGCCCTGCCCAGCGCACTGCGCGCTTACGCAGGCTGGGCGACTCGATGAAGGCATAACCCAACCCTTCGATGAGGGCGACCCGATGCGGTACGCCTGCCCAGTGCGCCGCCAGCGTGCCGTACACCACAGGTTTTATATTGTACGGCATCACAATATCCGGTTGTAGGGCGCGTAAGGCACGCCTTAGGTAAAACAACGATCGCAAATCGCGAAAAGGGTTGATGCCTGTGCGTTCTAAAGGGTAATCCAGCGGGTGCGCTCCGAGCTGCTCTACCGAGGCGCGTATCGCAGGCGTGTAATCGGGTGCCAGCACGTAAACCGTTGCACCGCGCCGAATCATTTCGCGTATCAGCGCCCCGCGAAAACTCACGATGCTGGGCGCATAGGGCGAAATAATCGCGACGCGCCGCTTTACTTGGGGCTGGTTGTGAAGCCCTTCTGTTCCAACAACTGGTTGTAAAGTTGTTCCCATCGGTCGACAATCCGCTCTATGTCAAAGTTCGCCACGACGTGGGCGCGTCCTGCTTGCCCAAGTGCAAGGCGCTCCGTTTCTGGTAGTTCCATCAGGCGTAGCATAGCCGTTGCTAGCGCGTCGGGCTGGCGCGGCGGGGTCAGGTAGCCCGTTTGCTCGTGAATTACAATCTCACTGTTGCCGCCCACATCGGTCGCGACGATCGGCAGCGCGGTAGAGGCGGCTTCCAGGAGCGCGTTGG
>JAUQOS010000151.1 GCA_030550775.1 Armatimonadota bacterium
CTATGCTATCGGTTTGAACACTTTGCGCAAATTTACGACGCCCTGCCCGACGAACGATTGGTCATCTGCGCCGACACATGCCACCTGTTTGCAGCAGGCTACGACCTGCGCCATCCCGACACCTACGAAACTATCTGGCAGGAGTTTGACCGTCTGATTGGCATTGCCCGCCTGCAAGTGTGGCACCTCAACGATTCCAAAAAGCCACTCGGCTCGCGCGTGGATCGACACGAGCATATTGGCGAAGGCGAACTGGGCATCCGCGCCTTTGAGTTGATTTTGAACGACCCGCGCTTTGTGGCGTTACCGATGATTATTGAAACCCCCGACGAGACACGCTACGCAGAGGATTTAGCAAAATTGTGGCAATTGGTGGGCCCTGCGCCTGCTTAGGCTACAAGAACTTACGGCAAGAAGTCTAGAGCGCGGAAAAACCGTTATTCCAAGTACCGCAAAGATCTCGCCCGTCCGAAACGGGTGGACAGCTGGGCTATAATATTTATGTGCAGGCGAAGACGCAAGCACAGGAGGAAAGGATGAGAGGTCTATTCGCGTTTGTGGCAGTGTGGGCACTGGTAGCAGCTTTGCAAGCGCAGGTGATTTTTTCAGACAACTTTGAGGCGTACACTGGGCAGTTGCCCAACAATAACCCCGCAAACACCAACCCGTTTGACCAGTATAACGATCCTTGCAACAACGCCAGCCCCCTCTATCGGCTGTTCAACGTGTGGCATGGCGTACCTGCATGGCCCAACCTACAGTTGGTTAACACCGCCTCGCCCTACCCCCACCCTGACCCGTTCTTTATTCCCCTGCCCTGCTTAGCACAAGACCCGTTCGTCGCCCAGCCCGACGACCTGCCTCCTGCGCGCAGCGGCGTGCAGATGCTGTGGGGGCTTGCGACCTTTACACGCACGCAGTATGTGAACTTCGACCCAAGCCAAGTGCAGCTGGGCGACGGTGCTTACTTCGAGTTCTGGTTCTATGATGACGACACCTACGGCAAACCTTCGCGCGCGATGGCGGAGTTTCGCGCCTACGCGGACCTAAACGCAGGCGTGCCTGCAACCACTCTGCTGTCAATCCCCTCCCTTGGCCCCTATGACTCCGACAGCGAAGTGCCACCTGGCAACCGCTCGCTCAGCACACGCCGCTACAACATTCGGGGCGATGCGATTGCCGCAGCAGCCCGCCCCGCGGACGCCAACCCGCGCCATTGGGCAGACTTTCGGCAGGTAGCCCGCTCCAAAGGATGGCACCACGCTGCTATCTGGCTCACAGGTGACGGCACCGAAGGCAACCCGCGTCGCTTTACCTATGTTATCGACGGCATCACGCGCACCGCGCCCAACCCCAACCGCGTGATGACCACCATCGTGTTGCGACGCCTCGCTGATACGCGTCAAGGGCGTGTCGCCAACATCTACTACGATGATGTGGAAGTCGGCATCGGCGTGCCAAAAGCGTTTAGCCAAGCTTTGTTCGTGGGGCGCGTGCTACCAGAATGCTGGCGCACCAACAGCGACGGCTACCTCGATGTGGAAGGCTGGATTGTTGATATCGAAATCTACGACCAAAACGATAACCTGCTGGTGACCCTTGAGCGTCGCTTGCCCGTGAAAGACCCCACCTACAACGATGTTGACGGCCCCGAAGATTACACGGGGCTGATCGGCATTCCGAACCTGCTGCCTGCGGGCTACTCGCACGAGGGCATCTACAAGTTCCGCTTCAAGTTGCGCGACCGACCGTTCGTGCCCAAGACCGTAGTGCTGCAAACGCCTTCACGCGGGGAAACCGTTATTCTTGCGTGCGGCGATGTCAACCGCGATGGGCGCGTCAACGACGCAGACCTTCTGGCAATCCTGTTCGCGTTTGGTACCACAGGCGATAACCTGCCCGAAGATGTCAATGGCGACGGCGCAATCAACGATGCCGACCTGCTGGCGGTGCTGTTCAACTTCGGTTTAGAAGGCTAAGCCATTTGCGTAGGGGCGCGGGGATGCCCCCCGGCCCCTTGTGCATACGCCGCTGCCCCTTTCCGTGATCCCTCCCTTAGCCAACTTAGCAATTCGCGGAACCTTGACATAGTCCAACCCTTCTGTTTTGAGCGAGTGAGATTCCACGCTCCGCTCGGAATGACGGTTCACCGACGCTGAAGCGAGCTTGTCATTCCGAGCTGCAGGTGAGGAATCTCAGAGACCGTTGATAAAATCGGAGCGTGGGCATACCGTGAGGCAGAGCCTCACGCGCTTGGGCGGACGGCAGATGGAAGTCGAACTAAATACTCGACCACAGACGACTAAAGTCGTTCCTGTGCAAACGAAGCCTGACTATGCGGGCTGAAGCATAGCGTCGGCGCCCTGCCGACGAATAGTATCGGCACTCCTGCTGACGAACACAAGCCAGTGCGGGTCAGCTCCTTAGTGCACAGGAACAGCTTATGCCATTTATTGGGGGTTCAGAAAGATCAGACAACTGCGTCGCC
>JAUQOS010000005.1 GCA_030550775.1 Armatimonadota bacterium
TGCTTGCCTGCGGACACGCCCAATGGTCCGTTACCGACCTGCACGGCATCTATGTGCCCAATCAGGGCGGCACGGCGAACTACGCCTGGCGCATCTCGGAGCGAACCGCCGATAACAACTATAAGCCCTACATCGTCGGGCAGGCAGGACAGGGGATTTTTGGCTTCCCCGTCGCCTACCGCTATCAGCTGGGGCAAGATTTAGTGGGTCAGCCGAGTGTCGTGATTGGCAGCGCGGTCGCCTACGGGGTGAACAACAAGGGCTGGGTTGTTGGACGCGACACGGCAAGCCAGCGCGCGATGGTCTGGCATCCTACCTACGGTAAGCAGCTGATTAGCACGCCAGCGAATATGATTGCGAACACCGCCTTCGACATCAACGACAACGGCGTCATCGTGGGCTATGCGCCTGGTGGGTTCTTCAACGTGGGCGGCGGCTTCGTCTCCTACTTCAACGCCAGCGACGGCAGCACCACGACCCACTTCCTGGACCAGACCTATGGCAACCCGTCGGCGGGAACCAGCATCAACAACGCGGGTACAGCGGGCGGCGGTACAGGCGTCTCGAGTGGCTGGGGCGCTGAGCCGTACATCGAGCCAGGGCAGGCGGCAGGCTGGGTTAACCTTGACCCGATAACACCTGGGCCAGGCACCTATGTTGGCGCGCCGATTGTGCCCCCAGGCTTACCCGGCGCGAATGTGCTCATCTGGGACATTTCCGAAGGCGCGATCCCTACATACGCCGCGGGCTACACGGTCTACCTCTATTCCAGCGGGGGCCCGTTTCCCGTGGTGTATGTGTGGGGCGGCTTTGGATACAATGTGACTGCGCTGCCGCTGCCTGCAGGCGCTACAGGCGGGCGCGCCTACGGCGTCAACGACCTGGGACATGTCGTTGGCTACTATTTCGACGCGACGGGATCCCAGCGCGCCGCCCTCTGGTTCCTTACGGGCGGCGGGAACTGGCAGATTGTCGACCTGACCACGCTTGCCCAAAGCGCAGGCTACATGGGCTGGACGCTGTACGCTGCGCTTGATATCAACAACGACATGTGCATCGTCGGCTACGGACTCGACCCCCAGAATCGCCTGACCTCCTATGTGATGTGCGTGGTGCCGGAGCCGGCGTCGATGCTTGCGCTGGGCGTCGGGCTGGCGGGTCTCATCGGGCTGCATCGACGCAAACGCTAAGCGCGCTTACGGTGTGCTTCCATTCAGGGCGGGACGCTCACCATTTGTGAGCGTCCCGTGTAATGCTCCTGTAATGTTTTGGGCAACAAGTTTTGTTATACTCCCGTTAACGGTGGCGTAAGAAACAGGGAGGTTGCGCAATGCATAGTGGCTGGCGCTGGACAGTTTGGATTCTGAAGGAGTGGGAAACCGCGTTGTCGGGGCAGGATGCGAGAAGTCGCTCTTGCTCGATACCAGAAACGTCTGCTTCTGCCCCTATCGGAGACACTCCTCTCAGCTCTGGTGCTGCCATTATCGGGTTGGTTGCCCCGCCCACCCTTTCAGGAGGTGTACGACGATGGAATCGATGAGACGACTCGGTTGGTTGGTAAGCGTGTTCGCCGTGTGTGCCTTCGCGCACGCACAACGCCCCCCAATCGCTTGGATCGGTGGGGGCGAAGTGTCTACCTATATCGGGTTCTATTTCCAAGACGACCGGTATTTTGTGACCAGCGAAGGATTTTACATCCACTTCTGGCGTCTGTCGGACAACAAACTAGTGCGCACACTGACAGGGCGTCAACTATTCGGGCGCTCCCTGTACAGTGCGTCTCTGGCTCCTATGCCGAACCGCCAGCAGCTGGTGGTGGCCTATCCCGACACAGACCCCGATACAGGCTATCGCGGGATTCGCATCCGCATCCTGCAGCCCGACGCGAATCTGGATAACTGGACGACCACGGCGCAAGGCGGCTCATTCGTAGAGGACGGAACGGAGGAGGACGAGCCAGGCAACGCCGCAGCGCTCGCGATTAGCCCCGATGGGCAATACATTGCAGTGGGCGGCGGCGATGCTGCAGGCTTCACCCGGCATGGGCTTGTGCTGTACCGCGTCAACGGCACTCAGATTGAGCGCACGCAGTACCTTGTGCGCAATCCGAGCTGGGCGCCAATCTTTGCCGCAGCGTTCTCGCCCGACGGCGAATGGCTGTTCGCCGGCAGCGCGGGCGGCTGGGTATTTGTCTACAAACGCCAAGCAAACGGCACTTACGCCTACCACCAGCGCTTCATCATCGGCGGCAACGGCTTTTATATCAACTGCTTCGCCTTCGCTAACCGTCCCGATGGGCTCTACGTGGCGGTTGGCGTAATGCCCAACGGCATTATTGAAATGCGTCGCTTCAACCCCGTGTTCAACGAATGGCGACTTTACATGCAGTGGCAGACACCAGACCAGAGCGCGCCAACCTCCAGCGTGAACGCGCTGCAGTTCTCGCCCGACGGGAGCCGATTGGCTGCCGCCTATGGCTCCTCGGCGTTCGGTGTGGTGTTCTACGATCCCTATCTGCGCATCTACCAAATCAACTACAGCAGCGACCCCGATTATCGCGGAGCAACGCCCATTTTTCAGGAAGTGTTCCCATATGATGTGGTCACGGTGGCTGCCTACAACGCCAACGCTTCGGAGCTGATTTCGGGCACGCGCAACGGCGACCTGCGCCGCTGGAGCCTGGAAACGCGGGAGTACACTGCCCTACCACACCATCGCGGATTCCTCACCGCGCTGGCTTGGTCGCCTGACGGCACAAAAATCGCCACCGCTGCTCAGTCGAACTACTCCGTTCCTACGCAAACCTTCGTGTGGGATTTCGCCAGTCAGTCGGTGCAGGCACGGATCAACCATTTAGATTCGTGGATTGGCGCACTCGCCTTTTCACCCAATGGCAACTATGTGGCGACTGCCGGGCGCGCCCTGCCCGACCGAACTATCGACCTGTGGGACGCAACCACGGGCGACTTTGTAGTTACCATCGGCACGCTGAGCTACAACGGCAGCGGGCTGGCGTTCTCACCCGACGGGCAGTATCTCTATGCCGCTGCACGCAACGGCGAGCTAAAAGCATTCCAACGCGGTGCAGACTGGCAAACTTGGACGGAAATCGCGCAGACCAACGCCCCTGATAACGCCCTGACCCCCGTGCAGATTGCGCTCTCGCCCGACGGCAGCCGACTGGCCGTGGGTTCTCAGGAGAGGGTGCAAATCTACCTGACGCCGTACCTGACGCTGGAACGCCAGATTACGGTTGCGACCGAGCCTGAGCGCATTATGAGCGTCGCCTGGTCGCCCGACGGACGCTACATCGCTGCGGGCACGCGCAACGTGCAACCCGCGCCGGTATACCTTATCAATACAGCCGACTGGAGTGTTCGTCGGCTGCCTACCGCCGACAACGGCTATGAGGTCTATGCCATCTCCTTCACACCTGATGGATGTTATGTGTTGGGCGCGGGCTCGCAAAATAGCGACGGCTCGGGCGCAAACCTGATGTTGTGGCACACAGGCAGTGGAACGCTGGCAACCCAGTACGATGATGAAACGCTCTTTCTCATTCAGGGGGCAGCCTTCTCGCCTGATGGACGCTACATCGCCTATGGGCGCGACGACGGCTCGCTGGTCGTGGCGAATAACCCGTTCTATCGCCGCGCGGGCGATGTCAATCGGGACGGCTGCGTGAATGATACTGACCTGCTGCTGGTACTGTTCAACTTCGGCGGCAACGACCCGAACGCCGATCTGAACTGCGATGGCGTGGTGAACGACTCCGACCTGCTAATCGTGTTGTTCAACTTCGGAAGCGGGTGTTGAGAGTCGCCCTCAACCCCCTCTCCTACAGCATAGGAGAGGGGGGCACTGCATATAAAGCGTATGCAACTGCGTGCGAAGCGCATGTAACGTACACTTGACGAGGGCAAGGAGGAGGTAAATAGTGAAACAACGCGGCTTCACATTGATAGAGCTCTTGGTGGTTATCGCAATTGTCGCCATCTTAGCAGCGATTCTGTTTCCTGTGCTGGCGCAGGCGCGCGAGTCGGCACGCCAAACCGTTTGTTTGAGCAACATGAAACAGATTGGCACGGCAATGAGGCTTTATCTCAGCGACTATGACGAGACTTGGTTTCCTGCCTACACGCGCGAGCGGATTCCCACGCACCCGTATGCGTATCGTCCATGGCTAGGTTACGATACACGGAACGCTCCTCCTGATGGTTGCTATTATGGCGATATCACGAAGGAGGCACGTTATCCGATCCGCATAGGGTTGATAGATACCTACCTGAAGAGCAACGAGGTCAAACGCTGCCCCAGCATGCCAAGTCAGTGGCAATCGTCGTATGCGCTGAACTTTTTCAGGGGCAATTTTGATTCTCCGTATTATAGTCGCAATCCGCGTGCTCGTGGCAACGAATACAGCCCCGTTTCCAAGCGCGAAGAAGGTGGGCTGTGCCTTGTTTACCCCGCGCCCGATGCGGAGGTGGAAGAGCCCTCGCGTACCATGATTATGTGGGAACATGGTTACAAAGTGCCGTTGTGTAATTGGTTGCAGCAGGCGAACTGGCCCCTGCGTGGGCAAGAATGGACGCAAGGCCCGCCGCGCCTGCGGGAGTATATTGAGCATTTTAACTTTCTGCATCGGGACGGCTCGAACACGCTGTGGGCGGACGGGCATGCGAAGCGGGTGCTTTATGATCAGCTGCGTCGTCCGATGTTCTCGGCGCAGAAGCAGATTTACGAATGATACGCGCACGGCTGTTAGGCGAGTTTGAGGTGGAGGTAGACGGTCGGCGGGTAGAGCGGTTTCGCACGCAGCGAACGGCGTTGCTGCTGGCGTATTTATTGCGCTACCCGCAGCCGCATGCACGCGAGGATTTGGCACGCCTGTTGTGGGGTGAGCTGGCGGACGAGGCGGCGATGAATAACCTGCGGGTGAGCCTGAGCAGTCTGCGGGCGATTCTGGAGCCGCCGGGCGTCCCGCGCGGCAGCGTTCTGCAAACCACACGGCGCACGGTTGGTTTGAATCCCGCTCAGGTGGAGACCGATGTCGCGCAGTTTGAGGCTGCAGTTCGGCACTGGCGCGCCGCGACCGAAGAGTCGGAGCGGATGGCGTGGGCTAATCGGGCGCGTAGCCTTTATCAAGGTGCGTTTTTGCAGGGCTTTGAGGCGCCGTGGATTCATCGAGAGCGCGAGCGTCTTCAACAGCTGTACGAGGCGTTGCCCGTGCCGACGGAGCCTGCTGCTGAGGCGCCGCCCATCAGCCTTGTCAGCAGTATACCGGCTCGCCCGATAAGTGGGCTGGGCGTGGTAGTTGGCGTTCAATGGGGTGGTTCGGCGCAGGCAGACCCACAGTGGGTGCGCTCGGCGGTTGCGGTGTGTGGGGGCGCGCCCTTACAGACGCTGCCTAACGGTTTGCTGGCGTTTTTCACCGACTTAGACAAGCTTGTGCGTTTTCTGCTGGAGGTTGCCCGCCACCACCCTGAGGCGGTGTTAGCGCTGGATTTAGGGCATCTGCGCGTGGTGCGCCAGCGGTATGAGGGGGCGCCGCTGCGGGTAGTGGAACGCCTGCTGCAACTGGAGGGCAGTGGGTATGCTCTGTGCACGCAGCGGGTGGTAGCCGTGCTGCCACAAGCGCTTACTCGGCACCCGATTCAGGCGCACCCGCTTGGCGCCTATTGGCTTAGTGCGGAGTTTCCCCAAGAGCCGCTGTTTGCGTTGGCGCTGCCCGGCTGGCAGGTGCCCACGCACTTGCAGATCCCTGCTGCCTTTAGCGCTGCACTGCCACACCTGGCTACCTCCTTTATTGGGCGGGAAGCCGACCTTGCGTCGGCGGTTGCGGCGCTTCAAACGAACGGAGCACGCCTTTACACCATCATAGGGGCTCCTGGCAGCGGCAAAACGCGCTTTGCAATTGAGGTTGCTCGGCACACAGAATCGATTTTCGGGGAAGCCCGCTGGTGGATTACCATAGCGCACCCGACCGAGTCAATTCTTGAGGTATGGGCACGATGCTTGAGATGGGATACGGCGCGCCTGCAGCAGTTGCCGCTGCTGTTGGCAGGCATTTTGGGCAATCGGCGCGCACTACTAGTAATCGACTGGCTACATCTGCCTTCCGACGCCCAACGCACGGAACTTCAAGCGCTGCTGCACGATATCCCCACGCTAACCGTACTGACTTCGGCGCCGACCGCACTGAACCTACCCGACGAGCAGATTATTGAACTGCATCCGCTGGAAGTACCTCCCGACACTGTCAATACGGTGGACGCGCTTTGGCGCTATGGTGCGGTGCGTTTGTTTGTGGAGCGTGCAAGGCAAGCAAACCCTGATTTTCGCCTCACCGAAGGCAACGCCCCTCTGGTGGCTGCAATTAGCCGTTTGTTGAGCGGGCTGCCGTTAGCTATTGAGTTGGCTGCGGCGCGTTTGAGTTCGGTTTCGCTGGCGCAACTGGTGCAACGCTTGGAAGACACTCGCCTTTGGAAGCGTCCTGCTGCAGCCAGCGCGTTTGGACGTTCGCTATGGGATTCGCTGACCGCCTGTTATATGATGTTGCCCCCACCGCAGCAGACGCTGCTCAATCGCCTGAGCGTGTTGTCGGGAGGCTGGACGCCCGAGTGCGCGTGCGAAGTGTTGGGGGTGCCTTGCGAGGAGCTGGATACCTTGGTGCGCACGGGCTTGGTGCGCCTCAACGAAGGGCGCTATGAGATGCCTCCGCTGGTGCGCCAGTTCGCAGCGCAGTTTACCTCCAGCAACGACCGTCGGGCGGTGCTGAGCCGTTATCTCTACTACTGGTGTGAACAGTTGGAGCGAGCGGCGCCGCAGGCTGTGGATTGGGCGCGCTTGGAAGCGGAGCGCCACAACCTTGATGCAGTGCTGGAGTGGAGCACTCACCACGAGCCGTTGAGCGCGCTGCGCTTGGCTCTTGTGTTGACGCCATTTTGGGAGGCGCGCGGCGGCAGTGCACGCGTGCTGCATGCGCTCACGCAGTTGCCAGCTCACCTCACTCGCCCCGAAGAGCAACTCCAAGCGGCTCGGATTGCCGCGGTGCTTGCCATTCGTCGTGGGGCGCACGCCGACGCCCATCGTCTCTTGCACACTTTTCTACCCGTGGCGGACGCACATCCGCAGCTGATTCAAGCCGCCCGCCTGTGGTTCGCAGCTGGCTTTTATCACTGGTCGGCGGGCAACCTCTCGGAAAGCGAGCGCTACCTGCGCATGGCGTTGGAACGCAGTCGCGCGTTAGGCGCCGCCGATGACCAAGCGGAGGTACTGCTCCATTTGGGCGTCGTGTTGTGGATTCAAGAACGCTTGGATGAAGCCGCCACGATGTTGGAGCAAGCCACTGAGCAAGCAGCGGGGCGATTACCGCGCTTGCAGCTGAACGCGTTGGGCAACTTGGCTTCCGTGCGCTATCAACAGGGCGACCTTGCCCAAGCCGAACTGTTGCTCCAGCAGGCACAAACCTTAGCCCTGCAACAAGGCGACCTACGCACGCTCGCCACTATGCTCAACAATCAAGGCGTTTGGCAGGCCGAGCGAGGCAACTTCGAACGCGCCCGACAACTTTATTATGAGTCGCTAAGCCTGTGGCGTCGCATCAGTGAGCCAATGGGCGAAGCTGTGTGCACGAACAACTTGGGCGATCTTGCCCTCCGTGAAGGAGACTATGAGACTGCCGAGTCGCTTTTTCGGCAGAGTGCGCGCATGGCGCGGCGCTACCGCATCGGATGGTATCTGTACCATCCGCTCCAAAACTTGGCTGAAACCGCCGCGCGGCGCGGCGATTGGTGCGATGCGCTCGTGTGGGCACGCCGTTGCTTGCATGCGCTCAATGGCTATCAATCTTCCGCGCCTCTACGCCTAAAAACACTGCATCAAGTGGCGCGCTATGCACTGCAGACGGGCGACTACCGCCTTGCGGCGCAAGCGCTGTTTGCTGTAGCCCGCCTGAACGAAACACCAGATTCTAGCCTTTTGGATCAGGTTGAACAATCACTGGGGGCAACCCAACTGAGCGCAATTCGGCAACAGGTGGAACAGATGCCCCTGCCCGAGCTGCTGTCTATGATTGCCCTTGCTGACGAGTGGAGCAATCCTGGGGCGACAGATAGCGGTGGGGGTGTGCATCAGTCATAGGTACCCATCCGTTCACCCACTTGGGGGCGATAGCCGTTGATGAAGGCGCGGGCGTCCATGCGGGCGCGGTTTTCTGGCTGCAGCTCCAGCAGGCGTAGTGCGCCCCTGCCGCAGGCGACCAAAAACCGTTCAGGTGATACCGAGAGAATAGTGCCTGGCTCCGCAGTTGGGGCGTCGGGCACGACTTCCGCCCTCCATAGTTTGAGCAGTTTACCGCGCCAAGTGGTAAACGCGCCGGGCTTGGGCGAAAAGGCGCGGATACGGTTGCGGCATCGCTCAGCGGGTTCGTCCCAGCGGAGGCGGGCGTCCTCTTTGCTCAGCAGCGGGGCGTAGGTAGCTTCTGCGGGGTTTTGGGGCGTGCGTGTGAGGGTGCCCCCTTCCAAGCGTGCTAGCCCTTCCAACAGCAGTTGGGCAGCGCGCTGGGCTAACCGCGCCTCCAAGCTACCGTAATCATCCTCAGGTCGGATGGGCTCTACCACCTGCAGATAGATATCGCCTGCATCCAGCTCAGCGGTCATCTCCATCAGTGTGACGCCCGTTTCAGTTTCGCCGTTGAGCAAAGCGTACTGGATGGGCGCGGCGCCGCGATATTTGGGCAGCAGCGAGGCGTGCAGGTTCCAGTTGCCCAGTGGGGCAATCTCCAGCAGGGCTTGGGGCAAAATCTTGCCGTAGGCAGCCAGCACGATAAGATCGGGCGCCAACGCACGCATCTGTGCGAGGAACTCAGGGTCGCGTGCACGAGCAGGCGTGAGTACAGGCAATTCCAGCTGCTCGGCGCGAGTGTGCACGGGCGTTTTGTGCATCTGCATGCCGCGTCCCGCGGGTTTGGGCGGCTGGCTCACCACCGTAAGAATAGGATATCCCGCGTGATGGAGCGCTTCCAACGCGGGCACAGCAAATGTCCCAGAGCCGAAAAACACAACACGCGGGCGACTCAGAGGTTCTCCTCCTCGTTCTCGCGTCGAGGATGCTCCCAATACAGCGATTCAGGAACCGCGCGGTCAATAAATAGAACACCGTCCAAGTGGTCTACTTCGTGCATGGCGATTCGGGCGGGGTCGCCCTCCAAGGTGAGGCGGATCGGTTTGCCGTGTCGGTTGATGCCTCGTAGCACAATGTGCTTAGGGCGCTTGACATAGCCGAACAGCTGGGGGATGCTGAGACAGCCCTCCAGTCCTGTTTGTTCGCCTGCGCGTTCCAGTACCTGCGGGTTGAGCACCACTCGCGGGGCTTGGTCCTCGGGGGCGATGATAATCAATCGCAGGGGCACGCCCACCTGAGGGGCTGCCAGCCCCACGCCATTGGCACGCTTCATCGCCACAAGCATGTAGTCAATCAACTCGTGGATTTCGGGCGTGATGCGTTGTACGGGCTTGGCAACCTTGCGCAGCAACGGGTCGGGATATTTCACAATCCCGTCGTCGCGCTCAAAATAAATGCGGAACTCTGCTGGAATCTCAATATCGCGCAGTTTCATCGCTTGCAACAACGATTATACCCCCGCCAGCGCAGGTATAATCAACGCGCGATGATGCGCCCGCCAGCCGCCAACCGCGCAACTGATAGCGCACGCGAGCAGCTTTCATTCACCTACTTTGTCGCTAGGTAGCTGATAAGCCCGCGTAGGTAGCCTTGTCTGCGTACAAGCGATTGTAGCCGTCAAGGAGTTTGCACGCCGAACTAAAGGCAAGCCACCACGCGTTGGTAGGTGCCTGAGTTAGGTATACTCTACACGCTTGCTTGGGCATTACCGAATGCTTGGAGGAATTTGAGCAACAAGGAGGAGCGAGTAAGTTGAGCAAGATAGGCGTTGGCTTTATCGGCGCTGGTGGTATCGCGCAAGGACAACACATGCCTGCATACGCACGGCTTTCTGACCGTGTAGAGTTAGTCGCCGTTGCTGATGTGAATGAGCAGGCAGCGCGCGCAGCTGCCGAGCGGTTTCGCATTCCGCACGTCTACACCGACTACCGTGAGCTGCTGCGCCACGACAACATCCACTTAGTCGTGGTAGCGACCCCGAACTTTGCCCACCGCGAAGCGACTATCGCCGCGCTGGAAGCGGGTAAGCATGTGCACTGCGAGAAGCCGTTAGCCCGCAACGCCCGCGAAGCACGCGAAATGGTGCAAGCCGCTCGGCGCACAGGCAAACTGTTGCATGTGTCGCTGCAGTGGCGCTTCTCAGGCGTGGCGCAGTTTTTGCATAAGTATGTAGTGGAAGAGGGCAATCTAGGCGAGATTTATTACGCGCGCGCCCATGCCTTGCGCCGCCGCGGCATCCCCGGCTGGGGCGTGTTTATTGACAAGGAGAAACAAGGCGGCGGACCGCTCATTGACATCGGCGTGCACATTCTGGACACTACGCTCTGGCTGATGGGCTATCCTAAGCCCGTGTCGGCGTTCGGGGCTACTTACACCAAGTTCGGTAACCGCCCCGATGTGGTCGGGCTAATGGGGCAGTGGGACTACACCCGCTTCACGGTGGAAGACTTCGCGGTGGGGCTAATCCGCCTCGAAAACGGCGCCACGATTACGCTGGAGTCGAGCTTCTGCGCCAACATTCAAGGCGACGAGTTCAATGTGCTGTTGCTGGGCGACAAGGCGGGCGTGTTCGCCGACCCGATGTGCGACCGCCCCGTGCGCATCTTCACCGAGCATAATCGCTCGCTCTACGATATCCAGCCCATCAATATTCCAAACATCAACTCCTACCATGCGAATGTGGAGGCGGTGGTAGATGCCGTGCTGAACAACAAGCCCGCGCCGGTCCCTGGCGAGCATGGCTTCTACCTCAACGCGATTATGGACGCCATCTACGAATCGGCAGAAACTGGGCACGAGGTGCCGATTGACACCTCGCTTGAGTGAGGCACCCATGTGAGGTCGGTATCGGCGTTTTGGGCGTTGGTGATTATGGCGGGCTTCGCCGAGTTGGGCTATGTAACGCTCAACATCTCGGCGATGCCCGTTTATTTACGCGAGGTCGTGGGGCTGGGCGAGGCAACAATCACCGCTGTTGGCTCGGTATTTTTGCTGACGGAGGCGATTTTCCGCGCGCCGATGGGGGCGCTCAGCGACCGTATCGGCAGGCGACGTCTCATCACGCTCGCCCCAATGCTCACCGTCGTCACCTCGCTAGCGACATTGTTGGCGCGCCACCCACTGCAGTTTGCGATTTTGCGTGCACTGGATGGGCTGAGCGCTGCAATGTTGTGGCCTGCCGCGTATGCCGCAATCGGCGATAGCGTGCCTGCCCAGAGACGCTCGTGGGCGATGAGTTTTCTGAATATGACCTACATGGGGGGTATCGCCCTCGGACCATTGGCAGGCGGATTGGCAAACGATCTTACGGGGGCGAAACAAGCCTCGTTTTATCTTACGGCGTGCCTGTTCGCGATTGCTACGCTGATTGCGTGGCGGTTCTACCCTGACGACGGGCGCAAAGCGGGCAACCCTTCAATGCGCGAAGGGCACTTTTCGGTACAGGCGTTGCTGAGGGCACTGCGTGCCGCGCCGGGGCATATGCTGCTGGCGTTCACAGTGTTTTTCGGTATCGGGTTGGTGATGTTGTTGGTCAAACTCTACGCGATGGACGAGTACGGCGTCAGCGAAACGCTGTTCGGAGCGGGCTTAGTGGTGCCCGCGCTGGCAATCGCCGCGCTTAGCTTGCCGCTGGGGCGGTTAGCAGACAAGCTGGGGCGTGCCCGTAGCATCCGCATCGGGCTGAGCGCAGCTGCACTGGTGCTCTGGAGCGTGGTCGCGCCTTCAAAGCCTCCCCTAGCGTGGGTAGTGGTCGCCGCAGCACTGGGCGCGATTACCTTCGTGCTGACCTTCGCCGCGTGGATGGCAGAACTGAGCGAGATTGACCCTGCGCGGCGCGGTATCATCTTGGGCGCAGCGGGCACCACGCAGGGCATCGGCAGCATTCTGGGCGCGCTGCTGGGCGGTTTCCTATATGAGCATGTGCCTCTGCGGCTGGGCGAGGTGTTCATTCCTGCCCACCGCACGCCATTCCTCGCATGCGCAGCGGTGATTACGCTCAGCGCCCTGCTCAGCTGGCTGGTGCTCAAGCCCAAACCGGCACGCACAGCGTAGACGATGCAAACGCGCTTGCAACGCTTTGAGTTCAACCAAATCCGCATGGGCGTGGATACGCCTATCGTGGTCTACGCGCCCGACGAGGAGCACGCGGTGCGCGCCTGCCGCGCTGCCTACACTCGCATTAGTGCACTGGAACAGATGATGAGCGACTACCGTGCCAACAGCGAGCTGAACTTGTTGTGCCAACGCGCGGTCGGGCGATGGGTTCGGGTTAGCGCTGAGCTATTTTATGTCCTGTGGCGCGCGCAGAAGCTGGCGCACCAAACTGATGGCGCGTTCGACATCACGGTGGGACCGCTGGTGCGCTTGTGGCGTGAGGCGCGCCGCACAGGCAAGCTGCCCGACGAAGCCGCTTTGCAAGAAGCGCGAGCGCGCTCGGGCTACCGCCTGCTGGAGTTGAGCCGCGCCAAACGCGCCGTGCGCCTCCACGCGGAGGGCATGCAGCTGGATTTAGGGGGTATCGCAAAGGGCTACGCATGCGACAGCGCCCTGCGCGTGTTGCGCCAGCACGGAATCCAACACGCGCTCATCCAGATGGGGGGCGATATCGTGGCTGGTGAGGCACCACCAGGCGAATCGGGCTGGAAAATCGCACTCGCTGCCCCCACGCTTGACGATAGCACCAACTATCTACTGCTCAAAAACGGCGCACTCGCTACTTCAGGCAGCACTGAGCAGTATGTGGAAATCGAGGGCGTGCGTTACGCGCACATCATTGACCCGCGCACGGGGCTGGGGCTAACACGCCTGATTTTGGCGCGCGTGCGCGCCCGCGATGGTATTACCGCCGACAGCCTCGCTACCGCCGCTGCCGTGTTGGGCATGCCCGACGCCAAACGACTGGAACGGCTCTACAAGGGCGTTCGGGTACAAGTGTGGGAGGCGGGCTTGCGACAAACGGCGACCAAACTCACCCCAAACGGCAGGTTGTAGCGCAATAGCAAACGCGACTCAGCATCCTGAAAGCGAATCAGGGCGCGGTTGAGCCAGTGTGGCAAGGGTATCACTGTGGCAGCGGGCGCGCCCGGGCGCAGCCAATCCAGCCAACGCACTAGCGCAATCATAGGCAGCAACAAGCATAGCGCATACGAGAGTTTGAGCACCTCAAAGCCCGCCTCGTGCAGGCGCTTGTGCAAAGCACGCGCCGTGTAGCGTCGGTAGTGCGCCAATGCCACATCGTGCTTGCTCCACAGCCACGAATAGGCGGGCACACTCACAATCAAGACACCTGCGGGCTGCAGCACGCGGTGCAGCTCACAAAGCGCTAGACGCTCGTCGGGCAGGTGCTCCAACACATCCAGCGCGAAGGCAACTTGAAACGCCTCCGAAGCGAACGGCAATGCTTCCAGCCGCGCCTGCACCACGGGCAACGCCCCACGTTGGCGCGTTAGGCGCAACGCTTCGCGCTCCACATCCACGCCGACTGCCAAGCCTAGCGGCTGCAACTCGGCAAGCAGCGCGCCCGTGCCACACCCCGCGTCTAACACCGCCCCTGAAAGTTGGGGCACATAAGTGTGTAACAATCGCAGCGCGAGGCGACGCCGCGCCACAAACCACCAATAGTCGCCCTCGCGCTGGTACATCCGCAGATATTCTTGGGGCTGCATCCTACGCTTGTTGTTCGGCTGCCAGCACCGTGTTTTGCAGCAGCATCGCGACCGTCATCGGTCCTACGCCGCCGGGCACGGGCGTAATCGCGCTTGCCACCCGCGCCGCCGACTCGAACGCCACATCGCCCACATCGCCCTTGCGCCCCTCCACGCGATTGTAGCCCGCGTCAATCACCACTGCGCCGGGCTTGAGCATCTCGCCTGTAATGAACTCTGGCTTGCCCACCGCCGCCACCAGAATATCCGCTTGGCGCGTGTGGTGCGCCAAGTCGCGCGTGCGCGAGTGGCAAATGGTCACCGTCGCATTGCGATTGAGTAGCATCAGCGCCATCGGTTTGCCCAAAATCACGCTGCGCCCCACCACCACCGCGTGCTTGCCCTCAATGGAAATGCCGTAGGCGTCCAGCAAAGTGATGATGCCCAACGGCGTGCACGCACCGAAGGCAGGTTCGCCTGCCACCAGTGCGCCCAGCGAGGCGGGCGTAATGCCGTCCACATCCTTGCGTGGGTCTAAGCGGTGCAATAGTGCCCCCTCGTTCAGCGGCGCGGGCACAGGGTGCTGGATCAACACACCATGCACCGTGGGGTCAGCGTTCCAAGCGTCAATCTGCGCTTCCAAGGTGGCTTGAGTGACATCCGCAGGGTAGTGTTTCACGATAGAGCGAATGCCCACCGACTCGCACGTCTTGGCTTTGGTACGCACATAGGTATGCGAGGCGGGGTCGTCGCCCACCAACATCACCGCCAGGCATGGCACAACGCCGCGCGCGTGCAGGGCAGCCACACGCTGTTTGAGCTGTTCGCGCACACGCTGCGCCACCGCTTTGCCGTCTAATATCAACGCGTCCGTTTCGGGCACATAGTTGCGCGGCAGTGGTTCCATCACAGGCGATTATACCTATCGTGCCTGGCTGAGACACTGTGTGAGAAACAAACAGCTGAAGCCGTTGCTGGACAAGCCAAGCCCGTCGCCGCAGGCTAAAACCAACGCAGGGTGGCTTCGTTAGCATAGGAATGGCTCTGACTGTCTGTCTCTTGTTCTTGAGCTGAGTTGCCACCGCTGTGTGAGATTCCTCGCCTTCAGAGCGGCACGACAGTTCCTGAATGGTGCACTGACATAGGGATTTTGGGGATCACCGCACCGTCGACCCACTCGGCGTGGGTGTCTTCGTCCAGCCACTTCAGAAACGCTCGAACGAAATCTCGCCTTGCGGCGGCGTGCGTGCCCCTTCGTAGATAACCTGCTCCGTCGTGGCTTACCTGCACCATTACACCACGCCGCTGAAGGAACCCGCTGGGGCGCGCAATCGTAGTATAATTGCATGGCAGGAGCGAGCCTTCTGCCACAGCGGGCAGTATCCTTTCAGAACTGGTGTTGGGGAGTTTCCTTCACACACCGCCGCACGGAAAGCGTTCGCCACGGCGTACCTTGCCACTTGCCAGTGGTAGAAACCTCTACGATTTTTGTTCCGTCTAACCGATAATCTATAAGACGGCGTCGTTAGGGCAAGCCGCCATCCTTAACAAGTGGGGTGATTCCATGCAGTCAAGCGAACGCCCAGTGCGGGAGCATTTGAATCGACTGCCCGCGCAACGCACAAGGGGGTCCAAAAGCATGAGCGCAGCCGACTTCTTGCGCCAAATCGAAGAGCAACGACGGCTGGAAAAACAGATTCACTGGGAAGGCACTTTTCGGGACTATCTGGAGATTGTACAGCGCAACCCGAAAGTAGCAAACCTTGCGCACGCCCGCGTGTATGACATGATTATCAGCGCGGGTGTGGAAGAGCGCGGTGAGGGGCAACCGCGGGAGTATAAGTTCTTTACCTCCGAGCTGTTTGGGATGGATCGCACCCTACAACAGCTGGTAGAGGAATACTTCGCGCCTGCTGCCAAACGACTGGATGTGCGTAAGCGCATTCTGTTGCTGGTCGGTCCCGTTGGGGGCGGGAAGTCTACCTTAGTAACGATGCTCAAGCGCGGGCTGGAGCGCTACTCGCGCACCGAAGAAGGAGCCGTCTACGCCATCAAAGATTGCCCGATGCACGAGGAACCACTTCACCTTGTGCCCGAAGAGCTACGCGCCGACTTCAAACGCCAATTCGGCGTGCATATCGAGGGCGACCTTTGCCCCGTATGCCAGTGGCGCCTCAAGCACGAATGGGGCGACAACATCCAGGATGTGCCCGTCGTGCGTATCAAGTTCTCCGAACGCGAGCGCATCGGTATCGGCACTTTCAAACCGTCCGACCCGAAATCGCAAGATGTATCTGAACTCACCGGCAGCGTGAACCTGAGCCTGCTGACTCAAATTGGCGTCGAATCCGACCCGCGCGTGTACAACTTCGACGGCGAGCTGAACAAGGCAAACCGCGGCATTATGGAATTCATCGAGATGCTCAAAGCCGACAAGCGGTTCCTGTACGAGCTGAACACCGTCGCGGGCGAACAGATGATCAAAATCGGACGCTTTGCCCTGATTTACACCGATGTGGTGGTCATCGCCCACACCAACGAATACGAATACAACGCCTACTTCTCCAACAAAGAGAACGAGGCGATGATTGACCGCATGTTCGTCATCAAGGTGCCGTACAACCTGCAGGTGTCGCAGGAGGTGCGCATCTACGAGAAGCTCATTCAACAATCGCAGTGGAGCGACGAAACCCAAGACCTTTCGAAAGTGCATATTGCACCCCATTCGCTGCGCGTGGCAGCGATGTTTGCCGTGCTCAGCCGCCTGAAACCGCCGAAAAAGAGCGGTATGTCGCTCATCACTAAGATGAAGCTCTACGACGGCGAGCGTCAAGTGGGCGACTGGGATCAGCGCCATGTGAAGGAGCTGCGCGAAGAATACCCCGATGAGGGCATGAGCGGCGTGTCGCCGCGCTTTATCCTCAACCGACTCTCGGCAGCGATGGTGCGCGGCAACAAGGGCTACATCACCCCCATTGATGTGCTGCGCTCCATCCGCGACGGACTTGCCGAATACACCAACAACGAAGAAGAACGCAAGCGATTGCTCGCCTTGCTCGACGATGTGCGCAAGGAGTACGACGAACTCATCAAGAAAGAGGTGCAGCGATTCTTCGTCTACAGCTACGAGGAAGCCGCCCACGCCCTGCTGGAAAACTACCTCGACAATGTGGACGCCTACTGCAACAAGACCAAAGTGCGCGACCCCATCACGGGCGAGGAGATGGACCCCGACGAGAAACTGATGCGCAGCATTGAGGAACAGATTGGTGTGTCCGAAAACGCCAAGCGCGAGTTCCGCGAAGGGATTATGCGCTCGGTGGCGTCGCTGGCACGGCGCGGCGTGCGCTTTGAAATCGGCAGTGACGAACGCCTGCGTGAAGCCATCGAACGCAAGCTGTTTGCCGACCTCAAGGATGTGGTGAAAATCACCACCTCCGCGCGTACACCCGACCCCGAACAGCTGCGCAAAATCAACGAAGTGATTGACCGCATGGTGTCGCAAGGCGGCTACACGCCCGAAAGCGCGAACGAAGTGCTGCGCTATGTCGGCGCGCTGCTGAACCGCTAACCAGAATCGGGCACGGGCAAGTTTGCCCGTGCCTTTTTGAACTGCCACGTTCGCCGTGTCAACGGGGGCGAAAACCTGTAATGCCCGCGTCTCGTGGATGTATCGTTGGCAGGGACGCCAACGCTACGAGCGAGGAGCATCGTCAACGGAGCAACCGTACACTTTTGGAAAAGGTACAATCAAGCCATGACCCCGCGCGAGCGAGTTGAGCAGGCAATTGTGGGGGGCGAGGTCGATCGGCTGCCCTATAGCTTCTGGTACCACTTCCGTACCGAAGCGTGGTTTCCGCGAGCGTTGCACGCGGAATATCGCGCGCCCGCCAGCGAGGAGGTGCTGCACGCCTATATTGACGGCATGAGTCGTGCCACCTATGAGTTCTGGCGGCGCTACCAACCCGACCTGCTCAAAGTAATGCACGATATTCCTTACGAAACGCCCACAGGCTTTTCATTTGTGCACAGCGTCGACGACTGGGCGAAACTGCCTCCGTTGGAGCCAGACAAGGGGCATTTTGGGGCACAAATTGAAATGCTCAAGCGCCTGCGGGCGATGGTGCCCCCTGAGGTGCCCATCGTGGAGACGGTGTTCAATGTTTTTTATTATGCTAACAAGCTCTGCGAGGGCAAGTTGCTGCAGCACCTTGCGCTTGCCCCCGACGCCGTGCAACAAGGGCTGCAAACTATTCAAGCCAATCTGCAGCTCTACGCGCGCTTGGTGCTTACCGTGTGCGACGGCATCTATTACGCGGTGAACGGCATCGGCTCCGACGCAGCGCCACGCCATGTGTACCAGGAGTATTTCGCGCCACTGGATCGGGCGTTCTTGGAGTCGGTGTCGGATGGCAAGTTCAATGTGCTCCACTTGCACGGCTACGGCGAGTTGTATGCCGACCTACTTGCCGACGCCCCTGTCGCAATCGTGTGCTGGAGCGACCGCGCCACCACACTGAGCCTTGCCGAGGGCAAACGGCTATTTGACCGCTGCGTGATGGGCGGGTTGAACGAGTTAGAGTTTCCGCACCTATGCCGCGAGCGGATTTTCCAGCAAGCTCACGAAGCATTGGATAGTGTCGGCAGGCGGGGTTATATTTTGGCTCCCGGCTGCTCCGTGCCTACCGACACCAATCCTGAACTGCTGCTGGCAATCCGTGAGTTCGCGCTCAGCACGCAGAAAGCCCGCTGAGCCTTAGCCTTCCTCAATGGGCGAGAAGTAAATTACCGTGACCAAATCGTCCATAGAGACGGGGCGGTCGTAGATGCGCTCCAGCAGCGCGATGACATCCTCCACGGTGCGGAACTCTGGATTCTCGCGCTCGATATCGCGCGGGCTAAGGTCGGAAATCGGCTTGACCTCCACACGGTCTAAAATCGCCGTGAAGAGGCGTTTGCGCTTGCCGAAGCGGGGTCCAACGGTAATCCACACAATCTGCCCCGCCATGTACTTGCGCGACTTATCGCCCAGCCGAATGGTCGCCGTTTTGCGCTGGGAACGCAGCATATCCTCATACAAGTCCGTGTAAAAGTTCAACGCAAACATAGGGATCAGCCCTCGCGTGATTATTCCACAGTGGGGATTCGCCGTTGCAATTGTACCTCCTGCTGAGGCGTCATCGCCCTGCGCGGGTTCGGTAGGCACTGGTGAGTCGGCTTGGAGCAATGGTGCCGCCGCTACGCACCAGCGCGTAGCGCACGCGCCATAGCAAAATCGTAATCATTAGCCCGATTGCCAAGCCGAGGAGGGCTGCCACGAGCCATCGCCCAGTGGCGTCGGAAGCGTTGGTAATTGCCCATTGGTACGCCCCCATGCCCAGCGCGCCGCCGATTGCGCCTGCCCACCGTGCGGGGCGCACCGGGAGGTTTGGCACGCAATGCGCCAGCCCATAGCCCAGAGTTGCTCCAAGCACGCTCAAGCCGACGAAACGCGCGAACCCCTCACCCAGCCCCACCAGCCAACCAAACAACAGCTGCCCGAAGGCGCCTGCCAACGCGCCCAGCAGTGCCCCGCCCAGCGCGTTGCCCAGCACTCGCAACACCCCAAACTCTGCACGAGCAACCTGCGGGAAAAACGCCTGCGGCAACCGCAGTCCAAGCGCAAGCAACAGCCCCACTGCCGCGCCCCAGCCCGCCATCGCCACCAACGCCCAGCCACGCCGCTCCGCAGGCAAAGGGAACCAATCTGCCACCTCTTGGGGATTGACCGTGAGCCGTTGGCTTTCCTCTCCGTAGCTCAAGCTGCCCCGAAACTCGCGCACACGCCCCTTCATTGTGATGCGCAAGGTATACGGTGTAGGGTCGCGGTCGCCGTGATTGGCAAAGTGATGCACATACACCACATAGTTACCCTCTGGCGCCCTGCCGGGCGGCCAGTAGATGTTCTCCACGGGGCTATTGGTAAGGCGCATGCGGTCGGCATTAGCATCCACATCCAGCTTACCTCCTGTAGGGCTGGTGCGCTGCCGAAACCAGATGTGGTTGCCTGCAGGGTCAATCACATGGAGGTCCAAGTCGTTGCGGTTGTTCCACGCCAGTGAGAATTGGGGGTCGCCAAACTGCGCGCCTGCCTGCTCCAACCGTTGCGTAAGGTCGTCATCGGTTTCAAACAGCAGCACCTTGTTGCCTGCTAGCAGGGTGGGCGTGTTGAGTACATCAAAAAGCGCGTTCAGCCCTAACGCGGTCAGCAACGCAACGGTTAGTCCTATCGCGCCAAAGAGCAGGCGGACACCCATCGGCTACCTCCGTTGGAACGCCTCCAATAGGCGATTGAGCAGCGTACTGTGGTTGGTTCGTGCGCGTAGGAGGCCATTTCTGGGGGCGTAGGGTGCCTGCTCGCGCTTTACGTGCTCCACCAGCGCGTTCCAATACTCGACGAACCTTTGTGTGTTGCCGATGCAGTTGATGCGCGCGGAGTCGAGGCGGGCTTTGATGTCATCCAGAGTGTGCAGTAGCTGTTCGCGCATGTCGTGGAGGTTCTGCACCTCTTGGGCGCGCACAAATGCTTCTTGCACCTCAGGCTCTTGGCGGCGACGCTCCACATGCTTCCAATGGAGGTAGGCGATTCGGGCTTCGCGCTGGCGAATTTCTGGCTCACGCCAGCCCTTGACCGCCTTGTTTACGATGTAGGGCGCGCTAACAATCAAGCCCACCAACAGGAACACCCAGAAGGCGAACTCCTCAGTAGCGGTGGCGCCAGTGAGCTGCGCTTCTTGCATACGCTCCTTGTATAGGGTGTACAGCCCGATAGCATCCACCAGTGCGACCGCGGCGGTAAGCACTACCACTGCTATGATGAATATGCCCACGCGCAGCAGCGAGTACATATGTGGAAAAGGCTCGGTGTTGGGCAAAGTGTTGCGTTTTTCGCTTGCCATCGCGGTGGAGGCAGCGACAGCGTAGGCGGTTTCGCCCACCAGCTTTTCCACAAACAGCCCGATGATAGCGGCCAGCACGACCAGCCACAGCGCCTCGGCGCGTTGCAAGGTCTCCCAGCTGAGCAAGCCCACAATCACGCCCAAGTTAACGCCCAACAGCAGCCCCGCAAAAAGTGGCGCGCCGAACTCGAACAGCCATCGCCCCACCATCGTCCAGATGTTGCCGCGTGTGGACACAGGCGCGATGCCTTGCTCGCCACATACCTCATCGTCGGAGGCGAAGTCGGCTTTGAGGGCTTTTTCCACCAGTGCTGGGCGAATTGGCTCAGGCGGTTGGGGTTTCTTGTGCCGTCGTTTCTTTTCTTCAGGCAACGGAAGCGGGATTTTCGCCCGCGCCATCGCCTGCATAAATGCTGTTTGCGCCTCGGCGAGGGCCCGCTCAATTTGCTCCAACTGCTGGGTGTACGCTTCGCGCTTTGGCTCCAGCTCGTGGCGCAGCTGTTCATACTCTCGGGCGGGGGTTTTCACCCACTGGGTGTAGCGCAAACGCAAGTCGCTCGCTTCCGCCGAATAGCCTGCGTGGAGCAGGTAGCTTTCCATCTGAAGCACCACACGCTCGGCATCCGCCAGTTGCTGATGCACCAGCAGGGGCGACTCATAGAACACATTCGGTTCCAACGGCAGCTGCCAGAAGGTAGAGGTGTGTGGATATGGCTCAATCAGGGGGCTGGGTTCGATAGGCGCGGTCACCCCATCGTGGTTTGGTTCAGGCGTTCCTGTGGTGTCAGGCGTTTTATCCACAGGTGTGTTGGGCACATCACTTGAAGGCATTTGCGCGGCAGCGTAGCCTTCTACTGATGGCTCTGCTTCATGCGGTTGCTCGAATGGCTGCTGATGTTCGTTTGTCATCACAATCCCCCCTCTTACATCTGTCCTAAAGTATACAGGTGTTCTTTGACGCGCCCGATGGTGTCCAACGCATCGGTTTCGCCGAACACAAACAGCTTGCCCGCCTTGCGCAGCGGCTCGTAGTAGTCGTTTTCCACTGCCAAGCGGTACTTGTTCAACACAGGTCCCACGATGAAGGCGACCACGCGCTCGTCTTGGGCTAAGGCACGCGCGAGAGCGCGCGTTTGCTTCGCGTCGTGGCTCTCACCGTCAGTGAACAGGCACAGGACATACTTGCGATCGGGATACTGTTCCAAATAGGTTTGAAACTCGCGCATCACCTTGTCAGGGCGCGTGCCCCACTTGCCCATGTAGCTTTCGATGGTGTCGCGAGAAACTTTGCCCAGCTCACGGGATGCCAAGGGGCGTCCTTCGTGGACGGTTTCTACGGTTTCAGCGTAGCGCCAGATTTTGATGGGGGTACGAGTAGGCAAGACGGTACCAATCATCTTGTTGAGAAACGCCACCGACTGTTGCTTCTGCTTGGTGCTCACCGATTGGCTGATGTCAAAACCCGCCCCCACTGCTAAGGGTATTTGAATGGCTTGGCGTTGGCTGTAGTTCCAGACCCACCAACCCCCTGCCATCACCGCTACAGCGATTACTAGTAGCACTAAGCCTACTGCCCATGGGTTGTGTCCGTCCCCCTCGTAGCTGCGGGAGCGACCTCCGCGATATCGTGCCATAGCCGCCTCCTGCTTTTGATACGACTATTTTGTGCGCGGGGTTCCTGTGAGGCGTTGTATGCCTATCCCCCAGTGCTAATTATAACCCAAGTGGCTCCCTCTATGAGATTCCTCGCCTACGGCTCGGAATGACAAGCATATTGTGCGCAAACAACTTTGTCATCCTGAGCGCAGCGAGGGGTCTCAACCGTGTTTTCACCGGAGATTCCTCGCCATCGGCCCGGAATGACAAAGCCCTTGCTGGCAAAAATGGAATGTCACTCCGAGCCAGCGAGGAATCTCACCCACTCAAAACGGACAGGCGGTGATTATATCAGTGATGGGGCGTTACGAGAAGAGGTTTTCCCCGCCGTGCCGTGCGCCGTTGGGGTCGCGAACCCCAAGGTTCCTTTTTGGGAGGTCTGGCTCGCCTCGCGATTCGTCGCCTGCGCGACGCTTCCACTCAGCCAAGCCATCACTCCCTGCCATGTTGGCGACGGTTCGACCCACCTCGGGCGTCACGCACACGGCAGGACGCATGAGATTATACCTGCAAGCGGTGCTTTTGGTTCCTGTGTTTGCTTTCGGTTCGCGTAGCCGAGTCGTCAGCGGGGGCACCGACGCTACGGGGTGATGGGCGAATCGGCAGGCGCGTCGACAATGAGCGTGACGGGACCGTCGTTTTGCAGGCGTACTTGCATTGTTGCGCCGTAGACGCCCGTTTGCAGGGGCACGCCCTCCGCCTGCAGATACGCGCAAAACTGCTCGTAGAGCGTGCGCCCCGCGTCGTAGGGCGCGGACTCGGTAAAGCTGGGGCGTCTGCCCTTGCGACAGTCGCCATAGAGCGTGAAGTTGGAGACTACCAGCATCGCCCCACCAACTTCCAGCACGGAGCGGTTGAGTTTGCCTGCCTCGTCCTCGAAAAAGCGCAGGTGAGCGAGTTTTTGCGCCAGCCAGCGCGCCTGTTGCTCAGTATCGCTCTGGTGCACGCCCAACAGCACCAGCGCGCCTTGCTCGATGCGGGCAACCACTTGCCCGTCCACTTCCACTTCTGCCCACTTAACTCTTTGCACGACGGCTCGCATCCTTGCCCGATTCTCCTACCACGCGCGAGACGGAGATTACATCTTCTAGGTTGGCGAGTTTTTGGGTAAGCGCGCGTAGCTCTTGCGCGCTGTGAACTTGTACTACCAAGTCAATAATTGCGGTTGTGCTGGAGGGGCGTCGCACGCGCACATCTTCGATGTTGATGTTTGAGCTACCCAAGATGGTGGTGATGTCGGCCAGCACACCAGGACGGTCGGTGGCTTCGAAGCGCAGCAGGGCGGGGTAGGTGTGCTCGTTCGTGGGCTGCCATTCCAGCTGCATAATGCGCTCTGGCTCGCGTTCTTCCAGCACGCGCAGGTTGGGGCAGGAGGCGCGGTGCATCACGATGCCGCGTCCGCGCGAAATGTAGCCACGCAGTTCGTCGCCTGGCAACGGGTAGCAACAGTTGGCGCGGCGGGTGAGGTAGCCATCAACCTCGCCGATGTGCATTGCGGGGGTGGGGCGTGGCGTAGGCAGTGTCGACGGCTCTGGATACGTGCTGGGCACCAATGCCCGCAGGCGTTGCGCCACCGCCTGCACACCAGTTAGCCCCTCACCGATGCTTGCCAGTAGATCGTCCTCGCTGCGGAAGTTGAGCGCTTTGAGGATTTCAGGCAACGCCTCTTTGTACTGAGCGATGCCAATGCGTAGGCGCGCCAACTCGCGCTCCAGCAAGGTTCGCCCATGCTCGATAAACTCTGCGCGACGCACCTCGCGAAAATAAGCGCGGATTTTGCTGCGCGCGCTGGAGGTGCGCACGATACCCAACCAATCATAGCTAGGTTGCGCGTTTGGGCGCGTGATGATTTCCACCACATCGCCCGTGCGCAGTTTGTAGTCCAACGGCACAATGCGCCCGTTCACGCGCGCCCCCGCACAGCGATTGCCCACTTGCGTGTGGATTCGGTAGGCGAAATCAATCGGCGTGGAGCCTTCGGGCAGGTCAATGATGTCGCCTTTGGGCGTGAACACGAACACCTGATCCGCGGTCATGTCGCGGAACACGCTGGTGAGAAACTCCAAGTTGCTCTTGAAGTCGGTTAGGTCGCGCAGCTGCTGCTGCAAAGCGGGGATCTGAATAGGTTTGAGGTCTTGCCCCTCCTTGTAGCGCCAGTGGGCTGCCACGCCGTACTCGGCAACCTTGTGCATTTGCCAAGTGCGGATTTGCACCTCCAACGTGCGCTCGTTGGGACCAATCACTTTGGTGTGCAGCGATTGGTAGCCGTTGGGTTTGGGCGAGGCGATGTAATCGTAAAACAGGGTCGGGATGGGGCGCCACAGTTCGTGCACGATGCCCAGCGCGGTATAGCACTCTTCTACGGTATCGGTAAGCACGCGCAGCGCGATTAGGTCGTAAATTTGGCTGAAGTCGATTTGCTGCTGCTTCATTTTGTTGAAGATGCTCCAAAGGTGCTTGGGGCGCCCCATCACTTCAGCACGGATGCCGCGCTCCCATAGCCGCTCTTTGAGGATGCGAATGAGTTCTTGCACCTCTTGTTCGCGTTCAGCGCGGGTGCGTGCCACCTTCTGGCTAATCTCGCGATATTCTTGTGGGTAGAGGTATTTGAACGCCAAGTCGTCAAGCTGCGCCTTGATTTTGTAGATGCCCAAGCGGTGTGCCAGTGGTGCGTATACCTGCAGGGTCTCGGCGGCGATTTGGATTTGCTTTTCGGGGGGCAAAGCATCTAGCGTTTGCATGTTGTGCAGGCGGTCAGCGAGTTTGATAATCATCACGCGCAGGTCATCAGCGACCGCCAGCAGCAGTTTGCGCAGGTTCTCGGCGGTTTTGGCAATGCTCATCCGACGCTTGCCTGCCTCGTTGAAGATTTCCAGCTTGCGCTCGGAATGGTGCAGCTTGGTCACGCCTTCCACCAGTTGGCGCACGGTGGTGCCGAAGCGCTGCTCCAGCTCTTCGGGGGTGGTGGGCGTATCTTCCAACACGTCGTGAAGTAGCCCCGCAATGACGGTGTTAATGCCCATTTGCAGGTCTGCCAAGATGTGTGCCACCGCCAGCGGGTGGGTAATGTAGGGTTCCCCGCTTTTACGCTGTTGTCCGTGGTGCCGCTCTTCCGCGAACAGGTAGGCGTCCACAAGGCGTGCGGTGTCGGCGTCAGGCGCGTATTCACGTACCCTATGGACAAGCTCCTCAACCTGCTCGGGAAGCTCCAACTCGATGGTTTGCATCGCTGTTTATGAGACTCCTGCTTCGCGTGGGCGCAGCCACAAGTGCGCCTGATTACAATTACGCAAACTACATCACGCGCATCACATCAATGTCGCGCTCGTCTTCATCAAATGGCGGCAGGCTCTGAATAATCGCCGCCTGTGCTTGCAAAGTTTCGTCATCGCGTGAGAAGATCAGGTCGCCGTTTTCGGTGGCTAACTGCCACAACGCGCTGTCGCGTGGGCTAATCAGCATCAGATCAAGGTAATAGTCAGGGCTAACCACAGGGTAGAGGCGGGCTGCCAGTTGGCGCAGCGTTTCAATTTTGTCCTCATGGGAGAGCGATTCGTCCAGCCACACGCCGAAAGTGGCGTCGCTGCGCATCACCCCCTCCGCATGCACAGTAAACGCCAACACTACCAGCACCTCATCCATCTGCTCCACGATGCTTAGCAGCATCGGCAGTCGCTCCACGGGCATCGGTGCGCGCCCTTCGGGATTAGGATCGTCCAAGAAACTGCGTTCTTCTGCCATCGTTGGAATACTCCTTGTTGAAGTATACCTACTCCACAACGCCGCCGCACCGTCCGAAACGACACAGCAGATGGGTATAATCCTATGCCTAAGCAGGAGGCATATATGATGTACGCGATTATCCAAACTGGAGGCAAGCAATACCGAGTAGAGCCGAACACCGTGCTCAGCGTGGAAAAAATAGAGGCAGAACCAGGCACGGAGATAGAAATCAGCGAAGTGCTGATGGTGCGCACCGACGAGGGCTTGCGCGCAGGTACCCCCTATGTGCAAGGAGCAAAAGTCGTTGCGGAGGTCGTCAAACAAATCAAGGGCCCCAAGATTATCGGCTTCAAGTATAAGCCTAAGAAAAACGAGCGCAAGCGCTGGGGGCACCGGCAGCGCTACACCGTCTTGCGCATCAAGGAAATCCAAATTTAGGCAATGCCTGAGGCAATCCAGCGTGTGTTGACCGCCCTGCTGGAGGACATTCAAGCAGGGTTCGTAATTCGCATCGACGCGGGCGACCGCTACCGCGCCGAAGTAGACGGCTACATTATCCAGTTCGAGGGCGAGGATGACCTTCTCCACTGCAGCGTGCGCCGCGCCGACGGTGCCCCTATTGACTTGGAAGCTGCCCATCGGATTGTGGAACCGTTTTTTGGCGTGATGCCCAAAGGAATCGTATGGTTCAAGCCTGCCGAGTTCTCGGTGCATTATTATGTGGGACACGACCACTTTGTGCAAGCTCACTTGGACGCCCGTCGCGCCCCTGTTGACTTCCCGAACGCCTCCATGCCATAATTTAGCCACGCTAAAGATTTAGGAGGCAATGCGAATGACGACAGAAGTTCTCAAGGATGTACCACAGGGATTGACGCGCGAGCGCATCGAGCAGCTTGCACGCGCCAGTGGCGAACCTGAATGGCATATTCAGCGACGAACGGAGGCGTTTGAACGGTTTTTGAACCTGCCGATTCCCTCACCTAAACAGGAAGATTGGCGCTATACGGACATCACCACGCTCCACTTAGAAGATTACACCGCAGTGGCGTGGAGCGACGTGCCACGTGGTAGCGCGCCGACCACGATGCCTCCCTTCCTTACCGAGCAGCCCGTGGTGCGCGTGTTCCACACGGCAGGGTTCGGCTTCGAGGCACATGTTCCTGAGGTTTTGCAAGCGCAGGGTGTGCAGGTGCGCGACTTGCGCGAAGTGCTTATTAACTCACCTGAGTTGCTGGAGGCGGACTTGGGGCGCTTGGCGCCCATCCCGGGCGATAAACTCACTGTGTTGCACACTGCCGCTTGGGACAGTGGGCTGTATGTATATATCCCGCGCAACCTACAGATAGACGGCGTGATTGAGATTATCCACTGGTTCGAAACGCCCGGCATGCACTTTCCCCACACGGTGATTGTGTGTGAGCCAGGCAGCGCGGCGAACATTGTGCAATCGTTCTTCTCGCCCGAAAGGGTGCGCGTGTTTGTATTGGGCGCGGTGGAGGTATTTTGCAAGCCCAACAGCGAACTGCGCCACACAGTGATGCAGCGCATGGGGCGCGAGAGCTGGTTTATCAGCAGCATCGACTATGAACAAGGGCGCGACAGCCGCGTGCTGTCGCTGAATGTGGGGCTGGGCGCGCAGCTGGGGCGCACCGTGCTGCAGCACCTGATGACCGAACCCGGCGCCGAAGCGCGCCCGCTGGGGCTGTTCTTCGGCGACGGCAAGCAGCATCTGGACTTCCGCACGTTGCAGGACCATCGCGTGGGGCACACTACCAGCGACCTGCTCTACAAGGGCGTCTTGGCGGACGAAGCGACCTCGGTCTTTTCGGGGCTGATTCGCGTGCACCCAAAAGCGCAACACACCGACGCCTACCAAGCCAACCGCAACCTGCTGCTTAGCGACGAGGCACGTGCCTACAGCATCCCCAACTTGGAGATTGGCGCGAACGAGGTGCGCTGCACGCACGGGGCAACTGTTGGTCCAATCCAGCCCGACGAGCTGTTTTACCTACGCTCGCGCGGAATCGACCCTGAGGCAGCGGAAGCGCTGATTGTGATGGGCTTTTTCGAGGTAGTACTGCGCGAGGTCAAGCCCGCCGACTTGCGCTTGTCCATCCAAAAGCTCTTGGCGAGCAAGCTCAAAGGCGAGGCACCGCGCTACTTTATGGACCTAGCCGAGCTGGACGAGGAAGTGCTGGTCTGAGCGGTGGCGCGTTTGCGCTTGCGCTTAGACTTGGGCGCGTTCTCGGCGAGGGCATGAGCGCAGTAGGTGCGGATGAGGGCTTCCACTTGTTCGCGCTGATCGCCGTACCATACGAAGATGCCGCGATAGGCGTTCAGGCGCGTGGGATGGGCAAATGGGCTAAGCAACACGCCCTGCTCGCTCCAAACCACGCGCTTGACGCGCTCCCAACGCATCACGCGGGGCGACCACCCGCGCTGCCGAATGCCTTCCGCATCGGCTTCGTAGCGGATAGGCAATAAGAAATCCGCCGTCGCGCTCCAGAGCATCCACAGCGCGATGACCCCGAAAATCCAGTGCCCCATCAGCCACGCGCCCAAAATCGGCACGCCCACCAACACAAGCACCAGCACAGGAAGTCGTTCGGGCTGCTGCCGCGCCAAGTGCACCTGCCAGCGGAACTCCATCGGTTGCTCGCCCATCGCGTCTATGCCTTGCGCTCTACAACTCCGCGAACCGTATGCCTCTGAATGTGGGCTCATCATAAGCATACCCAACGCTGGGATGGCGACACTTGTGCAGGGAGCGCCGACTTCGGAAGAGTTTCAGCGCATCCTCGAAGTTCTTTCACCGAAGGGTTGAGGCAATCCGTATAAAGGTACATCGCTTGAGTTCCGCCATGCGCCTCTCGCCGTGGATTTTCCAGCCCGCTCCGTAAGGTTCCCCCCGCACGCGAGGAGAACCGAAGATCTGCTCGGTTCCCCTGACGGCGTAGGAGGAACCTGGAGGAGAGGGGCGAGGAAAACAATCGCACCACCGCATCGCTTGGGGAGGCGATGTATGTGCCCTGAATGAAGCAAGTTCCAACGAGGGGCTCAAGCAATGCCCTCGCAACTACTGGGTTACTCCGCTGGCATTGTCGAGACGGTTGCTCGACGAAAACATTGAACCTGAGCACGAACCACTTGGTTGCCGATTGCATCTGATGAAGGGGCAACAAAGGTCGCGCCGGCTGAAATTTTGCTCAAAGTGGGGATGCGCGATGTGCGTTGCGTGCTAAACAGCGCGCTGCGATTCTGCAACACGCAGGACTGGAAG
Organism: Armatimonadota bacterium; assembly: GCA_030550775.1. Lineage (GTDB taxonomy): Bacteria > Armatimonadota > Fimbriimonadia > Fimbriimonadales > GBS-DC > GBS-DC. The sequence goes on from JAUQOS010000005.1 coordinate 29,430, forward strand.
TATTGCCCGTGGTCATCGGCTCAGAGTGGGCGCACCCAGAGCCCGAGCCGCTGGCAACCCAAGAGGGGTCGGTTGGCGCGTGGGGAATGCCGTGTCCGAGTCGCTTGTCGCCCATCGTTGCCTCAACGGCGCAGACTGAACCTATTCCCACAGGGCAGCGAGTTGTGCCAGCGCGTAGAAGGCAGCCGTTTCTGTGCGCAGCACCCGCGATCCCAACGACACTGCGTAAGTCTCTGGCTGCGTTTGAAGCCACTCGCGTTCAGCCGGGCTAAATCCCCCTTCGGGACCCACCACCAGACTCAAGGCACTTGGCATCGGCATGCGCCGACATCGTTGCTTGAGGGGCATCACCCCCTCCCATTCGTCCAGCACCAGTACGGGGCGCGGCAAGCTGGCGATTGCCGCGTGCCAATCGTCCCACAGTTGCACACGGGGCAGCCACGCGCGGCATGCCAACGCCGCCTCCTCTTGCGCAATAGTTTGCCAGCGTTGGGCGTAGCGGGCTCGCTTAGCGGCATCCCACTGCACTAGGCTCCGCGCGCTCGCGGCAAAGTGAAGCGCCGTCGCTCCGCCTTGCACCCCCAAACGAACTACCGTCTCCGCCTTATCCGCGTGAATGAGCGATTGCAAAACGCTTACTGCAAACGGCAACTCCGTGTCCAGTTGGCTGGGCACAACCTGCGCTATGCGGTCGGCTTCCGTCCCCAGCTCTGCCAAATAAACCCCACCTTCCCCATCTAACAAGCAGATCCACTCGCCCGCCTCCAACCGCAGTACGCGCCGTGCATGATGCACCACCGCATCGGGCAGCAGACGCGCCTCCAACACGCTTTTGGGCACAAAAAAGCGCGGCAGGGCGCGTGGGCTTAGCGTTTGCGGAACACGGCGGCGACCCATGTGCGTCGCTTGCGCACCTCCTCTACCTGAAGTCCTACGGCTTCAATCGCGTGGCGCACGCTCGTGCGCCAGTTGCGCCCACTTACTCCCGAAACAATGTAAATACCCCCCGCGTTGAGCAGTGGGGGCACCTTCGGCGCGTTCGCCTCCAAAAATATGCTGATGATATTGCATACAATCAGATCAAAAGTGCCCTCCAGCGCGTTGAAGCCGTCCCCTTCGTAAACTTGAACGAGATGTCCTACCTGATTGCGTTCGATATTGCCTTGCGCGATTTTGACCGACAGCGCGTCGTTGTCAACTGCCACAACCTCGCGTGCGCCGAGCTTGGCAGCAGCGATCGCCAAAATCCCTGTGCCCGTGCCAACATCGGCCACACGCATTCCCGGTTGCACATACCGATCTAACAACTCCAGACACAAAGCAGTTGTTGGATGCCCCCCCGTGCCGAAGGCTAAGCCTGGGTCTAGCAAAATCAACAGTTCCTCGGGGCGAGGTTTGTAGCGGCTCCAACTGGGCTGCACACGCAGCCGCGCCCCAAACCGCCGACTGCGAAAATAACGACGCCACGTGGTGTGCCAATTCTCAGGCGATACGGGCTGCACTTCGAACTTGCTAATCGGGGGCAGGTCGTACTCTGACAGCTGGCGCAGGCGCGCCTCAATCTCGGGCAGACGCTCATGCTCGCTTTGAGGAAGGTAGGCGATTACACTGTAGGGTTGCTCGCGCAGTTCCACGCCAGCACATCCAGCGTCTATCAGCACAGCAGCAATCGCGTCCCACGCTGCGGGCGGCGCCACTACGCGAATGCTCAGCCACTCCGAGGGCTTCACGCACGCAATTATACCGCGAAAAAAAAATGCCCCCGAGGCGGAGGTCAGCACCTCGGAGGCGAGTGGCAGGCAGATGAGTGTTTGAAGTCTTTCAAGCCCAGCAGGAGGCGTCTGCTTCAGTCGCGCTTTTCTTGCTGCCCGCCGTCCTACTTGTTGCAATCCTATGCTATTTTACATCTGATAAACGAAGTCTGTTGGCACCGTGAGGCGCGTTTATCATTCCCAAAACTGCATTTAAACGACATTTTTGCGACGGGCGATTTGGGGCGAGTCGTCCTGTGCTGGCAGGTTCCCTCTAGCGTAGGCGGTTTGCGTCGTCTGAGAGCCGCCGCGGCTAATTCGGATAAGCGAGATTCCTCGCCTTCGGCTCGGAATGACAGATGCGCTTTCACACGCCTAACTCTGCCATTCCGAGCGGAGCGAGGGAGGTGCATAAGTCGCTCCCTACACCTCACTGCCCATAAGCGGGCGTTCAGGGGCGTTTTGCCCAGCGTTCCAGCATTTCCAGCGCGCGGTCGCGGCTTTTGTCCAGCGGTTCCTGCGGGTAGGGGTAGGTTTTGCCCAGTTCCACGCCTGCTTGCTTGAGCACGCTTTCGGGGGCTTCCCACGGCGCGTGGATGTATTGGGTGGGCAGATTCGCCAGTTCAGGCACCCACTGGCGCACATACGTGCCGTCGGGGTCAAACTTGCGCCCTTGAATTACGGGGTTGAAGATGCGGAAGTAGGGCGCCGCGTCTGCGCCGCAGCCCGCTGTCCACTGCCAGCCCAGCACATTGCTGGCGGGGTCAGCGTCTACTAAGGTGTCCCAGAACCACGCCTCGCCCAGTCGCCAGTGGATCAGCAGGTTCTTGGTGAGCCACGAGGCGACAATCATGCGCGTGCGGTTGTGCATCCAGCCGATGCGCCACAGTTGGCGCATTCCCGCGTCGACCATGGGAATGCCTGTGCGCCCTTTTGTCCACGCTTTGTAGGCGGGGGTCTCTACCTCCGTCCACGGAAAGGTGTCGAATTCGCGGCGCAGGGCACGCTCTTGGGTGTAGGGGTGGTGGTAGAGGATGTGATAGCCGAACTCGCGCCAGCCCAACTCGCGCAGAAAGTGCTCCACGCCTTTGGTCCACTTGCCCTTGCTGTGGCGCAAGGTGGCGTGCCAAATCTGGCGCGGGCTAATCTCGCCGTGATGCAGGTGGGGTGAGAGGCGCGAAGTGGCGTCTAAGTCGGGGCGGTCGCGTAGGGTGTGGTAATCCTCCACTGCGTTGCGTAGGAACCACTCCAAGCGCTGGTGTGCTGCCGCTTCACCCACACGCCAAGTCTCACGGAAACCTGCTGCCCAGTCGATTTTGGGCAACAGCTCCAGCGCTTCGAGTGGCTCAGAGATGGGCATCGCCTTGGGGGCGCGCAGCGTTTCGGGCGCGGGCAGCGGTTCGGGTACCTTCACTACCTGCAACACGCGCTTCCAAAACGGCGTGAACACGCCGTAAGGCTGCCCCGAATCGGTGCGCACGGCGTCGGGGTCGTGCAAAAGGTAGCTGGTGAACTCGCGCACTTCAATCCCGCGCTGTTGGAAGGTTTTGCGAATGCGTTCGTCGCGCTCCCACAGCTGCGGCTCGTAGTGCGTGTTCCAGTAGAGCGCGTCCGCGCCCGTTTCGGTGAGGATTTGCTCCAGCACAGGCAAGCTTTGCGCGGCACGGCGAATGACCAGATACAGCCCGCGCTCGCGCAGCGACTGGTCTAACGCCTGCAACGCATGGTGCAGCCACCACTGGCGTGCCCCACCGGGCGCACGCTTGCCTAACTCCTCAGGCGCGTAGATATAAACGGGCACTACCGCACCCCGACGCGCCGCCTCATACAACGCAGGATTATCCGATAACCGCAGGTCGTTGTGGAACCAAACAACGGTCGTTTTCATAGGTTGCCTCCGCATCCAATTGTACACACTGGCGGGGGCTGGCTCTTTCCTGCGTTGGCAGGATTCGGGCTATGCAATGGCGAAAAGCAAGGCTATGAATTGGCGAGCGCGTTGGATTTGGTCGCCGGGCGAGGCTGCCCCGCGAAACTTTTACTGGTGTGTGCGCAAAGAGTTTCAACTCAGTCGCGGTTTTAGCAAAGTAATTGTTGCCATCAGCGCAGATACGCGCTACACGCTGTGGCTCAACGGCACACTGATTGGCTTCGGTCCTATTCGCAGCTTCTACGGGCACTGGTATTATGATGTGCATGATGTCACGGCGTATGCTCACGAGGGGCTGAACGCGATCGCGGTGCTGGTGCATCATGTGGGCATCGGCACTTTTCAGAGCGATTATGTGCGGGGGCGCGGGCGTGGCGGGCTGATTGCGCAGGTGGAATGCGACGGCAAAATTGTGGCTGCTTCCGACTCAAGCTGGTTGAATGTGCCGCACCCTGCGTACGAGCGGGCAACCGCGCGCATGTCGTGCCAGTTGGGCTTTGATGAGCATTATGATGCGCGCCGGGGGTTAGGCGAGTGGACGCTGCCACGCTATGACGACTACGAGTGGAACGAGGCGGTGGAGATTGGTGAGGCAGGCTGCCCGCCGTGGGGCGAACTGCACCCGCGCCCCATCCCCCTGCTGACAATGGAAACCCTATATCCAAAGGTGGTGGAGCGCGTGCGCGTCGTGCAGCCGCCCTTCGCCGCGTGGGCGTTTGACCTCAAGCCCTCGCTGGCGCCCGACGACCTCACTGCCAATCCGCGCACGCTGTCGGGCGTGGTGGCAACCGAAATCCGCGCGGACGCCCCGTGTATGTTGCGTTTGGGCGACGCGCATCACGGCTTGCGTGACGACGATGTGCGCCTCAACGGCGAAGTTGCCCCACGCGCCGACGACGGCTTGCACGTGCTGCGCCTTCAGGCTGGCTCTAACCTGCTCACGGTGGATGTGTCGCGCTGGTACCACGACTGGTACCGCTACCTGTTCGTGGAAGCCGATAGCGACGCCCCCGTGCAGTTCCTAAACCCTCTGATGGAGCGTGCTGACTACCCTTGGATTGTGCTGGGACCGTTTGAGGGCGACCCAGAAGGCTATGCACAGGCACGCGACGCTCGCACCGTTGCCGAGGTGCGCCGTCACCCTAAAGCGCGCGGCTTAGACCCGATGCATGTGGCGCGTGCACCGCTGTTCGCGCTCACTACACGCGCGAAGCCTACCCCTGAAACCCCGCGGGTGGAACAAACCTACGCCTGCATCCATAGCGTAGACGACGTTACCACGATTCATCCGCCCCAATCGGGCGATGTGGAGTTGCGCCTAGACTGGGGGCGTGAGGTGTTCGGCTATGTGGAGCTGGAGCTGGAAGCCCCCGCAGGCGTCGCGATTGACTTCAACGGCTTTGAGTATGTCGACCCCGTGATGCCCGAGCGCGTGCAGTGGACGGTGGGGCTGAACAACACTTTTCGCTACATCACGCGACGGGGCTGGCAACGGTTCCGCAGTGTGGTGAAACGCGGCTTTCGCTACGCCACGCTTACCCTGCGGTTTCCCAGCCACGCCAGCGAGCCTGTGCACCTGCGGCGCGTGGCATGCCTACACAGCGTCTACCCCTACGAGGCGCGGGGTGCGTTCGCCTGCTCTGACCCACGGCTGAACCAAATCTACGAAATGGCGCGTGAAACCGTGCGCCTCTGCAGCGAGGATACTTTCATCGACTGCCCTACCTACGAGCAGACCTTCTGGGTGGGCGATGCCCGCAACGAGGCACTCTTCGCCTACACAGGCTTTGGCGATTACGCGTTGGCACGCCGCTGCTTGCTGCTGGCAGCACAATCGCTCAAGCAATCACCGCTGGTGGAGAGCCAAGTGCCCAGCGCATGGCAGAACATCCTCACCGCATGGGCGTTGCTGTGGGCAATCGCATGCTACGAGCATTACCTGTTCACAGGTGACGAGGCGTTCGTGCGCGAGGTATACCCCTACATCGCCCAGCAGAACCAAACCCTGCACGAGCGCTACCTCAACTCCGAAGGCTTGCTGGAGATTAGTGCCTGGAACATGCTGGACTGGGCACCGATGGACACCCCCAACGAGGGCGTCGTGAGCCACCAGAATATGTGGTTGGTGCGCGTGTGGGAAGATACCGCCAACCTGGCAGAGGTCGTGGGCGAGACTGGGCACGCGCAAACTTGGCGTCAGTGGGCGAGCGATTTGCGGAACGCTATCAACCAGCATTTGTGGAACGACGCCAAACGCGCCTACACCGACTGCCTCAAACGCGACGGCTCACAAAGCGAGGTGTTCAGCCTGCAAACGCAGGTGGTCGCGCTGCTATGCGATGTGCCCACGCCTGAGCGGCGCGCCATTTTGGAGCGCTACTTGGCAGCCCCACCCGACGGGTTTGTGCATATCGGCAGCCCATTTATGACGATGTTCCTACTGGAGGTGTTGCTGCGCCTCAACCGCCGCACCGAGATTCTGCAGCGCATTCGCGACGACTGGGGCTACATGCTGGCGATGGGCGCAGTGACTTGTTGGGAACAACTGCCCAGCCAGCGCGTTGCAAACCCCTTGCACGCACACGAAGCGGGCTTTTTCACGCGCAGCCATTGCCATGCATGGAGCGCAGCGCCCGCTTACATGCTGCCCATCGCGGTACTGGGCGCACAACCGCTTGCGCCCGGCTGGACGCGCTTTGCGCTCAGCCCGTTCTTAGGCGATTTAGCGTGGGCGTATGGGCGACTACCCTTGCCCAACGGCACCCTGCAGTTCGCGCTGGAGCGCACCGATACGGGCATTCGCGCGCTGCTGCACATCCCTAAGGGCTACACGGTCGTGATTGGCGATCAGGAGCTGAACGCGGGGCAACACGAAGTCGTGCTCTAAGCCCGAAGGCGCCACGAAGATGCGGGGGTGCGCTGCTCCATCTTGAGCAGGCGAGATCCCTCGCTGCGCTTGGAATGACAGCGTTGATAGCACGCCAACTTACCTGTCTCCTCAAGCCGAAGGCGGGGAATCGCCCCAGTCAGCATCCCTGCTCTAGGGTCGTTTACTCCACGGAAAGGTTGCGGAACCGCTGCGCGCTGTGATCCAAATGCAGTAGAATCGTTTGATATGCTTGTTCAATGCGCTGGCGGATGTGGGTGGCTTTCTCGCGTTCGGGAGAGCCTTCGGGGAAGCGGTTGGGGTCGCTGCGGTGCACCAGTTCGCGGTAGGCACGGCGCACAGCAGCTAAGTCGGCATTTTCGGGCAGCCCCAGCATGCGGTAGGCACGGCTCAGCTCGGAAGGCAGCGGTGTGGGGGAGGGTGTTGCGGAGGCAGGCGCAGGTTGCGGGCGGGTCAGCGCGTCGTCTAACTCCTGAGCGGCTGCATCACGCGCCGCCGCTTCGGTACTCTCCTCGCGCATCAGGTTTTCCACACGCTCCCACAACTCGCTTAGGTGCGCGCGCATCAGGCGCGTGATCCGTCGGCTTAGTGCCATCGCTACAAGTCCCCCTGTAAGCCCAGCGCGACAAGCTCAATTGTACCTTCTTTACCGCGCACTGTGAGCTTGAACTGGAGGCGGTCGGTGGCGGGCTGCTGCAAGGCGACACGCCAGCTCAGTTGGCGAGCGTGCGATTGATAGGCAGCTCGCACTTCAGGCTGCAAAGGCAAGCTGCGGACGCGTGCCTGCAGCGCGAACCAGTGCGTGGCAGGCATGCGTTTGCCTTCGCTGTAGAGCCACTCCAACTGCAGGTGCATTTCGCCCAGCGCGAGCGCGTAATCTGCGCCGTACAAGGTGTCATAGCCTTCACTGGGGCGTGGGCGCTCGGGCAGTTCCCATAGCGCAAACGCGTGTGGGTCAATCCCAAAGTGCCGCCCCACCCCTGCCGACGCCCCCAGCTGCCCGATGCTCACACGCGCATACACGCCTTGCTGGCGCTCGGCTCCGTTGAATAGGTACGCTACGCGCATGGGCAAATCCCCAATCGCAAAGCGTGCGGGCGACTGCACCGCCACCACACTCTCGTTTAGCAGCAGCCCTGCCCCAAACGGGGCGTAGAATTTACCCACGCGCCACCCACCCATGCGTTCCACATACACCTCGTCCAACGCTGCGCGCGTGCGGTCATTAGAGAGGTTTTGCAAGCGTTGGGCAACATAAGCGCCATAACCTGCTTCATGGTAAAGCTGCAAAAACACCACCGAATGGCGTCCCAAATCATCGTACCAGCGCAGGGCGGTGGTGCGCTCGTCGGCGCGTGCCTGCACCGCAAGATGCGCCCCAAAAAACGCCGTAGGCATCTGTGCCTGAACGCTTACCACATACACCAGCCATAAGGCAACCGCAAATCCACGCATCACGCAGGCGCATTTTACCCTGCTGAGAGGCTGGCAAGGGATGACCCCAGTTGCTACTCGTATGAAATTCCCCACCCTCGGCTCGAGAGGCAGGGGCGTTTGCCCTCCAATAAGCCCGTCATTCTGAGCGCAACAAGGGGTCTCACTCGCATTTTGTGTAGTATTCCTCGCCCTCGGCTGGGAAGGACAAGTTCTTTCCTTGTGAGAGCTGCTCTGTGATTCCGCGTGCGGCGAGAAAACCCCGCCTGCTCGAGAAAGTCTCTCGGAAGGAGTATAATCCTTGTCTACAGCATTAGCAGGGGGAGCGATTTTATGTCCAGGCCGACATTGGCGGAGATTGCTCGACGGGCGGGTTGTTCTGTGAGCGCTGCCTCGAATATTTTGCGCGGGCGAGATACCTTGTACCGTGAGGAGCTGGTGCGGCGGGTGCACGCTATTGCTCAAGAGCTGGGCTACCAATCGCGACACAAGCAGCGCAAGCTCGCAAAGACGCGCTTAGGCGGGATTGCGCTCATTGTGGACCGATATCAGGCGCCCCCCACGCGCAGCCCTTTCGCCACCCATGTGATGGATGGCATTCTAACCTACCTGCAAGCCGCTGACTACAGCCTCAAAATCATCTTGCTTGCAGCGTGCCCTACAGAGGCGCTATGGCAGCAGATTCGGCGCAAGGTTTGTGATGGGGCAATCCTGCTGACCCCAGAGGTCAACTCGCCGTTATTGGAATGGTATCAACACACGCAGCTGCCTGCGATTGTGGTAGGGGCGACGCTGCCCAATGTGTACGGGTTGTCGTGCGTAGATGTAGATAACGAGAAAGGCATGGAAATGCTCACGCGCTGGGTGATTAGTCAGGGGCATACTGAAATCGCGTTTGTGCAGGGAGATTTGCGCCATTGGAGCGCGCACGCCCGCGAACGCGCTTTCCGCAAAGTGCTTGTTGAGCAGAGGATTCCTACCCGTGAGGAGTGGATATTGCCAGGGGGGTACTCGGTAGAGTCGGGGCGTGACGCGGGGCGCAAGCTGCTCCAGAACGGCTCGCTGCCTTCGGTGGTGATTTGCAGCAATGACTTGAGCGCGCTGGGTTTGGTGCAAGAGCTGCGTGCGCATAACATCCGAGTGCCGCAAGACATCTCTGTGGCAGGTTTCGACGATGAGCCGCTGGTGCGCATACAGTTGCCTGAGTTGACCACCGTGCGTAACCCTATGCAGATGATTGGGCAGATGGCTGCGGAACGCCTCTTGCACTTTATTGAGCACGGCTTTTCAGAGGCTCCTGAAACGATTTTGTTGCCTCCTGAGCTAGTGGTTCGGGGCAGTGTCCTTCCACGCCACTTGAGGGAAGACGCGGGATTTTGAGGAAGACCTATGGGCGTTGGTTCGGGTTGTGTTTAGCAAGAGGCGAGGGCGTAGGCAATCTGCCCCGCGAGGTGAGCGTTCGCCTCCAGCAGGGCGAGGTTGAGTGCAACGGTGCGTCCGTCGCTGAGTTCGGCGAGGCGTTTGAGCAGCCACGGGGTGGTCGCGCCGCCGTGGATGCCCGCTTCGGTACTTTCGCGCAAGGCTTGCTGGAGCATCGCATCTATTTCGGTGCGATCAAGCGCATATGCGGCGGGCGGGGGCTGTACGACCAGCATCGCGGTGCCCAACGATTGGTGGGTACGCCACAGGGCAAGGAGGGCGTCTACATCGTAGACGGTAACATCCACCCGCAGCCCAGTGTGGGCGGTGTAAAAACCAGGCAGCTCATCCGTTTGGTAGCCCACGATGGGCACGCCGTAGGTTTCCAGCCACTCGCGCGTGGCGGGCAGATCCAAAATCACCTTCGCGCCCGAGCAGACCACCAGCATTGGTGTACGGGCTAAAGTGGGCAGGTCGCTGCTGATGTCGCGCCCGTCGCGGTGGATTCCTCCGATGCCCCCCGTCGCCATTACGCACAGCCCTGCCTGATGCGCCAGATATATGGTGGCTGAAACGGTGGTGCCCCCTGTCCAGCGCATTGCCGTCGCGATGCCGAGGTTATGCAAGGCGACTTTGGCGGGGGCTGGGTAGTGGGCTAAGGTGTGCAGCTCCACCTCCGTGATGCCCACACGCGGGGTACCGTCCAGCAACGCCACGATGTATGGGGTTGCCCCTGCCGATTGCACCGCCGCTTGCATTTGGTGCGCGGCGTGCAAGTTGTAAGGTGCAGGCAGTCCGTGAGTGATGACCGCCGATTCCAACGCCACACGCGCGGAGTCTGCTAAATAGGGCTTCACGGCTGCCTAACGGCATACTTCGACGGCGTGCATTTCCACCAGCGGGCAGTTCGGGTCGGCTTCCGTGCCGCAGTGGAGGCATACATCGGGGGCTTTCAGCGTACCGACCTCCACACCTGCGCGGATGAAGGCGCTCAGCCCGTTGATAAACGCGTGTCGCTCGGCGTGATCCATCTGGGCCAAAATCGCGGCAAAGCGGTGGCGTCGCTCTTGGTCGACACGCTGGATAAGTTCGCGCCCCGCATCGGTAAGCATCAGCCCCACTTGGCGACGATCGCGCGGGTTCGCCACGCGCCGAATCAGCCCCTTGCGCTCTAAGCGGTGCACCATGTTCGTCGCCGACGGATAGGAGATGTTCAATCCTTCCGCCAAATCGCCCACCGTGACGCGCTTGTGCGTGTATAGGTAGCGCAACGCCTGCATCTGCGAGTAGGTTAAGTCTGACTCCGCTAACTCTTCCAACAGCTTCTCGCCGATGGAAGTGTACATCGCTTGCAGGAACACGCGCGCGACCAGCTCCGCATGGTTGAGCAACTCGTCGGTTAGCGCGATCGGCAATTTGACTATGTCCTTCACCAATCTCACCTGCATTAAGGATACCTCAAAAGTATAGCGTGGCTAAATATTGGCGGTGCGCATCGCCTCCAAGTAGGCGGCGATGACGCTCTGAGCGTCGCCGTCGGCGCGGAGCACGCCCTTATCCAGCCACAGCACGCGCTTGGCGACTTGCTGAATGGCGTCCATATCGTGCGACACGAACAAGATGGTGCGTCCTTCGCGCTGGAACTCGGCGATTTTGTCGTAGCATTTCTGTTGGAAGCGAGCGTCGCCCACTGCCAACACCTCGTCTACCAGCAAGATGTCGGCGTCCACATGCACGGCGATTGCGAAGCCCAAGCGCATTAGCATGCCGGAGGAGTAGGTGCGGATGGGAGCATCAATATAGCCCTCCAGCTCGGCGAACCGAATGATGGCGTCCAGCCGTTCGGCGACTTGTTTGCGCGTCAGCCCCAAGATGACGCCGTTGAAGTAAATGTTTTCCAGCCCTGTGAGGTCGGGGTGGAAGCCTGCGCCGAGTTCCAGCAGGGGTGCCACCCGCCCGTGGACTTCGAGGGTGCCTGAGGTAGGCTTGTACACGCGGGCGATGATGCCCAGCAGCGTGCTCTTACCCGAACCGTTTTGCCCGATGATGCCCACGGTTTCGCCCTTGTGGACGGTGAAGCTTACTTCGCGCAGGGCGACCAGTCGCTCAATGCGTCGGGGCAGGAACGATAGCAGCAGCCCTTTGAGCGAGGCATAGGCGTGGTGTGCCAGTTTGAACTCTTTGGTAAGTTTGTCGGCGCGGATGGCGACGGGCATAAGCGTGCCCGTCGCCGCAGGGTTAGAAGTCGGGACCACGCCCGCCGCCTCCTCCGCCGTGTCCACCCGGCGTACCCGGTTGCTGCGGTTGTTGCGGTCGGGCGGGACCGCGGCGCAGGCTGTTGTCAATGTAAATTGCCCAAGTGTGGCGCACCGTGTTGCCTGCCCAGTCGGAGGCGACGATAGTCATGGTGTGGCGTCCGTCGGGCAAGGGCTTGGCAGCGGTGCCCGCGCGCAGACGCACAGTCAACTCGCCCAGCGAGGGTTCGTATTCCACAGGCAGTGGCTCATCGTTCAGTAGCCACTGCACTGTGTCGGGGTTGACGCCGCTGCCGTCATCGCGAATGCGCGCGGTGAAGTCCAGCGGCAGCTGCCCCGATAGCATCTCACCCACGCTTGGCGTGGTGCGCAGCACCTGCGGTGGGATGCGATCCACCCAACCGTATCGGAACGCTGTAAGGTTGCCCTCAGCCGTGGCAATCACAAAGCCGTTGGGTACAAACACCAGCTTGCCCGAAATCGCCAAGTAGGCGATGCGTCGGTTGTTGGCATCCACCGTGCCCTCCGGTGGGCGCAGGGTATACAGCCACTCCAGCTTGCCCTCCGGCAGAGTGTAGCATAGCAGCGTGCCGCGTCGCGTGGCCACCCACAGCTTGCTGTCGTGAATTTGGGGCGCGGTGAGCGGCTCGTAGCGCAGTTCAATCGGTTCGCGGTCGCCTGCCACAATCTTGCCCATGTGGTCGAACACAAACACGCGGTTCTCGCGCGTGAGAACCACCACATAGTTCTCGTCCGCTGCGGGCGCCAGACGGAACTCGGTATTGAAGCGACGGCTCCAGCGCACCGCGCCGCTGGCGGGGTTGAGCGCAATCACCACATCGTTGGAAGTTACATAGAGGCTGTTGTTTGCCAGCACGGGCTGCGGGTCGTAGTTAGGTGCAGGTAGGCGGAACACCCAGCGGCGCCGTCCGCCCGCGGTGCTGATGGCGTGGACCAGCCCGCCGTTTGTGCCGAAAAAGAGCGTCTCGCCGTCAGTGACAAGTTGCCCCGTGATGTAGTCGTCGGCGCGGTAGGGTTCGCGCCACAGCGGTTCGCCGTTGCGGGCGTTGAGCGCATACACCTCGCCGCGCCCAGTGCCCACATACAGCACGCCTTCGCGCAGCACGGGGCGTGCCGTGGGCGCACTATCGGCAGTGAACACCCAGCGCAGGCTGCCCGTCTGCGCATCCAACGCTAACACATTGCCGTTGCTGGCGCCAATGTAGACCAGCCCTTCGCCCTCTACAGGTTGCCCCAAAATCGTGGTGTTGAGCGGCGCATCCGCTGGATATTGCCACTTGAGCGTACCATCTTCCATATCCACCGCATAGAGGCGGTTGAGGCACGGGTAGTAAATCGTCTGCTTGCCCACGCCGGGCAGCGCGGGGTTGTTAGGCGCAGGGTTGCCGAAGAACCGCCACAAGGCGGCAGGAGTTTGTGCCTCCAAGACTGCCCATAGCGTGCCCGCTAACAGAACTCCAAGCCAAGTACGCATAGCAACCTCCCTGTTGATTAGACGCGCGGCGACAAACTGCCTTCGCCCAAAGTATACCCAGCGGTGGATGTTGGAGCGCGCGTGCCTTCGCCAGCCAGAAACCCATCGCGGGGTATCCTTCTACTTGCTATGTTCGAGAGCCTGACCGACAAGCTGCAGGGCATTTTCGAGCGCATTCGGGGCAAGGGGCGTTTGGATGAAAAGACCGTAGACGAAGTGCTGCGCGAAATTCGGCTCGCCCTGCTGGAAGCCGACGTGAATTTCCGCGTGGTGAAAGAGTTCATCGCGCGGGTGCGCGAGAAAGCAATCGGTGAGGAAGTGCTCAAAAGCCTTACGCCTGACCAGCAAGTTATTCGCATCGTGCGCGATGAGCTGATTGCGCTGCTGGGGGGTGAGGCGGAGCCGATTCGCTGGGCGACACGCCCGCCAACGGTGCTTATGCTCTGCGGTTTGCAAGGCTCAGGCAAAACCACCACCTGCGCTAAGCTTGCCCGTTGGGTGAAATCGCAAGGGCGCAACCCGCTTTTGGTAGCGTGCGACCTCCAACGCCCCGCCGCTGTCAAACAGCTGGAGGTGCTAGGACAGCAGGTGGGCATCCCTGTGTTCACTCCGCAGCAAGGGGGCACCAACGACCCCGTCAGCACGGCACAAAAAGCCTTCGAGTTTGCCCGCACCAACGGCTATGATGTGCTCGTGGTAGACACTGCTGGGCGACTGCAAGTGGATGAGCCCCTGATGCAAGAGCTGGAGCGGATGCACACTGTGTTGCAACCTCAAGAAGTGCTGCTCGTGGTAGACGCTACCACTGGTCAAGAGGCGGTGAATGTCGCCCAAGCGTTTCACGAGCGTCTTGCACTTACGGGCATCATCATAAGCAAAATGGATGGCGATGCGCGCGGTGGGGCAGCGCTTTCCGTAAAGGCAGTGGTGGGCAAACCCGTGCGCTTCATCGGTACGGGCGAACGCCCCGACGCCTTAGAACCATTCTACCCCGACCGCATCGCCAGCCGAATCTTGGGCATGGGCGATGTGCTTTCGCTCATCGAGCGCGTGGAGCAGACCCTCCAAGAAGAGGAAGCCAAACGCCTCGAGAAAAAGATGCGCGAAGCCAGCTTCGACTTTGAAGATATGCTGGCCCAAATCCGCCAAATCCAGCGCATGGGACCGTTCGAGCAGCTGCTCAAGATGCTGCCCGGGTTTAGCCAGATCAAGCAGCAACTGGGCGATATGCCTATTGACGATCGCGCGCTCAAACGCACCGAAGCGATTATCCTCTCGATGACGCCGCAGGAGCGTCGCCATCCTGAGATCATCAACTACAGCCGAAAGGTGCGCATCGCCAAAGGCAGCGGCACCAAGTTGGAGGAGGTTTCCGCGCTGGTGAACCAGTTGTTTGAGATGCGCAAGATGATGAAGCAAATGACCAAGCTGCAACAGCAGTTGCGAAAGCGCAAGTGGTCGCCGTTTGGCAGGCGGCGATAGGCATGGCTATTGGTTAGCCCTTGAGTGCCTCCGCGCCGCCCACCACTTCGGCAATCTCTTTGGTGATTGTCGCTTGGCGAATGCGGTTCATAATCAGGGTTAGCTCCTGAATCATCTTGCCAGCGTTGTCGCTTGCCATCGACATGGCGGTCATGCGCGCGCCGTGCTCGCTGGCGCTTGCCTCCAGCAGTGCTTGCAGCACCTCCGTGAGCAGGTAGCGCGGCAGCAAGCGTTGCAGCAGCTCCTCCGCCGACGGCTCGAAGATGAAGTCGTATTTTGGTTCGCCGTCTGCGCCTGCGGGTGGCTCAATCGGCAGCAACGGCAGCACGGTCGGTCGCTGCGTGACGGGGTTGATGAACTGCGCGTAAATCAGATACACGCGGTCAACTTCGCCGCTGACGAAGGCTTGCTCCACCGCGTTGGCGACCGCGCGCGCATCTTCCAGCCCTGCGCCTGAAGTGGGCATTGAGCGGTAAAGGGCAATCGGGTAGCCCCGCTTGCTGAAGAACTGATAGCCCCGCCGCCCTACGCAGAACAGGCGCACTTGCTCGGGCGTGAGGTTGAAGTTGCGCATCGTGTTCTGCAGGGTGCGAATGAGGTTCATGTTGTACGCGCCGCACAAGCCGCGGTCGGAGGTCGCCAGCACGAAGCCATAGGTGCGTGCCTCGCGCTGCTGCAGCAAGGGGTGTTCTGGCAGTTCGCCGGCGCGCCCCAGCTCTTGCAGCACTTCGTGCATGCGTTGGGCGTAGGGGCGCGCTGCCAGCACGCGGTCTTGTGCGCGGCGCAGGCGTGCTGCCGACACCAGCTTCATCGCCCGCGTGATTTGCTGAATGTTTTTCGCGGCGCGGATCCGCGCCCGCATCGCGCGTAGCGTTTTCATGCCAGCCCGTGCTCCTCAACGAATTTGCGCTTGTACTCTTCAATCGCTTGGCGCAGGGTGCGCTCGGTGTCTTCGTCGAGTTTCTTCTCGCGGCGGATTTTCTCGCCAAGCTCGGGGTAGCGCTCGCGCATAAACGGATGGAAGCCGTCCTCAAACGCGCGCACCTTTTCAACGGGGATGTCGTCGAGGTAGCCCTGCGTGCCTGCGAAGATAATCATTACTTGCTGCTCGACGGGCATTGGCTGGAACTGCGGCTGCTTGAGGATCTCCTGCAGGCGCAAGCCGCGCGCCAGCTGCAGCTGCGTGGCGCGATCCAAGTCGGAAGCGAACTGCGCAAATGCCTGCACCTCGCGGAACTGCGCCATATCCAAGCGCAGGCGCCCTGCCACTTGCTTCATCGCGCGGATTTGCGCGTCGCCACCGACGCGGCTTACCGAGATACCCACGTTAATCGCGGGGCGGATACCAGCATAGAACAGGCTCGGCTCCAGATAAATCTGCCCGTCGGTGATTGAAATCACGTTCGTGGGGATGTACGCCGACACATCGCCCGCTTGAGTTTCGATGATGGGCAGTGCGGTCAGCGAGCCGCCGCCATATTCGTCGGACATTTTGGCAGCGCGCTCCAGCAGGCGCGAGTGCAGGTAGAACACATCGCCCGGGTACGCCTCACGCCCAGGCGGGCGACGCAGCAGCAGCGACACGGCGCGGTATGCCTGCGCGTGCTTAGACAGGTCGTCGTAGACCACCAGAGCGTCCATGCCGTTATCGCGGAAGTACTCGCCCATCGCGCAGCCTGCGTAAGGCGCGAGGTACTGCAAGCTGTTCGGGTCGCTGGCAGACGCCACGACAACGGTGGTGTATTCCATCGCGCCGTAGCGCTCCAGCGTGTCGATGAAGCGGGCAATCGCCGCCATCTTTTGCCCGATGGCGACATAGATACAATACACGGGCTTCTCATCGGGCGACTCGTGGGTGTATTTTTGGTTGATGATGGTGTCGAGCACGATGGCGGTTTTGCCGGTGGAGCGGTCGCCGATGATGAGCTCGCGCTGCCCGCGCCCGATGGGGATCATTGCGTCGATGGCTTTGATGCCCGTTTGCAGGGGTTGCTTGACGGGCTGGCGCGTGATAACGCCTGGGGCAATCACTTCCACGCGCCGATACTCTTCGGCAACGATGGGTCCTTTGCCGTCAAGCGGGCGTCCGAGTGCGTCCACCACGCGCCCCAAGAGTGCCTTACCAACGGGCACCTCGATAATGCGCCCTGTGCGCTTGACAGGGTCGCCTTCCTTGAGTTCCTCGTCGGAACCTAAAATGATGGCACCGATACTGTCTTCCTCAAGGTTTAGCACCATGCCCATCACGCCGTGGGGGAACTCCAGCAGTTCGCCCATCATGGCGTCGGGCAGCCCGTACACGCGGGCGATACCGTCGCCCACTTGCAAAATCGTGCCCACGCTTTCGGAAACGGGCGCACCGTCGACCGCTTCCAGTTCTTGCGCTAAGATTTTGGTAATTTCTTCGGGTCGGATTGCCATCGTTGTTCACCTCGCTTCATTCGGTTGGGGTGGGGCGCACGACGCGCCGCTCGATTTCTAAGGCGATGCTCTCGCGCAGGCGATCGAGCGCACCGCGCAGCGAGCCATCAATTTGGTAATCGCCAATACGGATACGCACGCCGCCAATCAGCGACGGGTCCACTTTAAACATGGGCAAGATTTTTTTGCCACTGGTTTGCTCCAGCTTTTGGATCAGTGCGGTTTGTTGCGCTTCGTCCAGTGGCACGGCGCTGGTGATGATGGCGCGCTCCACCTGGAGGTGCGCCTCTTTGAGCCGTTCAAACTCGTCGCAGATGGCTTCAAACAGGTTTTCGCGCCGCTTTTCGACAAGTAGTTCTAGCAGGCGCATTACAAATGGCAGGATGCGGTCTTTGAGGATGCGGCGCAGGCGCATTGCCTTATAGTCGCGCGGCACCAGTGGGCTGTAGAAGAAGCGGCGCAGCTCTTCGGAGGCGCGCATGAGCGTGCGCAGGCTTGCAAGTTCCTCCGAAGTTTGCTCCAGCTGCCCGTGTTTGAGGGCGACCTCGAACAGGGCGCGAGCGTAGCGACGCGCGACGCGCAGGTCTACCATTTTAGCGCACCTCCACCGCTTGGATGAACTCTTCCACCAGTCGCCGATGGCGTTCGTCGGTGAGTTCTTCGCGCAGCAGGCGTTCAGTGGTGCGCAGCGTTAAATCGGCGACATAGGTTTGCAGTTCGCGGCGCAGTTTTTCGCCTTCTAATTGGGCTTGTTCGCGCGCGCGTGCCACAATTTCTTCTGCTTGGCGACGCGCATCGGCAATAATCTGGTCGCGCAGCTGCTGCGCTTCGCCCACGGCTTGTTGAATGCGCTCGCGAGCTTCCGCTTCAATTTGCGCCAGACGCGCCTCATACTCGCTGCGCAGCTGCTCCATCGCGCGGCGGTCGGCTTCCAGCTTGTCATAGGTAGCGTTGATATCTTGCCGACGCGACTCCAACATCGCTTCAATCGGCTTCCAGAAGAACTTGGTCATCACCCACAGCAGCAGCAGGAAGCCGACAATCTGAATAATCAAAATGTTGAAGTCGATGCCAAGCAATTCCAGGAGCCCACCGCCTTTCCCTTCCGCTGCTGCAATTAGGCTCGACAGATACCCGTATAGGCTTTGCATCCTGTAAAACCTCCTGCGGGGGCAGGCGACGCTGCCCCCGACACCTTATTGACCGCCCACAGTGGGCAGGCGACCCTGCAGCAGGAAGAAAATAACAAACGAGAACAGCACGAGCGACTCGATAAACGCCAGTGCCAAAATCATGCCCGTTTGAATGCGCCCTGCCAACTCAGGCTGGCGCGCCATGCCTTCCATTGCACCTGCCGCAGCACGCCCTTGCCCAAGCGCTGCGCCAATCACAGCAATCGGCAAGCCCAAACCAGTGGCTATCGCTAAGCCCATCAGATACAGACCTGTTCCTAATTCCATCGCTTGATCCTCCTTGTGCTGTAGTTCACTCCGCATCTCCGTGCAGAGTCTCTCCTCTCCGACAGAGAGGAAACCTCTCCGTTACCTTCGCTTGTGCTCCACGAACAGAACTTCCTCAGTGTGCGTGGGCGTGCTCTTCGTGGTGGTGCGCATGTTCCGTCACTAACGCCAAGTAAATCAAGGTCAACAGCGAAAACACAAATGCCTGCACAAATGCCACCAGCACGCCCAACAACAGTACAGGGAACTGGATTGGCAACGGAATGTATGCCGCTTTGAACAGGGGCACCGCCAGTGCAGTAATCAGCGCCATCGCCACCTGCTCTTTACCAAACATGTTGGCATACAAACGAATCGAGAGCGACACGGGCTTCGCTAACTCGCTCACCACCTCTATAATAAACATCAACGGCGCGATAAACACAGGCACCTCGCCCCATCGCGCAAAGTGCTTGAAGTAGCCCACGATACCGTTAGCACGGATACTCTCGTACTGCACATAGACGATTACAATCAGTGCGAGGGCGATTGTGGTGTTGAGGCTGGCGGTAGGCGCGATGCCTGGCGGTATCAAACCAAGCAAGTTGGAAAACAGAATAAACAGGAAAATCGTGCCTGCCAACGGCACATATTTGCGCCCGTGCGGACCCACCAAGCTAACCGCTAAGTTGTCGAAAAATTCATAAATAATCTCGGCAAGGTTTTGTAAGCGCCCCGGACGCTTTTGCATGTTGTGCGTGGCAGCAAAGGCAAATATCAGAAGGGCCACCGCCGCAATCAAGGAGAACACAGAAAAAACGGGCGGCGGAATGCTTGCGGCAACACCCGTTTGCGTCAGAAGCCCGACCAATTCCAGTCCTTTGTTCACCGTTGTGCGTCTCCTTCGCGAACCTTAACCGAGCGGTAATGATTATACCCCCTGCCGTGCCTGCGCGTCAAGGGGGCGTGTGGTATACTCGGAAGTGTTGAGAAAGGAGACGAGGCGATGAAACGCGTTTATGGCGTTTTGGGCGCAGTTGCGGTTGCGCTGCTAAGTGCAAGCGCACAAGTGCGATTCACTCACCTCAAAAGCGTAGACCTGTCCAGCTACTTCAACGGGCAAGCCTTGGGAAGCGTCGCTTCGGATGTGGCGTTCGACGGCAGCAACCTCTACATCGCGGGCTATTCCAACGCGGCACAACCTGCTTCGGTGGGCGTGTTGAAAATCTCCAATGTGCTGTCGCTGGATGTGAATAGTTGGGGCTACACACCCCTTATTACCCTTACTCAAGCCGCGCAGAGCCGCGTGAGCAGCCTTGTGTACCACAATGGTTTTCTTTATCTGGGCACAGGGCTGGGCGACACCAGCAATCAAGCCGCAAACACAGGAATCCGCAAGTTCGACGCAATCACAGGCACCCAAGTAAGTGACTGGAACAGTACGGGCGTCGTGCTTCCCAGCGACTTGAGCAACTCGTCGCGTGCCGATAGCTTGGAGATTGACCCTGGCTTTGTGAACGACCCGAACCGTACGCCTTCGTTGGGCATCGTGGCGTTTGGGCGCGGCATTGTGTTCCGCCGCGACTTCGGCACAGGGGTGGCGCTGCCTAATATGTTGGCAGTGCCGTCACGCGACTGTCAGGGCGGCTCAGTGACTACCGAAATGCGCGACCTTGCCTTCTCGCCTGAAGGTGATGTCTATCTGCGCTTGGCAAACAGCATCTTCTACGCCCCGCGCACAGGCGCAAACACCGTAGAGAACAACCGCGCTTGCCGCATCGCCGATTTCAGCCCTGATCCTACGAACCAAGTCTCGGTCAACCTCCACTACTTGCGCGTGGGCAACCAGAGCTTCTTGGTGTATAACCGCCGCGATCCGAACAACCGTCAGGGCTATGCGCGCGTGTTCATCGTCACAGGCGCAGGAGCCAACTGGGACTTTGCCAACCCCTATGCCGTGCTCACAGGCAACGAACCCCTACCCAACGGCAGTATCCCCGCTGAATACAACTTCGACATTTTCAACTTCACCAGCGGCGTGGGCACCGACCCATCTAAGGGCGATGTGAACTTGGACGGCGTGGTCGACGATGCAGACCTTCTCGCTATCCTGTTTGAGTTCGGCACCAGCAATGCGGCGGTGGATACGAACAGCGATGGCGTGGTGGACGATGCTGATCTGCTAACTGTGCTGTTTAACTTCGGCACCAGCCCGCAGTCGCTCTACCTGTTCGTGGTGCACAGCAGCATCGGTACCGATCGGCTGGACATCTATCGGGTGGACTAAGCATGGGGTTGCGGAGCCCCGCGTCTGCGTGCTATGCCGGTAACTGAGGATGCATGGCGTCGGTGTCTTGGAAGCCCTTGGCGAGACACCGACGCTATATTTCCAGTTCTCGCAGTTTTTGCCCCGTTGCTGGTGGAGAGTTTCGCGCATGCACCTGTGGTATAATCCTAATCGTGCGCTTCTGGAAGTTGCGCAAAGAGGTAGGGGTTCACCTGCCCATTCGGAATAAGCAGTTGGCGATTCAAGCCCTCACGCATCGCTCGCACACAGAAGGCGAACTGTTGGCAAGCAATGAACGGTTGGAGCTGTTGGGCGATGCTGTGTTGGGCTTGATTATTGCCGAGTACCTGTACCAGCGCTATCCGAACTGGGATCAGGGACAGCTCTCGAAGGCGCGGGCGGGCATTGTGCGCGCGGCGGTGCTGTGCGAGGCTGCCAAGCGTGCAGGAATTGCCCAGTTGCTCCGCCTCAGCCCTGCCGAAGAGGCGTCGGGGGGACGGGAACGCCCATCAATTCTCAGCGACGCTTTCGAAGCTGTGCTGGGCGCGATTTATCTGGATTCGGGCTACAAAGCTGCGCGCGACTTCGCCCTGCAATACCTCAAGCCCGAGCTGGACGCCTTAGCGGCAGGCGAAATGCCCATTCAGGACTATAAGTCGCAACTTCAAGAGCGCACGCAGGCGTGGTGGCGCATTACACCCGTTTACGAAGTGGTTGAGGAAATGGGCACGCCCCACAAGAAGACCTTCGTGGTGCAAGTGAAGCTGCGCGATGTGGTGGCGGGGCGCGGCGTCGGCTCCAGCAAAAAACAAGCCGAGCAAAACGCCGCCGCCGACGCCCTCAAGTTCACCGAACAAAACAGGAGGCAACTCGATGAAACCTTTGGCTGAGATTGGTGTGTTCGGAGGCTCTGGGTTCTACTCGTTTCTGGATAAGGTGGAGGAAGTTAAGATTGATACACCCTACGGTCCCCCCAGTGACCTGATTGCGATTGGCGAGGTGCACGGGCGGCGCGTGGCGTTTCTACCACGACACGGACGCAAACATACCATTCCACCGCACAAAATCAACTATCGTGCCAACCTGTGGGCAATGAAAGAGCTAGGCGTGCAAGCCATCATTAGTCCATGCGCGGCAGGCAGCCTGCAACGCCATGTGAAGCCCGGCGACTTCGTGGTGGCCGACCAGTATGTTGACCGCACGCACGGGCGCGCCGATACCTTCTACGAGGGTCCCACGGTGCACCATGTGTCGCCTGCAGAGCCATATTGCCCTGTGCTGCGCCAAATCGCCATTGAGGAAATCCGCTCTCATGGCATACCCGTGCATGAGCGCGGCACCATCGTGGTCATCAACGGGCCACGCTTCTCCACTAAAGCCGAAAGTAAGTGGTTTACTTCTATGGGCTGGGAGGTCATCAACATGACGCAGTATCCCGAAGCCTACCTCGCGCTTGAGTTGGCGATTCCAGTGGTGAACATCTCGCTAATCACCGACTACGACAGCGGTTTGGTGGCAGAGGGCGAGGTACAGCCCGTAACGGCGGAGGAAGTGATGCGCGTGTTCCACCAGAACGCCGAGCGTATCCGCAAGGTGATTTTCGGAATGATCGCCAAAATCCCGCGCGAGTTTGATAGCCCCATCCGCCACGCGCTGGATTACGCGAAGGTGATTGTATAAAGCGGGCGCGTCTGCATCGCCTCTTGACAACTGGGGCGTGCGTGTGGTATAAATTACATGCCGAACGCTCCTGGGTAGCTCAATGGGCAGAGCGGGTGGCTGTTAACCACCAGGTTGCAGGTTCGAGTCCTGCCCCAGGAGCCATTTTTTTTTAGCCCAAGTGGCTATCTTGGTGAGGTTCCTTGCCCTCGGCTCGGGATGACAAGTATTGGTAGGAGCCAAGTCGTTTGTCACTCCGAGCGAAACGACTGACAAGGGTACAGGGCTACCTCAACCGCCAAAGCTGCTGCCTGCTTTTCTCCGAACCCCCTCCTTGAGGTTCCCCCTACTGCGTAGGGGGAACCGAGCAATTCTTT
>JAUQOS010000152.1 GCA_030550775.1 Armatimonadota bacterium
CGGTTGTAGCGACGCTCGGCGAGTTTTTTGATGACATAGCCGCGCGCGCTGGCGCGTGTGTTGTTGGGTGGGGTGGTTGTGCCCGCCTCGATTTGCACATCGTCCACCAAGCGCACAACCTCACCCATTTGCTGCAGAGCATAGTACAGCCCTTGCTCGGGGTTGATGTTGTGGTATTCCATGTCGATGGCATGCAAGGAGTCGTCGCCCCACTGCGCGCCTGTATCTTCCATGTAGGTGCGCAGCACTTTGAGTTTAATGAGCCAGTCGATGCGGTCTTCCAGTTTTTCGGGGTCGGTTTCTAAGGTATCCAACACATATTCCCATTCGCGCAGCACCCAGTCGGTTTCGGGGTCGCGTCCTGCAAAGCGTTTTTGCGCCAGTTGGAGGTAGACGCGCTGCAGGTCAATTGCCGAAATTGTGCTACCATCCAGCATAGTGACAATCCACTTGCGGGTGGGGTCGCGCGAGATGCTTTTGAGGGTGTGCAGGGCGTCTTGTAAGCGGAGCCAGTTGGGCAAGGCGCGCGCTTCTGCAAGGTCTAACACCAAGCAGGTGGTGCCTATTTTGAGGGCGGTGGCGTACTCGCTCATGTTGCCCTCGCCGAACAGCAGGTGCAGCCGTTGATAGTTCTGGTAGCCATAGACGCTGTCCCACTTGGGGTTGATGATGGCGCGGTTGAAGCGCACGCGCGAGGCGTTCTCGCGCACGATATGGTCGGCGCGTTGCGAGAGTTGGTACTGCACGGTAGGGTCAGGTTCCACGTTGTACACATTAGAGACCCAGATAAAGTCGATGGGGTGGTCGGCGACTTCGGAGAGGGAGGGTCGGAAGCCCGCGTGTTCGAGGCGATGTCCCCCCACGCGTCCCGCGCCCGCGAAGATCTGGCGGGTGGTCAAAAACGGCAGGATGAGTTTGTGCCAATCGCTGGGGAGGCGGTCGTCGGTGCGCACTAAGTAGTTCTCATGGCAGCCGAAGGTGTGCCCCGCGAAGTGGTCGATGTTGTTGTTATGGAAGCTGACCCGCTCTTCCCAACCCATTTGGCGTAGGGTGTTGTAGACAATGCGTTGCCCCGCTTTTTCGTGGGCGACGATGTCGAACAGGCTGGCGCATTCGGGCGTGGCATATTCCAAGTGGCTCCCAACCGCATCAATGTAGAGGCGTCCTCCGTTGACGAGGAATCCGCCGCTGCGTGCGGGCTCAAAGGCTTCATCGCGGGCAGTAAGGTCAATCAGTCCTAAGCGGGCTTTGTGGAACACGTAGTTTTTTACGGCTTCCACGACGGTTTCGGCGGTGCCGACGCGCTCATCGCGTACGAAACAGCCGAACTCGGTTTCGATGCCAAACACGCGGCGCCCAATCATCGCTGGCTCCCCCATCGGCTTACGGTATATTATACACGATTTTACTGAGTTCAGTTCCTCAGGGGGTGTTGCGCGCAGCGCGAATTTCGCGGATTGCTTGGAGGTGTTCCTCGTAGGTGCGCGAGAAGCGGTGGTAGCCGTCGGCTTGCGCCACGTAAAACAGGTAATCGGTCGGTTCGGGGTTCAGCGCGGCACGGACGCTGGCTAAGCCAGGGCTGGCGATGGGACCTGGAGGTAGCCCACGATGTAGATAGGTGTTGTAGGGGGAGGGGTGGCGCAGGTCTTTGTAAAGCACGCGCTCTTTCCAGTAGCCCATCCCATACAACACGGTGGCATCAATCTGCAGGGGCATTTTGCGCTTGAGGCGATTATAGATAACGGACGCCACGCGTGGACGCTCGTCGTCGTGAAGTACTTCCTTTTCAATCATGGAGGCGATGGTAAGCAGTTCGTGCAAGGTTAGCCCACGCTGCGCCATCGCTTCCTTGTAAGGAAGATAGATGCGCTGGCGAGTGGCGCTAAGCATGGCACGGATAGCGGCTTCTGCGCCTGTGCCGGGAGGCAGGCGATAGGTGCCCGCGAACAGATAGCCTTCTAAGGGCAGCCCCTCGGGTAGGGGCATGTCGAGGTCGCGGAAGCGTTCGGGCTGATGGCACAAGCGCAGGAACTCGTCTTTGTCGGCGATTCCGCGCTCGTGGAGGCGTTCGGCTATTCGCGCCATCGTCCAGCCTTCGGGAATGGTGACCCAATTGCGCGTGAAGCGCTCCTGAATCAGGATATCGGCGATTTCTAACATACCTTGGTTAGGGCTGAACTCGTAGTCGCCAGGGGTCACGGTGGGTTTGCCGTGCCAGCGCAGCCACCACGCCAGCAGGCGGGGGTTGCGTATCAGGTTGCGGCGGTACAGTCGTTGGGCGAGGGTGTCGGCATCGGTGGGCTCGCGTAGGCGCACCAGTTGGGGCTGAAAGGCGCGACTAAGCGGGCGCGTTTGGGTATAGAACCATACCCCTGCGCCTCCCAACAGAAGCAGTAGCACGATGATTGGCGTCAGCCACCACCAGCGTCGCATACCGATTTATCATACCGC
>JAUQOS010000006.1 GCA_030550775.1 Armatimonadota bacterium
ACCGACGCGCACAAGGCGGGCGTGATTGGCGACACCGTCGGCGACCCGTTCAAGGACACCGCAGGACCCGCGCTGAACCCGCTAATCAAAGTGATGAACCTTGTCGCGATCCTAATCGCGCCGATTGTGATTCAGCCGTTGCCCGATGCGGTGCGAATCGGCGTCACGGCGCTGGCGGTGGGCGCGTTGCTGTTCTCCATCTACTGGAGTAAGCGTGGCTCGATGGCGGAAATCATTGAACACGAGCTGGGCTACCACACGACGGAGGAAGCTGAAAGCTACGCGCCTGTCGGCGGTAAAGGCGGTCAATAAGGTGCGTTGTAGCAACGCAGGGCGGTGGGCTGCTCCCCTGCCCTGCAAGGGGTAATCGGTTGTGGTGTACTACCTTTTGCTCACTCAAAGGGCGTATATGATAGCCGGTCGGCGCGCCGCACAGTGAGCACCACCGAGTGTCCGATAGACATCTTGAACCGGCAATCTGCTTACGGCGCCACGTAGTGCTGCAGGGTAAACAATAACGCGCTCACCGCTGCCCATGCCAACCCTGCATACGCGCAACTGAGCACAGGCACACCCACTTTCAGCACCGCCACAATGTAGCCCGGCGGAATGGTGCTCGACTCACGTTCGCCGTCGGCGATTGCTTGCGCCACAAGCACCGCATCAACAATTCCATAGAGCCACGGCAGTACCAGCCAGCCTGTGAGGAAGATCACTACCCCCTTGAACCAATCGCCGTTGTACACCTGCCCCAAGCCCGGCACCAATGCACTGAAGACGCCCGCCCAAAACGGGCTTTGTTGGTGCAAGTTCACGGCGCAATGCTCACAATAGGGCTTGTTGTTGATGGGCGTTAGACACACCTCGCACACCGGTTGGCGACACGCCGTGCATTCGGCAACGGCGGGGGTGTGCGGGTGGAGGAAACATGTGCGGCTCATCGTGGCTTCTGCTCCTGCTCGCGTTTGGCTCTATCAGTGAGATGCTTCACATAGGCTCCACACATTGGGCAGTAGCGCCATTCGAGTTGCAGCACGTAGCGGCACTTCGGACAGCGCAACGACTGGTCAGGGGCGACGGCGCGGCTGGGCGCGGTGCGTGGACTAACGGCAGGGCTGCGTGGGTTCGCTGGTGCCGATTGGGCAGGTGTCGGCGCAGGACGCGCTTCAGGTGCGCCCACACGCTCAATACGATACCCCTCCCCCACCTTCTGCCAACGCAGCCCCGTGCCTGTACACAGCGCATCCAGCGCCGCTTCCACCTCCACGCTGGGCAGATTCAGGTTGAAACGCAAGTTAGGCACATCAGGGGCTACCTCCACCTTGATGCCTGTCTGCTTAGTAATCTCCTCGACCACCGCTCGGAGCGGTATTCCCGTGCCCACTAAGCGCACGGTGCGTGGGCGCGTTTCGCGCACCTGCACAGGCGGTGCTTCGCGCCGAATCGGTTCGATGTAATACACACCGTTGCGCACGCTGTAGCGCGTGTTGGTTGCCTCGCATAGCAGCTGCAACGCCTGCGTGAAGGGTGTGTCGCGCAAGGTGAGGTAAACCGTGCGCTGTAGGTCTACCTGCAGCACAAAGTTCAGCTGCACCTGCGTGAACAGCTCCGCAAACACTTCGCGCGCGTCTTTTCCGCGTGCCTCTAAGGTAATCCGTACCTCTTGTGTTTGGCTTCTCATGGTCGGCGTGGCAGTTGTTCGCGCTTGATGAGCGCACCCGATTCGTCATACACTTCTACAGTGCCCTCTGCAGGCAGTGTTGGGGTAGGTCGGGTTGCTGAGCGTGGTTGACTCGGTCGGGGTTGATCGTGGCGAGCGCGTCGTTGAGGAGCGCCGCTGGGGGGTTTAGGTGGGCGAGGCTCCGCAATTGCCTTTGGCGCAACTGCAGGAGGCTTCGGTTCGGGTTCGGGCACGGCTGAAGGTTCTGAGGTTGTGAGTATCCCCACTATCGGCTCGGAGGGAGCCGAAGGGGTTGGTTGTGCGGCAGGAGCGGAGGCAGCGGTCGGTTGTGGGCGCGGCACACCTGTGCCCCACAACGCCCAGAGCGACTCGCCCTGCATGCGCCACCACACCACGCCCGCACCAACAAGCAACACCACAATCAGCGCAATCGCCACCTTGCTCAGTGGGGTGCGTGCCCGCGCTCGTTGTAGTATCCGCTGCTGCTCTGCCGTCAGCGGCTTGCCTGCCTGAAGGGCTTCCAACACCTCTTGTGCTTGCACCCATGCCGCGCGGCAGGGCACGCACACCGCCAGATGCTGCTCCACACGCGCCCGCAGCGCGCTGGGCAGGCTGCCTTCCACATAGCGCCACAGGTGGCGGCGCGTCCAGCCGCACGCGCCTTTGCGCATTCCCAACCTCACGCACTATTATTGTACCGAGTACAACCCTGTCTGACAACAGGTATCCTTAGATTGGCATGATTCGCTTAGTTGACCGTTCGGGTTGGCAAGGTGAGCCAGAACAGCTGTACGAGGAGGTGGTGTTCCCCGAACCGCCGCCCGACCGCCCCTACATTTTCACTAACACTGTCACCACGCTGGATGGCAAGCTGATTTTAGGCGAGCCGGGCAGCAGCGCGGCGGGGCTGGGCAGCCCAGTGGATCGGTTGCTGATGCATCGGTTGGAGGCGCGCGCTGACGCCGTCGTGATTGGCAGCAGCACCTTGCGAGCCGATAAACACATGAACTACCCACCACGCCTTTACCGCGCCGTTGTGACCACCAGCGGCGATTTGCCCTTAGACCACGACTTTTTCCGCAAGGCTTCGTCAGGGCGCGCCCTGGTGTTTGCGCCTGCCCATCTACCCGCCGACCGCCGCTATGCCCTCGAGCGCGTGGCGACCGTGCACTTGGTGGGCGAAACGCATGTGGAAATCCCCGAGGTTGTACGCATCTTGCATACACATTACGAAGTGCGCTACCTGCTGGTGGAGGGCGGGGGTAGTTTGAACTTCTACTTTTTCGCGGCGGGGCTGGTGGATGAGATCTTCCTCACTCTGGCGCCTCGGGTCAAGGGCGGGGCGCACCTGCCCACAATGGTTGACGGCGCAGGCTTACCGCGCGAACTTGTGCCCCGCTACGAACTTATCTCCGCCTACCTCAACGACAGCGAGCTGTTTTTACGCTATCGGAGGCTCCCATGACTTTACGCGAGTTCGTCAAGCAGCAGATGGAGCAGGTGTTTAGCGCGCTCAAGGCGGGCAATCCGCCCCCAGTGGGCGAGTACGATACAACTGTACTCAAAGAATGCTTGCGCCGTGCCCAAGTACAAGTGGGCACCACCCGCTACGCCCCCGACGCCATTACGCTGGAGTTCATCTTTCAAGATCCCAGCTTGGGACCAGCCGTGTTGAGTGTGCGCATCGCCGCACCCGAGCCAATCGTGTATATGCCGGTGCCCGACTGGGTAATCGAGGATGTGTGGCAAGGCGATGTAACAGGGTCGTTCCGCTTCCGCTCGGAAGCAGAGCAACTACTGGAAGCGTTCCGCGAGCAGGTGTTTGGTGCGGGCAACCGCGCCCATTTTGAGAAACCAGACCTGCCCAAACGCCGTGACTAGACTCGTTCCGTATGGCAACATATGGATTCTCCCGAATTCGCTGCCCGAATCGGCAGGAATTCCCGGGTCAACAACGAATACTCGTACAAACGCACTGTTGGGGTATAATACGCCAATAGTTTCACGCCGCTCGTGCGACAAAGGAGCCTTTATAATGCTCATAGATCATAGGAGGTAAGGCACGAGAGATGGGCGACCCAAAACAGATGCTACAACAGGCAACCGCGCTCAAGAACGAGGGGCGCTACGAGGAAGCAGAGCGGCTCTTGAAAGAGATTCTGCGCCTGAACCCAAACTCGGCAGAAGCACATCACCTGCTGGGCCTGGTGTATTGCTTCACGGGCTACTTCGATGAATCGATTCAAGAGCTGGAGACTTCGGTTCGACTCAACCCTGACGCGATTCAACCCCGCTTAGACCTGGCGTTGACTTACTCGATGCTGGGCTACGAGCCAGAGGCGAAGCGCGAGTTCGAGGAGGTACTCCGGCGCGACCCCACCAACGAAATGGCACGCCGCCAGATTGTGTACTTCAAGTAAAAAGCGACGCCCCGCTTGGGGCGTCGCCGGCACACAGGGTACAGGTATTTTCCTTACTACCAGACGGCGACCAGTTCGCGCTCTTCAGCAGAGGAGGTCTCGTTCAAAGTGTGATTTAGCGAGCTGCCAAAGAGCTTGTAGAGCACATTCAACGAGGCTTGCTCGACCTGCTCGGTGGTGATGCCCAGTTGCTCAGCAATCGCATCTGCTTCGTAACCCTGCGCAAACAGGCGCAGTACTGTCTGCTCGCGCTCCGTCAACTTATAATCCATCAGCGTAGACCTCCTTTGGTGCTGCGAGGATTATACCTGTTGACTTACATACGCTGTCAAGTCGAATCGCGTGCATCACGAAAACTGGCATAATTACGCGTGCCGTTCCGCATGCCGTTGCGTGGAAGAGGCGTCACCACTGTTTCATAGCCGTTACCTGTGCGGCGGATGTAGCCTCGCGCTTCCAACTCCTGCAAATAGTTATAAACTGTCTGGCGCGAGCAGCCCAGTTTTTCAGCCAGCTTTGCCCGCGAAAGCGAAGGATTCTCATACAGCAACCACAGAATCTGTTCCATCACCGTTTCTTTGGAGGCGCCGTTGGGCATTCGCTCGGGTATGCGCGCTACAGCATACACAGGCTCTGCCTCAGCAGGCGTGAGCAACTCAGCAGGTTCCGTCGTCTGCGATGCGGGCTGTTCTTGCTGTGCCTGTACCTTCAGCGCGTAGTTGCGATCTTCTCCGATAATTTCAATCAGTGCAAACATGATAATCGGCAGGGTCACCGACAACAGAAACGGGCGCAGGAACACCACCATCTGATCAAACGCGCTGGCAGTTTCCAATGGCTGCTGGTGCATAATGCCGTAGAGGTAGTTCGCATATGCGCTGATAAAGGTCACCAAAATCAGTACACTCCACAGCGGCAGTGTGGAACGCCCTTGCCGCTTGCGCAACTGAATACCGTATGCTAAGCCCAGAATGCCCAAATCGATTCCTAACGCCTGCACATAGCCCCAAACCAGGTTCCCGCCTTCCAAAGTGCTAAAGGTGTACGCCACATGGTGCACACTGCCCGCTAACACAAACAGCGTCACCAACACCAGTAGCGCGGTTGACAAAGGCATATCCTTTAGTTGATAGCGCATCGGTTTAACCTCCCTGTTTTTGCGCCCCAGCCTGCAACGGTTGCGGGGCTTTATAATACCTCGCACACGCGCCAATTCCTGCTACGAACAGCCACTAAGTTGCTTAGAAGGGAACAGTTTGAGCCGTCCATCCAAGAAGTTGCCTTGTGGTGTGCCCGCGCTACATTTTTCCCGTGCAGTCTCTGAGATTCCTCGCCTGCGGCTCGGGGAATGACAAAGTCGGTCTGCTGGGATTCCTCGCCTTCGGCTCGGAATGACGGGTGAGTCGGTGCGCTAACAACGCTGTCATTCCGAGCAAAGCGAGGAATCTCAGCATACTCTTCGCCTGCGGCTCGGAATGACGGAACGGCGTTTTCTTAGATTCCCCGCCCGCAGCTTAGAACAACAAGCACATCTTGGCGCAGATAACTGTGTCGTTCCAAGCAGAGCGATAAATCCCACCCGTTCAAATTGGCTCCTCTATCAATCAACAGTTGCCCCGAAATCTGGTGGTTCTTCCAGCCTCTTTGCCGATTACAACTGGGCTATAACAGAGCAGTTTCGAAAGGAGCTGTCCGCTTTGAGCGATT
This sequence comes from Armatimonadota bacterium, assembly GCA_030550775.1. Lineage (GTDB taxonomy): Bacteria > Armatimonadota > Fimbriimonadia > Fimbriimonadales > GBS-DC > GBS-DC. The sequence continues at coordinate 5,809 of JAUQOS010000006.1, forward strand.
TTTTTGAGCCCTAACAACTAGCGGGCGAGTCTCAGCTCCTCGTCGCAACTGCATTATGAACGGAGGTGCACGATGAAACGGCACTTTGCTCTTTTGGCGTTAGTTAGCGCACTGGTGGTCAGCGCGCCTGCGCAGATACGGATTTACGATACCATCTACGCCGCAGGCGGTCCCCCCGCGACGCAGCTGGACGGGGTAACGTTCACTGGCGCTCTCCCACGCTACACCATGGGCGATGGCATCGGTGTCTCGCTAAGCAGCCCTGTCCAGCTGACCCGCTTTGACTTTGTGTTGGTAATCGCAGCCGCCGTGCAGAACGCCTTCGTGGATATCACCGTCGAGTTTTACAACAGTTGGACAGCGAGTGGTGTTGGCACAGAGCCTGCCTTTAGTAACTTCGCAGGTTCTCTCAGCGGTCGCCTTGCGGGTATCACTACCCAAGGAGCGACCGGAATCATCGTCACAATCTTGCCCAGCACGCCGATTATTCTCGACACCAACCCGAACAAAGGCGTAGTTATCAAGCTGCGCTACAATGGGCAGGCGGACAACACCGCCACAGTAGGGATTGTGAACCGCCTACCCAATCCTGGCACCGAAGGCTTACTCTCGGATGCCTTCTACCGCGACGTGAACGCTAACGGGATTATAGAGATTAACGAAGCGCGTACCTTCGGAGATCCACGATTGCAGGACAACCTCGCGATGACCTTGTTTGTGCCTGAGCCAGCGAGCGTGTTGGCGTTGAGTGCAGGACTAGCAGGGTTACTGGGGCTGCGTCGCCGTGCGAAGTAGGCGGGCGGGCACTTTCGCCAACAAAACAGCAGTGGGGCGCGGAGTTCCGCGCCCCGTCTTCACAAGCATTTAGCAAACACCCCAGCAGTGAATGGACTACTTCCCTTCTCTGAAATATCCGTATCCTGCGTTCGTCTTCGCCCCAACACCCAGATGCACTAAGCTCTCTACGAGGATTTTTTTCGCCAGCTGTGCCCAGCTTTCATGGGCGGCGTCCAACACAAACAAAAAGCGTGCACCGGGCTTGATGACCAAAAACGGCACGGGGTTGGGGTCATCGAAGTCAGTGGGCGGGGTTTTGCCGTGCGTTCGGTAATAGTTGGGGTGATGTACGGTAATCACATCGCGGTGGAATGGCTGCCCATCTACCGAATTGGGATCGTACCATGCGTCATGGAAAATCACGGCGCCTGCGGCCGCACTGGCATCACCTCCACTGCCGAACAAGATTTGGAGATGTTGTTCGTCCAGCGTGCCTACAGCTTTCAGGCGCAGCGCACCGCGTCGGCACAAGCCTTTGAGCGCAGAGCCGGGCAATACGGGCACGCCGTAGGTGTGATGGAGCGTAATACCCACCTCCAATGGGCTGGCATTGCCCAAGCCAATCGCAATTGGCGCAGCAGCGGTAAGGTAGAAGTGGAGACGGGCACAATCGCCGGGCTGGGATTGAGCAAACTGCTGCCACCGATGGAAGGCAGTGTGATACGCCGCAGGCACACGCAGTCCGCACACCTCGTTGAGGAGACGTTCCTCGGGCGATTCAGAATCGGAAGGCAGTGGCTTGAGTTTGTGTCCGTGCAGGTAGCGCTGTAGAAGTAGCCCGGCGTGGGCAGCCTTGTCTCTCTCAACGCTTTTCTGCCCCGTGCGAAGCGCAGGAACGCCTACCGCCAGCGCATGTTTACTCACCGTCGCTCTACCTCCGCTGTGCGAACCTTGAGAATAGACACCGCAAAGCGGCGGAAATACACCCACGATTGGAGAATGCGCCGCGTGTAGAGCATATACTCGGTCGCGTCTGCCTCCTCAAGAACTCTACGCAGGAGTGGGTCGTTTGCCCCGCCCTTGCCATCCGTCTCAACGCCGATAATGGCTCCAATATGCTGAAGCAAGAGCTGATGGGCTTTCGCTATCGCCTTGTCCTCGTCATTGGCTTTATCTACATAGAACGCTATCGCCTGCGATAGCCCGCAACTTCGAACCAGCACAGGAAAGTCGTGGCACCGACTACCATAAATCTGGCGTATGCGGTCGGCGTGGAGTTTGTACTCCTCTTGTTTCACCACCTCCAGCACTGAGCTTACCAACTCTAAAGCGAGCTTCATCATCCGCTGTGAGTGGGTTTGCACACCTTTCATTGGATCACCACCCTGCACAGACCGCGCCCGATGGTGGCCTCGCCACCAATTTGCAGGTATCCGTCCACCTTGAGCTCGTCCAGCGCGACTTGAGCCTCTGGGAGTTGTTTGGTATGCACCACAAAACCGTAGAAGATGCTTTCCGCCGGTACAAACTCTTCATACCATAGCGCGCTCCCTGCAACGGTTTTTGTTGCATCGTCAAGGCGCACGCGGGCAGCAATCTCAGTCGCCGTCTCGCTGAAATAGTCAAACACTTGGTCGGAAACAATCGCAAAGCGATTCAGGAGGACTTGTACCTCCTTGTTGTTTTCGCCGAACAGTTTTCGTGCCAGCTTGTTGGCGACTTGCCGCGTTGGTTCGTCGTCTTTCGCCTCGAGGTCTAACTCCTCGAAGTAGACTTTGTTATCTCTACTGAGTGTTTTGTCGCTGGCAAGAAGCACTTGGGTACCTTCAACTGCAGGCACCTCTGAAAATAGCTCGCTGCCCACAAACACTTGCATCATCTGCTTGAACCGTCGCAGCACCAGCGGGCAGGTGACATAGGCGAAGGTTCCGTAGAAGCTACGCACGGGCAGGCAGAGGATGCGCAGATCGGTGAACGCCCAGTCGCCTCCTACGGGTTGGCGTTCCGTGTCGTTGGGTTGTGGTGGTTCGGAACCGAACGCTTTCGTGAGTTTGTCGTTGTCCCATTTTGCTGAGAACTTGAAGTGGTCGCGCAGCACGCCTTTGAACGCGGAGGCGGGGATAATCGGAAAGCCAGTGGCTTTTTCGCGGGTGATAGGCAGATCTATATTTGCCACGGCTTGCCCTGTGCCCACATGCACGGGCGTCAGCGCGTGCAGCAAGACAAGTTTTGCTTTGTGAGGGGTGGTCTGGCTCATGAGGCACCTCCTACATTAGGTTTCCAAACGCCCCAAAGAGCAAGTCCGTAGCCTGCTTCGCGGTTGCGGTTGCCGTTGAGGGGATTACCGTTGCGTTCCGCGCCGTCGCTGACGGTTTCCAGCCAGCAGCATTCGGCAAGAAGGGTGGGGTCGCCCTCCACTACTTCAAAAAAGTACACTGCGCCTGCGGGTACGCACCATCGAACGGGCTTGGGACCTTCTTTTTTCAGGCTCCAGCCGCTGATAACTTGGCGACGGGGTACCGCTGCTGCAACCAGTTTGAGTTGGAGTGTGCCGTCGCTTAGGCAAGGGGGGGTGCCCAGCAAGGCGTGTGCGCCATCGTGAGGCTGTTTCTGAAGCCAGCCGGGCAGCCAGCCGTTGGTAAAAATGGCAGGCGTCGCGAGATACATACGCACGTAGTGGGCTTGCTCAAAGGCACTCTTGAGTGTGTCGGGGCACTCCAGCCACTGCGAGTAAGGCTCCACATACGCCAATCGGCGTTCGCCGCCCAGCCCCCCGATGCCTTCTACCGATTGCAAATCGGTTTCCACTTGCGCCACGATGCGCCACTGTTGTGGCGGGTTGCCCGAAGCGCGATGTTCTTTATCCCACTGTTCGTAGCTGCGATACTCCACGGTGTAGAGCAAACTCTCCTCGCTGGTGAGCGTGACGTCGTTGATGCCCACATGCATGCGTCGCTCTACGGGCGGCGCAGAGATTTTGCGAACCTGTTCCACTGGCTCATCCAGCAGCCATCGCTGCAGCGTATGCCAGTCCCAAAAATCGTAGCCCCCTTCGGGTTTGGCACGCTCATCATCGCAAGTGAGCATCAACGGCTTGAGCTGGCAGTCATAGTAGGGGAGGTTGCAGCCATGCCCTTGCGGGAGGTCGTACGGGCGCAACAGGCAGACCTTTCCGTCTTTGAACACCACTGCGTCAGCAGGTGCGGGCAGCACAAACGCTTCGTCCAGTTGCATCAGCGGTCCCTTGACGCGTTCTTCGGAGTAGCCGTTGCGCACTGCCTCCCAGTCGGTGCCCTTGAGATTGCCGACGAGTGTGCGTAGGAACCCTGCGAGAGTGCCGGGGGTAGGGATGGGCAAGCTGAACGCTGCTTGCGCGCCCAGCTCCACACCAAATGGGCGCCCGTCGCGGAACAGCACACTGTCAATCGGGCAGATGCGTACCGTATGCCATCGTTTCATACATCCACCTCCGGGTAGACCGCCAGCATGCGGGCAATTATCATCAAGTGGGCAAGGTGTTGCAGGTCGTGTGCCAGCTCCAGCCAATGGGGTAATTCAGGCGCGTGCTTGTGTCCTTCTTTGCGTTGTAGCACGCGCTCGGCTTCTGCACGGACGATAGCGCGCTGCTGCTCCTGGCTGAGGTGTTCATACTCGCGCACAAGCAGCAGCAGTTCGTAAGGCAGCCCACCTGCCAATCCTTGTTTGAAGGCGTTCACCCACTGGTGCCATAGCGTACACTCGCTCCATTGCAGGACAACGGTAATCGCTTCGCCGCTGCGTGGGGAATAGGCTACAGCCAGGCGGTTACGCCCTGCAGCTTTAGCAGCATGCTCGGCAGCGCGGGCCATGTTCAGTGCGTCGCGCAAATGCTCCAGCGCGTGCACAATCGCCACGCCTACTGAAAGCGTGGGTAAGCATGCTTGTTCCAGCTTTTGCCCACGAGCAAACTCCTCCACACGCTGCCCAAAGCATGCCGCTAATTGCTGGGCACAAGCAAGTGCGCGATTGACAGGCACTAACGCCAGCACATCGTCGCCCCCTGCGTATACAAGGTGCCCTTCGTAGCGCTCCACGATGGTTTTGGCATCCTGCGCAAACGCACCCAGCGCGTGCGAGAACGCTTGGTGCTGCTCTATGCTGGTCAGCGTATCCAGAAACTGCCCCATGCGGTCGCCGTCGGCTTGCAACAGGGCATAGTAGGACAGATATTCGTCGGGGATGCGGGCGTACCGCAGGATTCCACGCGCATGGGACGCTGCGCGTTCCGGCTCGGAAAACTCATGCTCAAACTGCTGCCAGCGGGGATCGCGTCGGTGTTCTTCCTTGAGTTCTTGCCAGCGGCTTTGGTGCAGCAGCGCACTGAGTTCAGCTATGCCCAGTTTGTGTTGCCATTCTTCCAACACGCGCATCTCGCTGAGCGCGTGCTCGTAGAGGTAGTTTTTGAGGGCGCGGAAGCCCATCTCGGTGGTCGAGGGCACGCCCCCGTTGCGTGTTCGGTGATAGCCCCAGTAGCGCTTGATAAGCCCAATAGCATCCAGTGTTTCGCGCGGTTTGAGGTAGAGTGGGGGCTTACCGACGACTGCACTCGGTAAGCGATAGCCTTGCTCAAACTCTTTGAATACGCTGTCATAGGCGGGGTCTAGGGGGCTTTTGGGGCGATTGGGGTTGACGGGGTGTTGTTTGAACTCGCGGGTGGCTTTACGCGCCGCCAATAACCGCTCGACCGCTTGGCGCGCCACAACATAATCGCCGTTTAGGGGTACCCACGCCGCATAAAACTCCAAGAAGTTCCTCACTTGGTAACTTGCCAGCTCTGTGTCAATAGCCGCCGATATCGTGGGCGGCAGACTCTGATAAACAGAAGCCCAGACCTCTTTCAGGTGCTGGACGGCATGGGTGTGGACATCGTTGGCGACTTTATGGGGCGTGTCGGATTCTATTACGCACAGAATTCGGTTGGGCGCGGAAGGCTGATTGGCGGTTGCAGGATAGATAAGTTGTGCCTTATGTGTTTCGTGCAGTCGTTTGGCAACTGTTTGGGCGATTTCGCTCAGTAGAGCGGAGCCAGCAGTAAGGTCCGCTGTGCGCCGTGCTGCGGCGATAAAGTCTTGTACAGGACCCAGCGCAATCGCTACCAGATACTTCATCAGTTGTCCCCTATTGTGATGACTGCATCTCGGTTCACACCGAAGTGTAGTCGGGCTGCCTCGACCACCGCGTCCAGCACTGTAGACACCCTGAGCGCTTTGAGTACAGGTTCGTCGGGCGTCGGCGGCTCTAACGTATAGCGCTGGTTGTTGATTTTGACTGCTTGTGGTGCTTGGGCGTGCAGGACGGCAATCAAGCCCGCAATCTGTCCGTCGGATAGGGCAACGGGTTTGATGATTACAGGCGATGCCATTCGCCCACTGTTGACTGGCTCTATTCGCCCCGTAAAACAAAGTTGAGCGCGGCCGATTTTCTGGTAGATAATTGGCAAGCCAATGTGTGGTTTTGCTAACTTCAGGGAAGTGCCCTGCTGGCGCAGGCGGCAAAGCACCCGACGATAGTCCGCCCACTTTCCGCCCCGCATTGGCTGGTACGGCTCGGGGAAATGTCCCTTGCGAAAACGCGCCCAGAACCTGCCTAGTTCGCGCCAAACTGCTCTCGCATCGTTTTTAGGTTCCACAAGCACGACTCGCGCATGCCACAGCGATGGAAGTGTATGGGTTATCTCTTCGGCTGTGGAGTTTGGGAGGAGACTATTTAGCCACGCCCGTAGCTCCTGTAGCTTAGCAGGTAGCAACCATTCGTAAGCGCTGCTACCGATGGGTTGTAGGGCACCACACCCGCGGCGTGTGCGTGCGCCAACCCCTCCAAACGCAATCCAAGCCTTGAGCGCGTTGCGTACCTCCAGCTTCTGCTGGGGAGTCAGCCCGTCTTCCAGTAGCAAGCGTAAGCGGAAGGTAGTTCCTTCTCTGCCGACCGCAGCAGGCGTGTCGCGCTGGGGTTGAAACGGGAATAAGAAAAAGCCATGCAGCGGGCCTTCGCGAGGCGTGGCACGTGGAGCGACAGCAGCGTAGGGCACAGCTCTGCCTTCGTCAAGAATTGTCACCTGAATTGCCACTTTCCCAGACGCCTTGTTTTCAGGAGTTGCAGCGCCGCCCCAGATAGCTGCCTCTGCGTTATACAGTTGCTCGGCGTTTTTGTATTGTGCACCCGCGGTGGCGCGCCACCAAAAACGCAAATGCCCACGAATGGCTGCCGGGCGGATGGGCATCAGCGGGTCTACTTCGCGCGGTTTGTACCCCCCGCCAAACATCGGCGTAATCAGCTGCAATTCCACGTCGATAGCTTCGCGACGTGGCAGTTGCAACTTTTGCCAGTCCAGAGCAACTTCTGGCAAATGGCGTCGCATTGCGCTCTCCATTTGAGGCATTCGACATACACACCAGTAATTCCTGCTAACTTCGAGCAGAATTTGGGGGCTTTACCGCTGTAGTTCCAACGGAGTGATGAGCTTGATGGTCAACCGGTTCTGGGTGCGGTTGGCGTTGGGCAAGCCCCATAGCAGGTATAGTTCTTGTCCTGAGCGTAGTCGCTGGACGTAAGTGAGGTAGAGGTTGTCTACTTTACGCGGGCGCCCACTGAACTGGGTGCGGGTATAGAGCCAGCGCGCGCCCAGTATGCGCTCGGGGTCGATTTCGTAGTTGAGGGTAAGAATGGCTTGCTCGGCGATATCGCGCGGGCGATGGGTGTAGGTGATGCGCAGTTGTTCTAAGCGTGCCCCCAGCCGTAGGCGCGGTATCGGCTCCCATCGCTGTTCCAAGCTCCAGTAGCGGCTATTGCCACTGTTTTGCCTGCCGAACTGGTAGGTAAGCGCGCCGTTGCGGTAGGCGTCATGAGTGTTCCAGCCGACCGAGAGGCTCAGCGTGCGATCTTCGTGGGGCGGTCGGCGCAGGTGTTGTGCTTGGATTCCCAACAAGGTGTGGTTGCGCCGTCGCACTTCCGCGCTCAGGGTGAGCCGTTCGTCCAGCAGCTTGCCGCCGTAGCGGTGCCGCGTTTCGAACTCCGCTTCTATATTCCAGCGTAGAATGGGTGTGCTCGTGGGCTGTTGTGCGTAGCTGAGCCCCAACTCGAAGCCGCGCCAGCCCCGCTCAGGCACAAAAGCCAACGTGGGCGCGTAATGGGGGGAGATGTCCGTGTAGTCGGCTGAGAATCCGAGTTGCCCCGGCGGCGCTTGGCGATAGAGGTAGACCACAGTATAGGTGCCTTCGCGGGCTGCTGAGAGCCGTGCGTGGGTGGCGGAAAGCTGCCACTCGCCTGAGCCTGTAATCTGCCCGATTCCCCCGTCGAAGCCGATGAGCCGTTCGGTGGCGGGGATGGTGTTGAAGGTGTAGAACGCGCCCAGAAACGACTGGGGCGTGAAGCGGTAGCGCGTGCGCCCAATGGCAAACTGCCCACGCTGCGTGCGCTGCTCGTATTCGCCCCCCATCAAGCCGTAATCCCACGCGCCCACTCTGCCGAATGCTTTCGCCCCCGCGTTGAGCTGGGGCACGCGCACTGAGTAAAACATGCGCCGCCACGGGAAAAAACCACTGCCTTCCAAAAAGAAGGGGCGCGTCTCGTTCAGCGCCCGCTCGGTGTACGAGAAATCGATACTGGCAACATCTGCTGCGATGCTGGAGAAGTCGGGGTTCAGCGTTAGCAGCGCGGTTTGCCCTTGCCCCCAGTTGAGTTTGAGATCAACACCGCCTCGCGCGGTGCGCGCGTTGCTCTCCGTTTCGCCGAGCATGTAGGGCAAGACTACCAACGAGGTGGTGGGGCGGGGCAGCTCGATGCCTTGCCAAAGGGTCTGCAAGCGCAGGCTAAAGTAGTTGCCTGTGTTGGGGAATATATAGCTTTCGGCGCGCCGCGGGATGTAGCGTGCCAAGGCGATGCCTAGCTGCGTGCGTCCGGGCGCAAGGCGCAGCATTCGAAACGGTATGCGCATTTCCGCGCTCCAGCCTGTCTCGGTGATGCGCGCAGCGGCGCTCCAGTCGCCCTGCCAGCGGATGTTGGTCGTGGTGCCCTCAGGCACGACTAGCCGCTGGGTGCCGCGCGGGTTGACGATGAACTGATAGGGGTTCAGCCCGCGTGCCTGCGGGTCTACCGCGAACACAACGCGGTCGTCGCTTTCTAAGTTGCTATCGCGGCGGGTCTGCTGCGCTTGAATCAGCTGCGGTTCGGGGTCATCGCACACGAAGGCAACATAGATGGCTTCGTTGGTATAGCCCAGATAGGCGCGGGTGGGCAGCTCGCCACGCCCGCCGCGCACGGGATCATAAAACGCCTCAATGGCGAAGGCGTCTGCCCACTCGTGCGGGTCAACCACGCCATCAATCTGCGGCGCCGCCAGCAACTTGCGTGCGGGGATTGCCGCCGGGTCAACCGCTTGTCCCCACAACGCCGCTGTCCATAGCCCTATGAATAACAGCCCTACAAACACACGCATCGAACCTTCCATAGCCTGTGCTAGACGAACAGTATGTATAAGCGTTCGGAACCTTCGGCTGAGGAACCACGCGATTCCTTTCGCGAACACCACGCCACTCCGCGCGCGGCGAGGTGTTCTTGCCTTCCTTACCAAGTAAAAGGCGCGAAAGCACTTCGGAGGTTATCCGAATCGCCCGCGAATGTAGTCTTCGGTCTCCTTCTTGCTTGGGTTGGTGAAAATTTTCTCGGTGGTGTCGAACTCGTGGAGTTCGCCCAGCAGGAAGAACGCCGTGTAATCGGAGATGCGGGCGGCTTGTTGCATGCCGTGTGTGACGATGACGATGGTATATTCCTTTTTCAGCTCCACCAACAGCTCTTCGATGTAGAAGGTTGCCGTGGGATCTAGTGCGGAGGTTGGCTCATCCAGCAAAATCACTTCGGGGTTGACCGCAAGCACGCGCGCGATGCAGAGGCGTTGTTGCTGCCCGCCTGACAGCGCCAAGCCCGACTGCTTGAGTTTATCTTTGACCTCGTTCCACAGCGCAGCTTGGCGGAGGCTGGTTTCCACGATTTCGTCTAAGATGCGCTTGTCGCGGATGCCGTGCATGCGGGGACCATAGGCGACATTGTCGTAAATACTCATCGGGAACGGGTTGGGCTTTTGGAACACCATCCCCACCCGCTTGCGCAGGTCTACCACATCCACATCGGGGTCGTAGATGTTTTTGCCGTCTAAGGTGATTTCACCCGTGATTCGCACGCCCTCAATCAGGTCGTTCATGCGATTGAGGCAGCGCAGGAAGGTGGTTTTCCCACACCCTGACGGACCAATTAGCGCGGTAATGCTGTTGGCATAGATGTTGAGGCTGACATCCTTGAGCGCATGGAAGTCGCCATAATATAGGTTCAGGTGGCGCGTCGCCATGCGCACGAGTGGCTGCGCCTGCTTGCTCGCCTCTGGTTGCTGTTCCGAAATCACTCGTTCCACCGTATTTTAGGATACCCAGCGGGGTTGTTAAGGGAATGTTAAGTTGCGCTGGTTGTCGCGTGTGTTGGGGGGCTGCTTGAGACAGAGAGCTGAAGCCATTCTTACCCACACAGAGCCGCCGCGAAATGGTTTCAGTGTGCTTCACTGTCGCGAAAAAGCACCTGTCCCCCCGAGCGCAGCGAGGGGGCTCGGATATAGTTTGCCGGAGATTCCTCGCCTTTGGCTCGGAATGACAGGCTCACTTTCGCATCAATAGAGCCGTCATTGCGCGCATGGCGAAGAACCTTGTTTGCTCAAACAAGTTTATGTGCCTCGCTTTCGTCACGATGTTTCTTGAGGTAGCGCATAAACGGCGTGCCGCCTGTGCCCACGCGCGTGGGGTTCTTGGGGTCTTTTGCCTGCTGCTTGTAGATGTACAGCGCGGCGTACTCCAAATGCAGCGCGCGGAACCGCCAGATGCCCTCCACGCAGGCGTTGTAAGCCTCGCGCAAGGCATGGTTATCGCTAACTGCCACGAACGGGCGCACCTGCGAGCGCGATTCTACTGCTTCCAAGAAGCGTCGGTGGGCGGGGGGCATGTAAAGGCGCATCTCCATCAAGTAGGTTTTGAGCGGGTCGTCAGCGTGTTGAATGCCCAGCAAACCATCCAGCGTAGGAATGATGGCACTTTGCGCGCCCGTTTCGCCCCGAAACTGTTGCGGCTGCCCGCCATACGCCTCCACGCCCTCGTACACGACACCGTTTGGCAAAGCAGGGTTATTTTTCCAGCCGTGGATGTAGGGGCGCACACGGTGATAGTAGATGTAAGGGTCGCACGCTTCGGGCATGCGCGCCAGCACCGCGTGCATCGCCTCTAGTGCAGACGCGACTTCCTCTAGGGCGTGTGTCAGTGTCGCCACATCGCCTTGTTCAGCGGCCAGCAGTGCGGTGGGAATTTGGCGCAGAGCACGCGCCGCTTTTGCCTCAATGTCTACGTGCACCAGAATGAACCATTCCTCATCCAGCCCTGCCAGAAAGTTTTGCAACAACACAATGTTGCCCAGTTCAATCGGTGCGTTGGGGTCCAGTCGTCGCCAGTTATCCAGCGCGTAGGAGGCGTACGAGAGCACAGGCGGTCTGCCCAGCAGCTGGCTCACTTCATACCACGGAATGGCGAGGTTAGCAGGAATGCGCTCAGCAGGCGTGTCGCCGTTCCACACGTAAGCATGCCCCAGATAGGAAAGCAGCATCATCGCGCGGCGACGCTCGCGGTCAGTGTGCAAGCGTTCTACACTCAGGCGTGGCAGCGACTCAATCACTTGGCGCACTCTGCGTGCCACCAGCAGCTTGGGCAACTCGCCCGCAACCTGCTCCCACGGGGCATAGTAGGGGTCCTCCAAGTAAGGCAGCGGGTCTTCCGCAGGCAGGAAGCCCCGCTCAGGATGCACTTCGTAATCTTCAAGGCGCAGCGGTTCGGCATTGAGCGTGTGCATCGTTGCCACCTCCTGAGCCGATATTATTGTTTGACGCCCCGATTTGTGGAGACCAGCCCTAAGCGGGCGGTCGCGCACTCAGCGGAGGCAGGTTCGCGCGCAGCTGCTTGAGCCAATGCTCTGCCAATTGCTTCACGCTCATTTTGGCAGCCTCGGCGTCGGCAGGCGTGACAGTAACGAACAGCTGTCCACGAATGTGAATCTCGTACTGTTGGTCTTTGCGTACTTCCTTGAGTGTGATTTGGTCTGCAGTTAGCCGCTCACCGAGCAGTTTGACCAGCCGTTCCTCAAGGATTTGGGCGCGTTCCTCCCGTGTGAGATCGCCCACACCCGTGCGCAAACGCATAATGAATTTGCCGCCGATGGTAATATCAACGTAGTCCTTTGCCCAGACCGCACCAAGTGTTAGCACCAGCAATGCAATCGTTAGCCAACGCATTTCTGCCCTCCTGCATGGAGTATACCCCCCGATGAGCCCGATAAGGGTGCAACGCTTGGGTTCAACTCGGCTGTCCCAGCGACCGATTTTGCTCCACCGACCGCTCTGCCCCCCTCCGTACGGTTCCCCCCGCTTCGCGAGGGGAACCGAAAAGCTCACTCGGTTCTCCCTACGCCGTAGGGGGAACCTGAAGGGTGTTCATAGAAAACAGGGCTACTATGCTCAGGTTGAGGGAAAGCGTTGTACCCTTATCAGGTGGGGGACTGCCGCTTTGCGCACGCACGGCTCCCCCTCTCCGTAAACGGAGAGGGGGCTGTGGGGTGAGGTTCAGAAAGCGGAGGAAAACGGGATGACTGTGCCCTCAACTGAGATAGAGCCGCTACCCCTACCAGCCCGATGAGCCTCCAAAGGATTCAGGCTTATGTGCACGGGGGCATCGCTACAGCAGTTCGCTACTCGCTGCCTTCCTGCTGTGAGCGGGTATCCTATCGGGCAGGAGGTTGGCACTATGCATACGCATATCCAATGGTTGGGACACGCAACTTTTCTCATCACCTCGCCCAACGGCAAGCGAATCTTGATAGACCCCTGGGTCCAAGGCAATCCCGCATGCCCCGAGGAAGCCAAGCAACTTCCTGGTGTGGACATTATGCTTATCACACACGGGCATGCCGACCACTGTGCCGACGCCGTGGCGATTGCTAAAGCTTATCAGCCCACTGTTGCCTGTATTTACGAGATGTATCTGTACTTGGCGCGACACGGTGTAGAGCGCGTGCAGCCGATGAACAAAGGTGGCAGCACCACAATTGAGGGCATCACGATTACGATGGTGAATGCGTTTCACAGCAGCGGGTTCGAGGAAGGCGGTCAGGTGCTCTACATGGGCGACCCTGCGGGCTACGTGGTGCGCTTGGAGAACGGCTTGACGCTCTATCACGCGGGTGATACTTGCGTGTTTGGTGACATGCGCCTGATTGGCGAGTTATATCAGCCGCAGGTGGCGATGTTGCCGATTGGTGATTTGTTCACGATGGGACCGCGCGAGGCAGCCCACGCCATTCGGTTGCTGGGGGTCAAGCGTGTGATTCCGATGCACTGGGGCACCTTCCCGCTGCTGACAGGCACGCCCGAACAGCTGCGCGAGTTTACGCGCGATATCGAAGGGCTCGAAATTCTTGCGCTCAAGCCAGGTGAAACCATTAGCCTCTGAGCCAGTGGGGGCGACTCTGCTGGCGTTGGAAGCCACTAGCACGATAAGCGGCGTGGTGTTGGTGCGGGCGGGCGCGCTGTTGGGCAGTGTGCGCCTGCGGCATGGGCTGAACTTGTCGGGCAATCTGCTGCGGGCAACCGAGTGGTTGCTGGAGCGGCACGCGCTCGCCCTTGCCCAAGTAGACGCGCTTGCTGTAAACGTGGGTCCCGGTGCATTCACCGCGCTCAAAATCGGCGCGATGATCGCCAAAACTTGGGCGCACGCGCTGGGCAAGCCGCTGGTCGCTGTGAATGCCTTTGAGGCGTGTGCCGCAGGGATGCCTACCCAAGTGCCCACGCTAGTGGCGTTGCCCGCGCGACGCGACGCTCTGTACCTTCAGTGGCTGCTGCCTGCGCTCAATGCCCCACCAACGCCTTTGTGCGAACCCGCGTTTGTGGTGCAGGGCGAACTGGAAGCGTGGCTTCGCGCCCACATGCCGCAGGACAGCCACCTCCAAGCGGTCGGAGTCGCCCACGCTCGCGAATGGGTACAATCGCATTTCAACATTCGGTCTTGGCAACTTCTCGAATCGCCCCCGCCAGAGGGCGTGGCATCTGTGGGCTGGCTACGCTACCAACAGCGCGAGTTTGTGCACCCCTTTAGCCTCACGCCCCTCTATATCCAGCCACCCGCTATTCACCTCAAGCAGGGTTAAGTGGTTCTCGTCTTTCAAAGACCGTTAGCAGAAACCGTCTCTGTGCAGGCGAAGCCGCCCTGCGCAGCTCGCACTCGTCCGCCAAGACGTCAGGGTGATGCTTGACACGCGAAAGCAGGCGTGACTTACATCAGCGCACCTTCAGCCGACGATTTCTCACGGTCTTTGAGAGGGCTTTGTGAGTCGGTTATGTTCGTTGCAGGGAAACCACTCGCCGATTAGAAAATCCATTGTGATGCAACAGGTTGAAGCAGCGCAGGCGTTGCTGGCGGGCGCGTCCGAACGGATTGAGCGCTATCGCAAAGCCGAAGGCACTATTCAGCTGGTGAATGCGCAAGGCAAACCCCTACGTCGCCGTGCAGTGCGCGTGGAGTTCGTGCGCCACGCCTTCTTGTTCGGGGCGAACATCTTTCCACTATTTGACTTAGAGGGGGAACAGCACGCGCGCTACGCCCAACGCTTCCGCGAGTTGTTCAACTATGCCACGCTCGGCTTCTATTGGGGCGCCTACGAGCCCGAGGCAGGTCGCGAGATTGGGCGCGAACGCCAACAACGCATCGCCCAGTGGTGCCAACAGCACGGAATCGCTACCAAAGGGCATCCACTCATCTGGCATGAGGTTTACCCTCACTGGGCGCCGAATGAACCCGAGTTGGTCAAGTCGCTCTTGCAGGCGCGCGTGCGGGCGATTGTGCGCACCTTTCGCGGGCTAATCGACCGCTGGGATGTGGTCAACGAAGCGACTGTGGCGCAACGATTTGACAACGGCATCGGTCGGTGGATTACTCGTGAGGGCGCTGCGCCTGCGGTGGCGGAAGCGCTGCAGTGGGCACGCGCCGCCAACCCCCGAGCGATTCTGCTGTACAACGATTACAATCTCAGCCCTGAGTTTGAGCGGTTGGTTGCTGCGCTGGTGGAGCATGACGCCCCGCTGGATGCCGTTGGAATCCAATCACATATGCACACGGGCGAGTGGACGCTGACGCGCGTGTGGGAAGTGTGTGAAACCTACGCCCGCTTCGGCAAGCCGCTGCACTTTACCGAAGTCACCGTGCTGTCGGGGCAGCACGGCTGGCAGTTGCCCCGACCGTGGCGCTCCACCCCTGAGGGCGAGCAACGCCAAGCGAACTATGTGCAGCAGTTGTACACGCTGCTCTTTTCACATCCAGCAGTGGAGGCGATTACTTGGTGGGATTTAGCCGATGCACACGCATGGCAAGGCGCACCAGCAGGACTGCTCCGCGACGATTTTAGCCCCAAGCCTGCTTACGACCGACTACGACACCTGATTCGCGAGCAGTGGTGGACGCCCCCGCAAACACTCACGACCGACGCCACGGGGGCTGCCCGTTTTCGGGGCTTTTTGGGCACCTATCGTGTAACGGTAGGCACAACAGTACAAACCTTCGAGCTAAAGCGCGGGCGCAACCTTTGGCTGATGCGCGCTCCCAATTGATAGCTCCCTACCAGAGGCATGAAAGATGCGCCGGTTGCGGGCGTGGTACCGTGAATATTACGAGGAAAATCCTATCGCGTGGTTGCTCGTGAAGGCAGAGCTGGAAGCGCGCTTTGCGAAAGTGGGCGTACCCCCTACTGCGGAGTGCACCAGCCCTGCCCAGCGATACACCCACGCCACCAGTGAGACGAACAACCCCCTCGCAAACAAGCGGTTTTTCATATGGAGCGACGAGCAAGAGTTCAAAGGCGCGCTGACCCAACCATGGTTCCTACCTTCTTTGCGTTCAATGGCTACCAGCGAAACGCTCTTCTTGGCGACTGTGATACCGCTTTTGGTGATAGTGATACTTGCTTACTATGCCCTTGCTGCCATCCGTTTCAGTGCGTTGCCGCCGCGAGTTTGGGTGGGCGTGTTGGGCACTTTACTTAGTAGCCTCGCGATGTTTGTGCCGATGCTAAGTACGATAGAGGCAACAGCGCGTGTGGTGGATGTGTGCAAACCAGATTCGGGGCTGTATGTAGGGGCTACCCGCCTTCAAGGCGCCCATGTGGTACGGGGGGCGTTGGTGTTCGGATTGACGCGGCTTGCGCGCAGTTCGGCAATCTATGGCTTACCTGTGCTTTGCGCTGTGTTCATCATCGCTCATGGTGCGCCTTGGATCGGGTTTGCCGCCGCCCTGACCGTTTGGCTATACGGAGTGGTGGTTGCTTGTTGCTGGCTGGTGCTGAGCGTGCTCATCGCGTATCGGGCAGCACAGGGCGGTATAACCGCTGGTTTTGTCATACCTATGACTCGCTTAGTGATGGCGTTGATAATAGTGTCGGTTGGGGCGTTCGCAGAGTGGATTGGAGGCTTGCAGCCATTACCACCATACTCGCAGTGGCTTGCCACGCCACTATGGTGGTGGAGTTTAGTACCACCCTTGTATGTAACTGTGTCGCTGGCAGTGCCTTACTCCCCCCTCTGGGCGATTGCTCCGCTAAGTGCCACTATTGGGCTCGCGTGGCTGCTCAGCCGCTTGGTAGAGCTGCAAGCAGGTCGCTTCCAGCCCCAGCATGAACGCGTTTCGAACGCGGAGGTGGAAGGTTGGGAATAGCCGATGCATGGCTGGTACTTCGCTTCGAACTTCGGCGTTATCGGCGCTGGCGCCCCCTGCGGCGATGGCTCGCAGCAGCTGTGCTTACAGGCGGCGTACTCAGTGCAGTTGCGTTTCTAATGCATACTGAAGCCAATCCTTCCAATCGTGTGATGCGCGAGTTGAGTTGGTCTGGCTGGTACACCCTCCCCGCGCTGATGGGCTGTGCGGCAGTGATGGGGTTGACCCCACGCTTAGTAGGCGACCGCTCACGCTACGGCACAATAGACGACCTTTATTTAACCGAACTCCATCCGCTGGGGAGTGTGGTTGGGAAGGTACTTGCGGCATGGGTTCTGGCGTGGGTGTTTGTTGTAGCAATGTTACCGTTCAGTGCTCAGGCAGCAGCGGTGGTGGGTATAACGCCTCTGCAGTGGTTGTGTGATGTTGCCTGTGGGGTGATTGTGTTGCCTGTGGTAAGTGCACTAATCGCTCGGCTACAGTGGCGCGTAGTGCCGCTGCATACGCCAAAACGGCTACGCCCCCTCGAGCTGACCCCTTTCAGCGCAACTTTGTGGGCACTGCTTTTGTGGGTAATCTACCTCACTCTATACACACTGGGCACAGTGCCAATTGCGCAACCGTTGCTTCATCTTCTGAGCCTCTTCTTGCCTTTCGGTGCCATGCTCATGGCAAGTGCCCTTTGGGAAGTAGGTAGCTGGCAAGCGCCAATGGTGCTGGTGATAATAATATCTGCATTGGGGTGGGCTATAGTATTGTGCGTTGCAACCGCGCAGTGGTTGGGGTGGTGGTCGCAGCGCGGATACAAGTTCCAACGAATATTTGGCAGTGGATTGTATTTGGGATTGGTTGCGCTTACAAGTGGGATGGTGGCACAAGCGACTCCGACCGCCTCGACAGAACCGATTTACTACAACGGTTTGTTGCTGTCTGGATTGATGGGTTATTGGATAGCGCACCTCGCGCTGGGGCTGTACGGTGTGGGTACGCATATCCGCGATGGATGGGGCGTAGTTATGCGTAAGTGGCTCCTCCTGTGGGCGACTGCTGCAACGCTATGGGGCACGCTCGCATGGGGGGTAGGTAAACCAGTACCGCTTGGTTACGCTGTGTCTGTAGCCTTTTACTTTTGGAGCCTTCTGGTATGGGTACAAGTGTTCTCACTAAGCACTATCATTAGACAGATGGCAATGCCAAACCCACGTGAGCCGTCCGTGTCTACCGAACGCATCAAATTGGAGCTCTACTTTGGAAGCCACGCTTCCATGGTATTTGCTTTCTTCACCGCCTATGTGTACCTCTTACTCCTGCAAGTGCGTACTTGGTTCCTGCCTTTGTATTATTTGGGCTTAGCCACGCCATTAGGTGGGCTGCTGAGTGCGCGGTTCCCTGGGTGGGTGTATCTTGTGTATGGGGTATATGTGTTCGGCATAGCGGGCTACATTGTGTATTGGGAAACTCGGGAAGGGTATCGTGCGAGTAGCAGGTAGCCATCAGTTATCTGCTGGTTGGGAGCGTTTCTGGCAGGTTTCGCCGCCGCGATGGGCGCGCGGGTTGGCGTGGCTCTACGCACTCGGTTGGCGCACCTATGCAGGTGTCTATGCGCTGGGGCTGAAGCGGCGGCGTCGGATGCCCGTGCCCGTGATTGGGGTTGGTTCGTTGTGGGCAGGTGGTGTAGGCAAAACGCCCATAACGATCGCCATCGCGCGGATGCTGCAGCAGGCGGGCAGGCACGTGGCGGTGCTCACCCACGGCTACGGCGGGCGCCGCTATCGTGACATCACTCTAATAGACCCGCTTGAGCAGCCCGACCCCGCTGAAGTCGGCGACGAAGCGGCAGAGCTACGCCTTGCGCTCCCCGAAGTGCCCATCGCGGTCGGCAAATGGCGCGTGCACACTGCCGAAGCAGCGCTGCGACGCTGGTCGCCCGAAGTGCTGGTGCTGGACGACGGATTTCAACACCTGCCGCTGGCACGCACGCTGGACTTGGTGCTGCTGCCTCTGCGCGAGCCGCTGGGCAACGGCTATTGTCTACCCGCAGGTCCGCTGCGCGAGCCACCCAGCGGGCTAAAGCGCGCCGACGGCATCATGCTGGTGGACTACGCGCCTACAGATATGCCAGCTGCGCCAGAGCAAACCATCAGCTGGAAGGCACGCACCAATCACCAGCTCCCTTTGTACAGGGCAAGCATCCGCCCCCTCGCGCTGCTCCACCTCACTACAAGCGAGCGTTTGCCCGTATCAACACCAGAGTTACCGCCGCTCACTGTGCTGTGCGCTATCGCCCGCCCCGAACGATTCATTCAGATGACCCAAGCACTGGGCTACCCGATTGAGAGCATACACACCTTCCCCGACCACCATGCCTACAGCCGCGACGAGCTGCAAACTTTCGCGGGCAAAACTATCTTGACCACCGCCAAAGATGCGGTGAAGCTACGCGCGCTGCTGCCCCCGACTGCCGACGCCTACGCCCTGCTGCTGGAAGCGCAACTGGACTCTCGGCTTACTGAACGCCTCTTACAGGAAACTGCACGCTGAGCCGAGAATCTAAGTGGTATGACCCTAATCACGCTGGACGATGTGCGCAACAACCCAACCGTGCGTGCCTACTTGCAGATGGCAAACCAAGTGCTGTACGCGATGGGTTATACCGAGCACGGTTTACGCCACGCGGGGCTGGTTGCTAACAATGCCCGACGCCTCTGCCTCAAACTGGGCTACACCGAGCGTCAGGCGGAGCTGGCGGCGATTGCAGGCTACCTACACGATATCGGCAACGTCATCAACCGCGACCATCACGCTCAATCGGGGGCGATGATTGCCTTCCACATCCTCACGCAGATGGGCATGCCCGCTGACGAAATCGCCATCATCATCAGCGCCATCGGCAACCACGAAGAGACGACAGGGCACCCCGTCAACTACGCCGCTTCCACCGTAATTTTAGCGGACAAATCTGATGTGCACTTTTCGCGGGTGCAAAACCCCAATCAAGGTGAGTTTGATATTCACGACCGCGTGAACTTCGCCACGCAGCGTTCACGCCTGCGCGTAATGCCCAAAGAACGGCTGATTGAGCTGAGCCTCGAGATAGACACCAGCGTTGCCAGCCTGATGGAGTATTTTGAGATTTTCTTAGACCGTATGGTGATGTGTCGGCGCGCAGCAGAGGCGTTGGAGTGCCAATTTCATCTGATGATCAACGGCGCGCCGATTGGCTAAGCGCAAGTTGCCTCGCCCGCGAGGTATAGTTTCTGCGGAGCGGGCGATGGGCGAACTGTTGGATGCGCAACTGATTGGCACAGCGATTCGGCAAGCGGCGCCGCTGATACTGGCAGCCCTGGCCGGGCTGCTCAGTGAGCGGGTGGGTGTCATCAACATCGGCTTGGAAGGCAAAATTCTGATGGGCGCGTTCGCCGCTGCGTATGGCACCCTGCTGAGTGGCTCGCCATGGGTGGGCTTAGCAGCAGCGATTGTGGTGGGGCTGGCGCTGGCGCTGATCCACGCCGTTGCAACGCAAGAACTGCGCACTGACCACATCGTCAGTGGGGTCGCCATCAACCTGTTGGCGTTGGGGCTGAGCACTTACCTCTTTCGGCAGCTAATCGTTCCGCGTGAGGAGGCAGGCGAGTCATCGGTTGTGCGGATGTTCGAGCCGCTAACGCTGGGCGGGTTGGAGCGGCTACCTCTGCTTGGTGCGCTCCTCAAAGACCAAACTTGGCTTACGCTGTTTGCGTTGGCGTTGCCCTTTGTGCTGCTGGTGTTGCTGACGCACACGCGCTGGGGGCTGCGCGTGAACGCCGTGGGCAACGACCTTATCAAGGCGCAGCTGATGGGCGTGCCCGTGAAGCGATTGCGTTATCTAGGAGTGCTGGGGTCAGGTGCGTTGGCAAGCATGGCGGGGGCGTTTTTGACTTTGGCGGCGACTGGGCAATTTCGCGAGAATATGAGTGCGGGGCGCGGTTTCATCGCGTTAGCTGCGCTGATTTTCGGCAGATGGCACCCGCTGGGGGCGGCAGGCGCGGCGTTGGGGTTTGGCTTTTTCGAAGCGTTGCAGATGCGCCTGCAAGGGCAACCGCTGTTTGGTGTGCAACTGCCGACCGAGCTGCTACTAATGCTGCCCTACCTACTTACTGTGGTGGCACTAATGGGCTTGTTGGGCAAAATGAAACCGCCTGCAGACTTGGGGAACTAACGAGGTTCCTGAAAACTGGTGGAGCGGAGGGGACTTGAACCCCCGACCTCTTGCATGCCATGCAAGCGCTCTCCCACTGAGCTACCGCCCCACGCAGATTCGGGTTCAAAAACGGGCAACTGCTGACCCGAGCGTCAGTCAACAACACCCTGCTGACCGCTTGCATGCAGTGTTAAAACGCAGGCAAGCGGTTGCGCATCAAAGTATACCCCAAGCGGCGCTGATAATTCAAGGGGTCAGCTTTTTCAGCTGCCCCCACGCAGCGGGGAAACCTATTGTGGTTGGTAGCAGTTGGCAGCGCAGTTGTGCTGGCAGGTGCAACAGGCGCTGCCGCGTGGATGCAACAGAGCATTACCATTCGCGGGTCTGATACGATGCTCATCCTGAATCAGCGTTGGGTGGAAGCCTACGGGCGCGTGAACCCTAATGTAAGCGTGTCCGTAACGGGAGGTGGTTCGAGCATCGGTATCACTGCGCTCATCAACGGCGTCACCGATATTTGTGCCTCCTCGCGACCGATGCGCAAATCGGAAATGGACCGGGCACGCAGCCGCGACGTTGTACCCTACGAAATCCCCGTAGCTCTTGATGGTCTTGCCATCGCGGTCAACGCCTCGAACCCCGTCGAGTCGCTGACCATGGACCTGCTGCGCCGAATCTATATTGGGCAAATCACGAACTGGAGCCAAGTTGGCGGTCCGAACCTGCCGATTGTCGTTTTTAGCCGCGATAGCAACTCAGGTACATACAGCTTATTCCAACAAGTGGTGCTCAAGAACCAGAACTGGGGACGCGGCGTACGCTTTATGCCCTCCACCAGCGAGGAGGCGCGTGAGGTTGCCCGCACCCCAGCCGGCATCGCCTATGGCGGTGTTCAAGAACCGCCCCGGTATCAAAATCCTCGAAATCGCCGCCAAAGGGGGCGAGCCTGCCTATGCGCCCACCGAGGAGAATGTGCGCACCCGCAAATATCCTATTTCGCGCTTCCTCTACTTCTACACCAACGGCAAGCCCCGCGGCGAAGTTGCCAAGTTCATCGACTGGGTGCTTTCGTCCGAAGGGCAAGCCATCGTGAGCGAAGTGGGCTACTACCCACTGGAGAAGAAGTAATCGCGTAAGTGGGGGCGAGCCTCCCTCGCCCCACCCCCAACTGACAATGTGGCGTATCCGACTGTTCGATAGCCTCGTTCAAACCGCAACATGGATAGCAGGAGGCGTGCTCCTCCTGACTATCCTTGCGGTGTTTTACTAATCGCTAGTCACGGCTACTGCTCAAACAAGCGACCCCACGCAGCTGCGTCCTGACGAACTGTTCCGTGACTGCATGCGCGCTCCCGAACGCGCCAAACAGGGCGAACGGTTCCTGCTGCTGGTGTTCGCGATGCCCACCTATACAGGCAAAACTATGGAACTTGCCTGGGAACCCGATGTCTCGTTCGAGCCACAGTTTGCACCCTACCAGTTTCGGCTGCGTCTCGTGCGTGCCCCTGAGGGCGTGGATGTTGAACCGATAGAGATTGACCTACGCCAGCACCCCAAAGGATGCATCACCCTGCCCGTATGGAAAGCCTACAGCCAAGAAGAGTGGCTCAAAGGCTACCTGTTCGAGCTCGAAGCCATTCCCACCACCAGCACCACTTGGGCGACGCTGCAACAATTTCTAATGTCCGATTGGGCACCCACGATTCTATACCCACGCTTCGGCATGCTGCCTCTGCTACTGGCGAGCCTGCTGATTACTACGCTAGCGATTCTATTTGCTACGCCATTAGGGTTGGCGGCGGCGGTTTACCTCAGCGAGCAAGCCTCGCCGCGCGTGCGCGAGTGGTTCAAGCCCATCTTGGAAGTCTTGGCAGCCATCCCTACAGTGGTGCTGGGCTATTTCGGCGTAGTAATGATTACCCCTGCGCTACAAAAGCTGTTCGGCGAAGCGCTGCAACTGTCCTCAGGGCGTGGGCTGCTGGCAACCGCCCTTATGATGACCGTGTTTATCTTGCCTACCATCATCTCGCTCTCCGAAGATGCCTTGCGGGCGGTACCTAATAGCCTACGCGAAGGCGCGGAAGCGCTGGGCTTTACACACGCCGGGCGCATCCGACTGGTAATCTTGCCCGCAGCCAAAAGCGGTCTTATCGCTGCTGTGCTGTTGGCGGTCGCGCGCGTGATGGGCGAGACCATGATTGTGTGGATTTTGAGCGGCGGCACGCCCACCATGCCCGATTTCAGCTCGCCCACTGCGGCATTGGGCACACTGGTCAAACCGACACGCGCCATTCCCGACACCATCGCCATCGAGATGGGCAATGTGGAGCTTGAAAGCCCCCACTACGGCTATCCGTTCCTGCTGGGGCTGATTATCATCAATTTGCTGGGCTTTGCGTATCGCAAACGCGCTCAGTTCCAGCTGTAGGGTCGGTATCCTCGCCAACAATTCCGCAACCCGAGTGGACACGAGCCATGGCAGTGAAACTGGCACACAAGCCCGCTGAGGCGGGCGTGGACTGGGAAGCGCTGGTTGCGCGGCGCGATGCGCTGCGGCTGCGCAAAAACGCGCTGCTGACCACGCTGCTGGTGTTCACGCTGCTGGCGGTAATTACCTATAAGGGCGCGTCTACCATCAGCTGGGAGTTCCTCACTACGCCCCCCCGTGAAGGCATGTCGGCAGGCGGCATCGGACCGATGATACGCGGTTCACTACTGCTGATGCTGGGCACCTTCCTGCTGGCAACCCCGTTGGGCATTTTCGGGGGCGTCTGCTTGGCAGAATACGGCGACCGCAGCCGAATCAGGCGCTTTATGCACGCCAGCGTTGCAGCCTTAGCGGGCACGCCACCCATCGTGTACGGGCTGTTTGGATTGGCAATTTTCGTGCTGAAGTTTCAGTTTGGCGTGAGCCTACTGGCTGGTTGGTGCACACTTACCCTGTTCAGCTTGCCCGTGATTGTGCTCACCACAGAAGCGGCGCTCAAAACCGTGCCTGAGGGCATCATCAACGGCGGGCTGGCGCTGGGGCTCTCACGCTGGCAAACCCTGTGGCGCTTGGCGCTGCCCTATGCAATGCCTGGTATCATGACAGGCGTCATTCTGTCGCTGGGGCGTGCAGCGGGCGAAGCCATGCCCGTGCTCTTCACCGCCAGCATCTATTACGCATCAACTTTCCCCGCGCTTAGCTGGGAGTCGCTGCGCCAACCTGTCGCCAATCTGCCCTACTACCTGGCGGAGGGCTACCGCCAGCCTGGTGTGGTGCCCGAACATCTCATCTGGGGCGCGTGCCTGACACTAATTGTGCTGGTGCTACTGCTCAACGTGGGCGCGATTGTCATCCGTACCCGCGCGCGGAGGCGATACCTATGATTGCAGCCATGACACCTACAACCACGAAAACGGTAATCCAAACGGTAGACCTGTCGGTTGCCTATAACGGCAAACTTGCGCTCAAAGCGGTGAACGCGCAGTTCTACGAGAACACCGTCACCGCGTTGATTGGTCCCAGCGGATGCGGCAAGAGCACGCTGCTGCGTGCCCTCAATCGCCTGAACGACCGCATCCCCGACGCCGTCACGCAAGGCAAAGTGCTCATCGACGGCAAAGACATCTACGCACGGGGCGTGAACCTCACACGCTTGCGCCGCGAGGTTGGCATGGTGTTCCAAAAGCCCAACCCGTTCCCGATGAGCATTTTCGAGAATGTTGCCCTTGGACCACGCCTGCACTACGGGCTGCGCGGGCGTGCCTTAGAGGAGATCGTGGAAGATGCCCTGCGCAAAGCCGCCCTCTGGGACGAGGTGAAAGACGACCTCAAGAAAAAGAGCGGGCTGGCACTCTCAGGCGGGCAGCAACAACGACTCTGCCTCGCGCGTATGCTTGCCGTACAGCCCCGCATCTTGCTGATGGACGAACCGTGCAGCGCTCTGAACCCTATCAGCACCCAAGAAATCGAGGAACTTATCGTAGAGCTCGGCAAGCAATATACAGTTATCGTGGTGACACACAACCTACAGCAGGCGGCGCGTATCAGCCAGTATACGGGCTTCCTGATGTAGGGGGAAGTCGTGGAGTGGGGCGAGACCCAACAACTATTCGCGCGCCCACAACGCCAAGAGACCGAGGACTACATTCGCGGGCGGTTCGGATAAAACGAAGGGCTGGCATCACGCCAGCCTCGATACGCTTAGCGCAGGCGGCGACGCATCACTATACCGCCCACGCCTACCACCATCGCCAACAGCGAGGTAGGTTCAGGCACCATCGCCAAGTTCTGCCCGCCGTTGGTGCTGCGCAAAAAGTAATAGTAATCCGCCTGACCTACCGTTTGGCTCAGCAAGGTGTTGGCGTAGTTTACTACCTGCGTATCTGCCGCGTAACGAAATGCGCCATTGCTGAGATTGCGCGGATTGCCCCGCGTACTGTCGTGGGCAACCTCCCATAGGGCAATCTGAAGCGCCGCGCCCTTGCGGTTGAGGTCTGCCCCTACAAGGAACGAATCACGCCGCTTTAGCAACGCCCCAACCTGCCCGTAGGCAAGCCAGAGTTCGTAAGTGTAGGTCTGATTCAGGTGCATCACGCGATCAAGATCAACGCAAAATGCCCAATTGTAGGGGGCAGTGGTCGGATTGAGCACATACTGCCCCGCCCACAGGTTCATGGTACTGCCGTAGACAACTTGGGTAGTAATCCCAGGCGATACTTGGGTGACTTTGAGCGTTACGGTTCCTAAAAATAGTCGTCTATCGGTGTTGAAAAGGGTTGGGTTCGCAAACGCACTATAAAGCAGCCCCGTAGCAATGACTGCAGTTAGTGCACGCAGTGTTATATTGCGGTTCATAACTCACCTCCACTTGTGTAAGGTTGTGTGGAGGGGATTAGCACTTTATGTGCCAATTGGGGGATTTGAGACTACGGATTATGCGGGTTTTGGGGATTGCAGGGGTGCGGCAGCGGTCTCGCTGGCGGCGCGGCGGCTCTCTATGCGTTTGATAATATCCCAGTCGGCGCGAAGCCAGTAGTTGCCGTAGCGCACGGCGAAAGCAGGCAGTTCGAACCGACGCAGGTGTTCACGCTCCGCTTGTTCGACTTGTGCGCTGTCGGGGCTAAGCGAGTGATCGCTTTCCACGCGGCTGCCATCGGGGTTGAAGGATTCGCTTCGAGCAGGGGTAGCCCCCTCGTCCGAATCCACTTGTATCCTGCCTTCATCCAAGCGCACTTCGCGAAAGGCATACGCACGCAGCACTCGGGTTTTGAGGTCTAATGCCAGAAATCGGCGTTCGGGGCTGGGTTCATAGCCCGGTTCTGTGCGCACCAAGCCGCTTTGGAGCCAATGCGGCAGCGCGTAGGCGGCGATATAGGTCAATGAGAAGCGCGGATGGTGTTGTGCCCCCACGAGGGCGATACGCCAACGGCGCCCAGCGTCATAGCGACTGCGCAATCGCAACTCGTAGGCGTGGTCGGGTATAAATACCGCCAACACCTGTAATCCTGCATGGCTTATGAAATGCACTAACGCACCAATCAGCTCCAACACATGCCAGCCGCGCGGCAACTCGGGTAGCGTTGCCTCCTGCCACGGCATGCGTTCAAAATAGGTTCGCCCGCCACGCCGCTGGAACAGCCACGCCTCCGAAGGTGTCAACACCAACGCCACATGGGCAGCTTGCCAGTTGAGCCATAGCTGATGCCCGAAAGTAATCAATGCAATCAGCACCAAAATACCTAGAGCGAGTTGCGCCCACCACGGCAACGCAAGGGGTGCCAGCAAGGTTCCCTGCTTGCGCCACGCCAACCACCCCACCAACGGACCAAACAGCATCAGCCGCCAGCCAAACCCGCGCCAAAACTGAGTCCAACTCAGCGGACCCAAGCGCATCCCCACCGCAGCGAACGGATCCTGCCTGCAGCGCGGGCATCGCTCCGCCAACGGATCGCACGCCGCCCCGCACACTGAACACCCGACCTGCGGCACAACATATCCCGAACCATTCATTAGGCAGGAATTCTACTCTGCTAGGGCAAACTTTCCTACCGTCGTAAACAAAGGGAGGCCTCATAATGATGCGACCAACAGCAGTGACGGTGATTAGCGTTTTGGGAATCGTGTTTAGTGCGCTTGGGCTTTGTTGTACACTACTCGGCAGCGCTAGCCTTGCCTTTCTAATGGGGATGGGCGACACGCTGGCTGCCCAACCAGGCGCCAGCAACAAGGATTTGCAAGTGTTTCAGAACCCAATCTATCAGCGCTATATGCTTGCTACGATTGCCGTAACCTTCCTACTGAGCATCTGGTTGCTAATCAGTTCGGTGATGCTTCTGCGGATGTCGCCTACGGGGTTGTCGCTGATGCTTGCATGGGCAGCGGTAGCTATCCTCTGGCTTGCCTTGGATACGATACTTACCTTTACCGTGCTGCATAATGTCGTTGGCAGCCGCCAACTGACAAGCCAGTTAGTGGGCGCTGTGATATGGCTCATCTATCCGCTGGCGGTGTTTGTGGTGCTCACGCGCCCAAACATTAAGGCGGCATTCCAGCAACAGAGGTTCTGAAAGTACCACAAACCTGCTTTGGTTGCATGAGGTAAGATTCGAGCTATGAGTGCGCCCGAAATTCGGTTTGGCACAGAAGGCTGGCGCGGCGTGATTGCCGACGATTTTACTGTTGCGAATGTGCGCTTGGTGACCCATGCGATTGCTCGCCATCTAAAGGAGGCACAGCCGCCTGGTGAAGGTGTTTTGGTCGCCTACGATTGTCGCGCGCAGTCGGAGGTGTTTGCGCAAGCGGCGGCACAGGTGCTGCTGAGTTATGGCTTTCCTGTGTTCGTTGTTCCGCGCCCAGTGTCGTCGCCTGCGGCGGCGCATGCGGTGATTCGGCGCGGCATGCAGGGCGCAGTGATGTTCACTGCCAGCCATAACCCGCCCATCTTTCACGGGATCAAGTTCAAACCACACTATGGCGGAGCCGCGCTCACCGACATCACGCAAAGCATCGAGCGACATCTCGGTGCGTTGCTTAGCGACTATGACCGCTATACCCAGCCCATCAGCAACGGCACCGAACCGCACACCCTCGACCCCGTCCCCGACTACTTGGAGCATGTGCACCAGTTTATTCGCGTGGATGAGCTGCACGAGGCTCCCTATCGCGTAGTGACCGACGCGATGCACGGCTCAGGGGCGGGTTACCTCAAGTCGCTTTTAACCCGCTTGGGGCTGGAGGTGCACGCCCTACGCGAGGAGCGCAACCCCTACTTTGGAGGCGTGAACCCTGAACCAATCCCGCAAAACCTGCAGCCACTACTGCACGCGGTACGCCAGTTGCGGGCGCACATCGGCCTCGCAATTGACGGCGACGGCGACCGCATCGGCGCGGTGGATGAACACGGCAACTTCGTAGACAGTCACCGAATCTTCGCGATTGCCCTGCGCCATATGGTGGAGCGACGCGGCAAAACAGGCGGCGTGGTCAAGACCTTCTCAGTGAGCCAGATGATTGACCGCCTGTGCGAACACTACCATCTGCCTTTGAGCGTGGTGCCCATCGGCTTTAAGTTCATCGTGGAAAAGATGCTGGTGGGTGGCATCTTGATGGGCGGTG
Organism: Armatimonadota bacterium; assembly: GCA_030550775.1. Classification (GTDB taxonomy): domain Bacteria; phylum Armatimonadota; class Fimbriimonadia; order Fimbriimonadales; family GBS-DC; genus GBS-DC. Next base: position 34,184 of record JAUQOS010000006.1, read on the forward strand.
AGGAAAGCGGGGGCATCGGTATCACCGAGTATATGGTGGAGCGCGACGGCGTTATGATGGGTATGCTGCTGCTGGAAGCGATGGCGATGTCGGGCAAAAGCCTCTCCGAACTGGTGGAGGAAGTGTTTGCTATCACTGGACCGTACTATTACCACCGCATTGACGCGCACTTTGAGCGCGAGCAGATGCCTGCTCTGCGCGAGCAGCTCAAAGAGTTCACGCTGCAAGCGGTGTTGAACACGCCTGTGGTGCAGCGCGACACGCTGGATGGCGTCAAGCACATTTTGGAGGATGGCAGTTGGGTGCTGATGCGAGCGTCGGGCACGGAGCCTGTAGTGCGCATTTATGCGGAGGCGCGCACACCCGAAGGCGCGCGCCATCTAGCAGAGGAAGGGCACTTCCTGCTCAAGAAGCTGGTGGGCGCGTAGGGCTATTCGTAGCGCAACGCCTCCACAGGGTCGCGTTGCGCCGCGTGGTAAGCCGGCAACACCCCAAACACCAGCCCCACAGCGCCACACACGGCTAACGCCAATGCGACTGTGCTCAGCTCCACGCGGGGCGATAGCACGGTGGCAGCGTCAATTGCAACGCACGCCCCCCAGCCAATCAGCGCGCCCATCAGGCCGCCCACCAGCGCAATCAAAAACGCCTCACACAAAAACTGCCAAAAAATGTCGCGTTGCTGCGCCCCCACTGTTTTGCGAATACCAATCTCGCGGATGCGTTCCGTCACGCTCATCAGCATCACATTCATCACGCCGATGCCGCCCACAATCAGCGCAATCGAGGTAATGCCCGTCAGCGCGACCGACACCACCTGAATCAGCGTGAACAGGCGGCTAAGCAGCTCTTCTTGCGTGAGCACCGTGAAATCCTCGCTGCCCTCATGGCTGCGCAACACCGCGAACCGAATCTGCTGCTGGAGCTGTTGGGGATCTACATCGGGGGCGGTTTGAGCAATCACGCGATGGATCTGCTGACTGCCCATCGCTTGCTGCAAGGCACGAATAGGTGCATAGATTGCGAACTCGAAGCCTGCGCTGCCAAACACCGACTTGCTGGTGTCTTCTGCCGTAACGCCTATCACTGTAAAAGGCTTGCCGTTGAGTAGTACCTGCTTTCCGAGTGGGTTTTCCTCACCAAAGAGCTGTTGGGCGGGGTAGGGTCCCAACACGCACACAGGGGCATCGGCTTCAGCGTCTGTGAAGAAGCGCCCTACGCGCAAGGTGTGGGGGCGCATTCGGAACCATTCGGGCGTGGTGCCCAAAATCAGCGCAGCGTCTGCCCAGCGGTCGCCGCGTTGGGCTGCCCCTGCCACAAACATAATCGGCGCCACGCGCCGCACGCCGGGCACTTGGCGCACCGCCTCAATATCGCTTTCGCGCAGCGTGCTTAGCCCGATAAAACTCATCGGGTTGAACGGGTTCTCTGGGCTGAGCCGTCCCGGCAGCACAATCATCAAGTTCACGCCCAGCGACTCCACTTGGTTGAGCACATCATGTTGCACGCCCTTCCCCAGCGAAATCAGCACCACAATCGCTGCCACGCCCACCGCCATCCCCAAACCACTTAGCAGCGTGCGTCGCGGCGTCATCCAAATCGCTTCCAACGCCGCTTGGAAACTTTTTGCCCACATGGTCCGTATCCTATAGTGAAAGTTACGTGAACCGTTCCTTGAAATTGCAGGCGAGATCGCCCAAAAGGTATTAAGATTTCGACCTCGATGTGCCATAATCTTAACTCAGGGAACGAGTTCACCTTCCTTCCTTGGGGGTGGCAGGCTTTGCTCTCCTTTCACTGCCACCCTCCTTTTTAGTTGGAGGCGACACTTGCCAAAGAAGTTGCTCGCCACCCCTTGCAATTGGCAGGTATCGAATGGGGTATAATTTAGTGCGGACGAGGCGCCGTACCCAAGTGGCCAAGGGGAGGGTCTGCAAAACCCTTATTCGTGGGTTCGATTCCCACCGGCGCCTCCAAACCCTATGGAGTTGAGCCTCCATTGGTCGTTTCTCCTACAACCTCCACAGGCACCGACAGCCACTGACCGTCTACATACGCGCTGATGACGCTGCGTCCTGGACGCAACGCGCGGAATCGTCCCCACTGGTCTATAAAACCTACGTTACTGCCACCCCAGACCACTTCCCAAGTGGAGATCGGTTCGCTGTTGCGGTAGACGCGGAAGCGCACCTGTTCACCCACTCTGAGTGTCACTTGGGGCGGCTCAACACGGTAGTCGGTATAGCGGGGCAGCGAGGGGCGTTGCGCGTCGTCAAACACTAACCAAGCGTTGGAAACGGGGCGTTCGGTGCCATCCGAAGGGCTGTTGACCACCAAGTTGCGCACTACCAGCGTGGTGGAGCCGCCTCCATCTAAGTTGATTGCCTCCACCGCGCCGTAGCGTGCCATGATTTGTGCCAGTTCGGGCAGCGACACGCCCTGACTGTGCGCCTGCCTACCATCCACGGTCAGCCAAATCACCTCGCCTTTGGCGGTGATGCCCACGGCGGTGCGCGGGTGGCGTCGCTCGATGAAAGTCTGTTGATTGAATCCGCCCCCCATCGCCTCAGGGGGGAGGATTTTACCATTGCGGATTAGCCATGGCCCGCCTGCAACGGCTTCCTGTACGGTGCGCCAGCGCGTTGCTTGCTCGCCCTGCAAATCGATGCGAATAGTGATGCGGTCGCCCGGTTGTAGTGCACGCAGAAACTCGGAAGCTGCACCTGTGCCTATCAACACGCCTCCCGTGTGCGGAATAGATGCACTGCTTGCCTCGCGCACTTCGCGCACCAGTGCCTGCCCTCGAGTGCCCACCCGCAGTGGGCGCGGCAGCGTTTCTAACACTACCACTATCCCTTGGGCAACTGCTTGCGCTGTCGCACCGTAAAAAGAGGTGAATAGTACCAAGTCGCCCTCTGCTTTTGCGACGCGATTTAGCCCTAGCAGTGGGTGCTTGGTGCCGTCAGGTCGGGTGATGTCGGCGTCGAAAGCGGGGTCGCCCATTATAACCTGTCCACCAGCCGTCCACCCCGCTGCGGGTCTGCCCGGAAACGGTTCACTGACCAATTCGCCCGCCACGATGCACAAGCCCAGCGGATCGCCCCCATCAAAAAAGTCGCCGTTGATGGCGGCAATCGCGCGATGACGCCACGCCATACGACTGGTTAGCTCGCGCCCGCGCAGCGCACCGTCGGTAGCCACCACGTCGTTGCCCAGCGTGGAACGGAAGCTCACCGCTCGTGCAGGCGTGATACGCACGCCCTGAATTGCCAGCGGCGGATTGGCAGAGACCTCCTGGAACAGCACTACGTGCGGGCTAATTCGTTTCTCGATTCGTTCGGTTGTAGACTGCTGTAGCGCGGACGCAAGTGCCCACAAAATCGCGCTTAACAATGCGCCCACGCGCCAACGAAGGGCTCGCATCAGCCTTTAATTGTACCTACCGCCCCGCTATTCGGTATCATTTTAGGCGCGAGGGGGCGGGACTCACAACTGCTGGAGTTGCTCGCCCTGCTTGCGCCCCGTTTGGCTCGGAGGTACGACGATGGAGACGCGCCCAGAAACGCTGCTGGAGGAGCTGCGTGCGGCGCTTCGTCAGCCTGATGGTACGCTGACGGCGCATCTACGCGAGTACGCCCCTCAAGACATCGCCGAGGCGCTCAGCCTGATAGATGACCCCCGCGAGCAAGCCCGCGTCCTAATGGAAATGGACGAAACGCTCGCTTCTGAAGTGATTGAGTACCTCGAGCCGACACTGGTGGACGAAATTTTCGAACACATCCCCCTGCAGAAGGCGGCGCGCCTGCTGCAACTCATCCCCGCCGACGACGCCGCGCAGATTCTGGACGAGTTAGACAAGGCGAAAGCGGAAGCCCTGTTGCAACAGATGGCGCCCCCAGAAGCTCGCGAAGTGCGCGAACTGCTGGAATACCCCGAAAACACCGCCGGGCGACTAATGGTGCGCCAATATGTGCGCGTACGCCCCGACTGGACAGTGGAAATGACCCTCGACTACCTGCGCCAAGTGGGACGCGAAATTGAGACCATCTACTACCTCTACGTGGTAGACACGCGCCAGCGGCTGGTGGGAATCTGCTCGCTGCGCGACTTGGTGGTGGCAGACCCCAGCAAGCGCATCGAGCAGATTATGGAAACCGACCTCGTAGTGGTCAAACCCGAAACGGACCAAGAGGAAGTGGCAAGTTTGCTTTCAAAGTATGACCTGCTTGCCCTGCCCGTGGTGGACGACTTGGGGCGCATGTTGGGGATCGTGACAGTGGACGATGTGGTGGATGTGTTGGTGAGCGAGAGCACAGAAGATGTGCTCAAGCTTGGTGGCGTAGAGGCGACCGAAGAGCCGTACTTTCGGCTCAGCCCGTGGGATTTGGTGCGCAAGCGCGTGCGCTGGCTGGTATTTTTGTTCGTGGCGCAGTTGTTGTCGGGGGCGGTGCTGCGCACTTACGATGAGGCTATCCAGAAAGTCACCGCACTGGCGTGGTTCATTCCGCTTTTGATTGGGTCGGGGGGCAATGCAGGGGCGCAAACGACCACCACCATCACCCGCGCAATTGCATTAGGTGAGGTGCGGTGGCAGCACATTATGCGCGTTATTCTGCGTGAGTTCCGTACAGGGCTGCTGCTGGGCGCGTTGGTGGGCGCGATTGGCGTGCTAAACGCGCTAGTCTGGACCCGCATCGGCTACGATTGGCACGACCAACTACGCATCGCGCTTACAGTGGGGCTGGCGCAAGTGGGGATTATTACCTTAGCTACCACAGTGGGCGCGGGCCTTCCTCTAATCGCCAAACGGCTCAATATTGACCCTGCCGTGATGTCCGCGCCGTTTATTACCACAATCGTTGATGCGTCGGGGCTGCTGCTCTACTTCACGCTGGCACAGCTGATCGTGTTTCGGTGATTAGCCCGGAGGCCACCCCATGGGTCGCCCGCCCAGCACATGGAAGTGGAGGTGATATACCGACTGCCCCGCGGCGCGGTTGGTGTTGAGCACCACGCGGTAGCCCTCATCGGAGATGCCCTCCTGACGGGCGATTTCGGCACACACCCACAGCAGATGTCCGATTAGTCCCTCATGCTCTGGCTGCATTGCCGCAAGGTTATCAATATGCTCGCGCGGAATGACCAAGATGTGCGTGGGCGCTTGCGGATTGATGTCGCGAAAGGCAAAGGCGTGGTCGTCCTCGTACACCACTTGGGTTGGAATCTCTTTGCGTGCGAACTTGCAAAACAGACAGTCGCTCATCGGTGCCTCCCTTCGGAACGCTCTAAGTCGCGCTCACGCAGCAGCGTGCGCACCTTCTCTATCGCCGCTTGGGCGATTTGGTGCACCTCTTCGGGCTTGAGTGAGAGCTTCTCGGCGGCTTGTTCTAAAGTATGCACCTGCTCACCTTGCAACCCATGCAGCAGGCGCATTACCACGCGCTCGCCCGGTAGCAACTCATCCAGCACACGCTCAATCTGCTTAGGCTGGATTGGCTCGCGCGTGTCATAGACAATCTGCAGCAACAGCGGCTCTTCGTGCTTGGCGCGATTTTGCCACGCACGTAAGGTGGGGGCAATCTGCGTATAACCAAGCGTTTCGGCGTAATACCCCTCCGCCCAGAAGTTGCGCTTGCCGATTTCCGCTTCCAAGCGCGGAATACCCTCAAACAAGCGGTGTGCCGTGCTGCGTTTGATGTCGCTGACGACCTCGGTAATCGCGTCGGTGGGCTTGAAGCCCACAATCAGGTGCACTTGGTTCGGGCGGAGCCGGTAGGCAATCAGGTCATAGTCATAGCTGGCGCATACCTCAGGCAGCACTTGAGCAAACAGCGCGGTTACTTCGGGGTCGAACAGCGGTTTTTTGGCGCGCGCGTAAAATGCCAACAGCACATACAGGCGGTATGCGCTGGAACCCGTAGTGCGCAATCGTTCAAACGGCGTACGTGGAACCCGCTGCGAACTTGAAGTTCGCCTTGCCATAGGAATCCTCCACCCTCGCGGCAGTAAAGAAAGTATACCCTATTGTGAGAGCAATCCTCCACTCGCTGGAGCGAGATGTTCCATATGTTGAGCAAGCCAGTGCGCGAGGGCATCCAAAGAGTCGAAAATCGGCATGCCTGGGGGTAGGTTATTCAGAATTTCGGTGCCGTAGGCGCGAGTGCGCATGCGCGGGTCCAGAATCGCCACGATGCCCACATCGGTGCTGCGGCGAATCAGTCGCCCAAAGCCCTGACGCATCTGCAGCTTGGCAAGTGGCAGTGTCCAGAGGCGGAAGGCGTCCTCACCGCGCGCCTCGAACCACGCATGCCGCGCCCGCTGTAGGGGTGTCGTGGGCACTTCAAACGGAATGCGCGTGAGAATTAGGTTCGAGAGCGTTTCGCCAGGCGCGTCGAAACCCGTCCAGAACGAGCGCAGTCCGAACAGCACTGAGTGTACATCCTCGCGGAACTGCTTGGAGAGGTCGGCGTTAGAGCTGTCGCCCTGCATTAGGATTCGAAGGTCGGGCAGCGGGGGGAGATGCTTAGCAACTTCGTGCATTTCGTGGCGCGAGGCGAACAGCACCAGCGCGCGCCCGTGCGTGAGGCGCAGCAAGGCACCGATCTGCTCGGCAAGCGCGGCATAGTACTCGTTGGCGCGTGGAGCTTGCGGATGGGAAGGTGGTTCAGGTATCACGCCCACAGGGGGTAAATAGAGCGCGCACTGCTCACGGTAGTTGAACACGGGGGGCAGCTGGAGCCGGTAGGGTGTCTCCAGCCCTAACTGCTGCACGAAAAAGTCGAACTGCCCATCAATGGTAAGGGTCGCGCTCATCAGCAGGCTGGGGCGTTTTTGCCACAAGTGCTGGTTGAGCCATGCTGCAACCTGAAGCGGCTCAAAGCATGCCCGCCACCCCTCCGACGCAGGTTCTACCCAACAAACGCCCTCAGGCGGCTCCGCCAAGCGACCAAGGCTGGCATGTATTTGCGCAAAGCCCGGACTAAACTGCAGCAACACCTCTGCCACTGCGTGGCGTTCGGCGTCTGTGAGTTGGCCGCGCATGGTTTGCACGGTTTGGCTCAGCTCTTGGTAAAGCGTGCGGATTTCCGCACGAAGCGTCTGCGCCAAGTGCTCCACGAGGGCGTGGAGTTCGGGGCGATATGCGCGGCGCAAAGCGGGCATCTCTGCCAGTTCTGCGGGCGTAACGCGCGTGGCAGTCCCGTGGCTCGGCAAGTCGGGCATCTGTGTCTGCTCCCACGCTTCGCGACATCGCTGCCCGAACTGCTCCACCAGCTTTTGTACCGACAAGATAAACCCAAGCGGCGGTTTTTCCGAATCCAACGCGGCGCCGATTTGATTGCCGAGCGTCGCAGCGTAGGCAATCAGTGAGTCAATAAACTCCTTGTCTAAGTCAAACTCCAACGCGCTACCAGCAGCGTCCAGCAGGTCGTGTGCCTCGTCCACGATAAGGTAGTCGTAATCGTCCAGCAACGACAGTTTGTCGTCGGTGGCTTGACGCACGATAGCGTCGGTAAGCACGAAGGCGTGGTTGGTGATAACGATACTGGCTTGTGCAGCGCGTCGCCGGGCGGCGTAGTAGAAGCACGATTGGTAGTATGGGCACACTCGCGCGCGGCAGGCAGGGGGCGCGGCGATTTGCTCCCACACGCCCTGTTTGAAGCGGAGCGGCACGCCCTTGCGTCGTAAGAACTCGTCCAGCTCCGCTTCCACGCCCTCTTGGGCAACTGCGCTCCACTCGCGCAGATAGCGTACGAGTTCAGGGCGTACCTGTTGAAGTGCCTTGCCCCGAATCGCATCCAAGCATGCGTAGCGGCTGCGCCCCATCGCCAGCGCCACCGATGGCGCCTCCGGAAATAGGCTCAGCGCGAAGGGCAAATCTTTGCGCCAATATTGCTCCGCCAGCACATTGGTGTAGGTGCTAATCACGACGCGCTTTTTTTCGCTGAGCACAAGGGCGATGGTGGGCAGCAGCACCGCAAGGCTTTTGCCAACACCCGTTGGGGCTTCCACCAGCGCGGAAGTTTGACTCTCTAACCGCTCGCACACAAAGCGTGCCATGTCGCGTTGCACAGGGCGCATTTCAAACCCAGGTTGCGCTTCTAGGCGCGCAAACGCGGCTTCTACCGTCCCCCACAAATGACTCATAGCACCAAATTGTACCTCGATTTTGCCCGTTGTTGTGGGGTACAACTTTCAGGTGGCAGTTGCCGAGCAAGCGGGGCGTGTGTATGCCCTGGTGCGCCGCATTCCTCCGGGCAAGGTGGTCAGCTACGGGCAGCTGGCTGCCCTTTGTCCGCCGCTTACCCCACGCCATGTGGGGCAGCTGATGGCGCGTGCCCTCGCGAGCGAACTGCCCTGGTGGCGTGTGGTGGGCAGCGACGGCCGCTTGCGCACCCTTCGGCGCGACCCAATGCTTGCTCAGCTGCAGCGCACCCTGCTCCTGCGCGAAGGCGTCCAGTTCACGCCCGACGGACGCGTCGCTATGACGCCCGAACAAGTTGCCAACCTTGCAACCTTTGAGGTAGAATTGCCGTAGTATAGGTGAGGAGGTCTTTTCCGCATGGCACGCCGTTATGACGACGAGTTCGAATTGCCCGAGACCCAAATCCGCGCTCTGGCAATTCTAGAAGAGATTATGCGTATCGCGCCTCGCGACGACCTGCGCCTGCGTCAGCTCTTGCGCTTGCTGCAACACCAACTCGAAGTTGACGAAAGGCAGATGCAAGAGGCAATGCAGGTGATTCAGGAATACGAAGAGGCGTATCAAAAACTGACCAGCCCTGCCAACCGCATCGGTGTCTTTTTAGACAAGCCCGACGAAGGCGTGGCGTTGATTGCTGTTGGCGATAGCGAGTATTACGCCAACATCGACCCTAAGCTGGAGAACCCCAACTTCAAAGTGGGCACGCGCGTGAAGGTCAACGAAGCCTTTGCGGTCATCGGCGACTTGGGCTACCACCCTGCAGGACCTGTGGTGAAGGTGCAAGAGGTACTGGAGGGTGGTCGCCTGCGCGTTGGCTCCGACCCGCAAGGGATGACCTCGCGCGTGGTGTTCCGCGCCACCGACCTGATGGACGCACCTATCAAGCCCGGCGACGAAGTGCGCCTCGAACCCAACTACAAAGTCGCCATCGAGCACATTCCGCATCAGGAGGTGCGCGACTACTACTTCGAAGAAGTGCCACCCATCGAATGGAGCCAAATCGGTGGTCAAGAAGAAGCCATCCGGCTCATCCGCGAGACCATCGAGCTACCGTTGCTGCATCCCGAAATCTACCAGAAGTTCGAGAAGCAACCGCTCAAGGGCATCCTGCTGTACGGTCCGCCCGGCTGCGGCAAGACGCTAATTGGCAAAGCAACCGCCTACAACCTCACGCGCCAATACTCCGAGCGGCTGGGCAAGCCCGTAAAAGAGTACTTTATGTATATCAGCGGTCCCAAGATTCTCAACATGTGGCTGGGCGAGACAGAGCGCATGGTGCGCGAGATTTTCGCTATTGCCCGCGAGAAGGCGCGCGAGGGCTACCTTGTGTTCATCTTCATCGACGAGGCGGAGTCAATCTTGCGCACGCGCAGTTCGGGCAAATGGCTCAACATCTCCAACACGGTCGTGCCGCAGTTCTGCGCCGAGATGGACGGCTTGGTGAGCCTTGAGAATGTGGTGGTGATGCTGACCTCCAACCGCCCCGACTACATCGACCCAGCGATTTTGCGCCCCGGACGCATTGACCGCAAGGTGAAGGTGCGCCGCCCCGACCGCGACGCCACGCGCGAAATCTTTGCTATCTACATCACGCCCACGCTACCGCTCGATCCAGACTTCGTGCGCGAGTACGACTCGCCCGCAGAGGCACGCGAGTGCCTTATCGAGCAAGCCGTGCAGTACCTGTGGCGCAAAGCGCCCGATACTGAGTTCCTGCAGGTGTACCTGCGTAATGGCGGCGTGGAAACCCTCTACTGGCGCGATTTGGTCAGCGGCGCGCTCATCAAGTCGGTGGTAGATCGCGCGAAAGAGTTCGCCATCCGCCGCGCTATTGAGGAACCCCACAAGGAGCACGGCATCCGCCCTGACGACCTCAAGCGCGCGATTGAAATGGAATACCGCGAAAACGAAATCTTCCCCAAATCGGATGTGATGGAAGACTGGCTCAAACTTATTGACTACGAGCCAGAGAATGTGGCGAGCGTAAAGCCCATCCGCCCTGGCACCACCGACGACCTGCGCAGAACGGTTATCTGACGCGCCTCACCGCCGCAGTGAGCACAGGGGCAGGTGCCAAACCTGCCCCTCGTGCGTTTGTAAAAGTCAGCGCACCTACACTCTGCCAACCAGTTGGCTCCGACTCGGGGCGTTGGCGCCACCTCCGTCACGAGAGGTAAAACACTATCCATCATTCCGAGTCGTCTAACGATGAGGAGGCCACGATGAGACTGTACAAAGGATGGCTTGGCTTGGTGCTGGGCGCGCTATTCAACATCGCCACCCCTCAGCCTCCCCTGCCGATTACCCGTGTGGTGCTTTTCCGCAGTGGCGTGGGCTACATTGAGCGGTTCGGGCAGGTGAACGGCGAGGCAACACTCATCCTATCTATGCGCGAGGCGCAAATGAACGATCTGCTCAAGTCGCTGGTGCTGGTTGACTTCGATGGCGGGCAAATTTTGCCGGTGCAGTACACCCCGCGCGATCCGCTCAGCCGCACTCTGAGCGCGTTCGCTCTCAACATCGCCGACAACCCAAGCATGGAAACCCTGCTCGTGCGCCTGCGTGGCGCACCAATTGAGGTGCGAACGGCTCGTGAGACAGTGCAAGGCACTGTGTTGAGCATAGAAACGCGCAAGGTGCCTGCGGGCGAAGCAGTCGTGGAGCAAGCCTTTGTAAACCTAATGACGCGCGAGGGCCTGCGCTCGGTACCGCTTGACGAGGTGCGCCACCTGCGCCTGCGCGACGAACGCCTCCAAAAAGAGTTGCAAGAGGCGCTGGCAGCGTTGGGCACAGGACTGGATAACACACGCAAAGCGGTGGAGCTGCGCCTGCGCGGGCAAGGCACGCGTCGCGTGCTGATCGGCTACCTTACCGAAATGCCTTTATGGAAAATGACCTATCGCTTGGTGATTGGCGCGGGCGAGCCGCTACTGCAAGGCTGGGCAATCGTGGAAAACACCACCGACGAGGATTGGCGTGATGTGCGCGTGGAACTCGTGTCGGGGCGACCCGTGAGCTATGTGCTCAATCTCTACGAGCCAATTTATGTGCAACGCCCGCGCATGCCACTGCAGGCGGAAGCCCCTCTCGCCCCTGAAACCCCTGAGCTGGCGATGAAAGCACCAGCTGCTGACACACCGTTCGAGGCACCCCCAGAGCCAGAGGCACCCGCGGCAGTAACGGACGGTCGCGCTCTCACTCGGCGTATGATGCGCGGCTTGGGCGAAGCAGAGACAGCCCTGCGCGAAAGCATTCTGGAAATGGCACGCGGACAAGAGCGTGGCGCACTGTTTGACTACCGAATCGAGCAGCCTGTAACCATCCTGCGCCAGCAATCAGCGATGTTGCCCGTACTCAGCCGCCCCATACAAGCCGAAACCGTGTCGCTATACAACCCCGCCAATCACCCAATGCACCCCTTCTTCGGCATCAAGCTCACCAACACCACCGAGCTGACGCTGATGGAAGGCCCCGTCACAGTCTACTTAGACGGCTCATACGGAGGTGATGCACAGCTGCGCACTTTAGAACCCAAAGCAGAGCAAGTGCTTACCTTCGCACTCGACTTGGGCGTGGAGGTAGCCGTGGATCGGCAGCGCGAGACCACCCAGCAGGTGTCACTAAAGATAGTGCGCGGCGTGCTGGAACAAGAGACGCGCCTGCGCCGCGAAAGCGAGTACCGCATCCAGAACCGCGATTCCAAGCCGCGCACCTTGCTCATAGAACAGCCACTGGATGCGGCGTGGCAACTGGTAGAACCACAACCCGCTGAGCGCACCGCCACCTACTACCGATTTCGCCTTGTACTGCCCCCTCAACAAAACCAAACGCTGACAGTGGTGGAACAGCGCACCCTACAGCGCACATACGCCTTGCTCACTGCTGACCTCAACATCCTGCAGGTGTTCACAAACGACACGCGCGTGAGTGAACCCATCCGGCGGGCGATTACCGAAATTCTCAACCGCCGCCGCGCAATCGACAACCTCGACAGCGCCATCCGCGCTCAGGAAGCGAAACTCAAAGCCATCACCGACGACCAAGCACGTATACGCGAAAACATGAAAGCCATTGACCGCACTTCCGAGCTGTATCGGCAATACCTCCAGAAGCTGGCACAGCAAGAGCGCGAGATCGAGCAAGCGCGCGCCGAAATCCAGCGGCTGAACGCCCAAAAAGCCCGCGCCCAACGCGAGCTGGAGGAGTATCTGGCTAATCTGAACCTTTGAGCCATTAGGGCGCCAAGGCAGCTAGACGAACGCTGCCTTGGGCTCAAAGAGGCTGCCGAGGGGCGAGGAATCTCCACTGTCCTTCTGCGCCGCAGGCGACGAATCTCAGAAAACCGACCCGTCGTTCCGAGACGAAGGCAAGGAATCCCGGGCTGGGCACGGCTAAGCCCCCTCGCTCCGCTCGGGGCAACAGGGTCGTTTTCGTGGCAGTAAGCCTGTTATTCCGAGCCACAGGTGCGGAACCTCAGAAACCGCTCGTGACGTCGGAGTGCGGCACACAGCAGGGCAAACTTATGCATACACGAAGCCGACCCGCGTCAGCTCAGCTTGTGCAGGTGGGTTTGGCTTGCAAAAGAACAGTTTCAGCCGTTTATCTACGAACGCGAGGTTTTGCCCTGCCGTGCCCTCGCGCCCTGGTTTCCCAAACACTCGCTGAGCATGTGAGTTAGGTACAATTTCTCAGGTATGGTAGAACACATCCGCAAGAGCTACGAGTTGGGCGAGCTTACGGAGGCAGCTGCGGGCGAGGATCCGTTCGCGTTGTTGCGCCAGTGGCTGCATGATGCCATAAACGCCGACATCGTCGAGCCAAACTCCATGTGCCTCGCCACAGTGGATGAGGCGGGCAACCCCGACGCACGCTTTGTGTTGCTACGCGGCTTCGACGAGCGCGGATTGGTGTTCTACACAAACAGCCAAAGTGCCAAAGGCAAGCAGTTAGCGAATCATCCCTATGCGACGTTGGTGTTCTGGTGGGGCGCGCTGGAGCGCCAGGTGCGCATTCGGGGGCGCGTGGAGCCAGTAGAGGCTGCTGAAGCGGATGCCTACTTCGCTTCACGCCCCCGCGGACACCAGCTGGCAGCATGGGTCTCGCCACAAAGCGAACCAGTGCCCAGCCGCGAATGGCTGGAAGCGCGCGCGGCTGCCGTAGAGTGCGAGTTTGAAGGGCGTGAGGTGCCCCGCCCGCCCTACTGGACAGGCTACCGCGTGGTGCCCGACACTTTTGAGTTCTGGCAAGGGCGGCGCAACCGCCTGCACGACCGCCTGCGCTACACGCGCCAGCCCGACGGTCGCTGGAAACGCGAACGGCTCGCGCCATAACCCAAGTGCGGTATACTACCCGCGCCCATGCACGCGCTCAAAGAGTGGACCCTACGCTTGGTGGAGCAGTATGGGCTGACGGGGCTGTTCGGTGTCGCCTTCGTGGAGTCGTCGTTTTTCCCCGTGCCGCCCGATGTGCTGATTATCGCCCTGCTGCTTGCCCCAAACGCACCCTCACCGTTCTGGGTTGCTACCATCTGCACAGTCGGTAGCGTGTTAGGCGCAGGCCTTGGCTGGCTGGTAGGTGCCTACGGGGGCTATCCACTGCTGCATAAGATGTTCAAAGAGGATAAGGTGCGCAAAGTTGAACAACTCTACAACCGTTACGGCGCCTACACGATTTTCATCGCGGCGTTCACGCCCATCCCCTACAAGGTGTTTACGATTGCCAGCGGCGTGTTTCGGTTCAATCCCCTCACGATGATGGCGGTGAGCGTGGTGGGGCGCGGGGTACGCTTTTTCGCCGTGGCGTATTTGGTGTATTGGTTCGGCGACGCCGTCATCAAGCAGTTTGACCGCACCTTGCTGATTGGTACGGTGGTGTTTGTGCTCGCGGGGACAGCGTATGTCTACTACCGCACGCGCTACAGCAAAGTGCGACGGATTGCCCGCGAAATCGTTCAGAACGAGTCGACGGGCGAGTAGCATGAGCGACGCAGCTGGAAGTGCTCCTGCAGTTCAGGAGGCAGTTGCACGCCCTCTGGCAAGCGGATACCAAACAGCAGCGCCAGCGCCCCTGCCTGCCCGAACGCCTCAGGGTGCGCATAAGGAATGCCTGTCTGCTCCAGTGCCTCACGCACGCGCTGCCAACTGCAAATCCGCACCATCGCGCCACCTTGCCCCAGCCACTTCAGCGCGGTGAATACTTCAGGAACAAAGGGCGCCACATCAGCTTCCGGCAGGTACACCTGCAATGACGCACCCGCCGAGTGCGCAGAGTGGCTGGCAAAGCGCAACATCATCTGGAGGGCAGCGGTGTCGCGCGGGGCGCAGCCGACCTCTGCCAACCCCAGTGCACTCACGGTACGGTTGCCTTGAGTATCGGTCTCGTAGTGAGTTTCCAACGCGAGGTAACCGCGAGGGGTGCCAGTGTCATCTTCGGCGATATAGAACTTGTTGCGCCACGCGGGGTCGTGCCAGCGTGTCCACACACGCCAATAGGTATCGTCGCGTGCTACGCTGAGCGGATGGTCGGCGTAGAAATCGGCGTACCAGCGTTGGAGGTACGGCAGCTCGGTTTCATCAGCGACGCGAAATCGCCAGTTACCTAGCTCTGCAGGCTTGGGCACGGCTTCGTAGAGAGGTAGGGGCAGGCGTTCCCAACCCAGGCGCGCGTAAAACTCATGGATGCCCGTGAACAGCAAACCGAAGGTGAAATCTTCGCTGTCCATCACGGCGTGGAGGTCGCGCAGCAGCTGGCTGGCGAGGCCATGCCCCCGATACTCAGGGAGCGTCGCCACATTCGCGATGCCTGCCATCCACACAGTATGCCCGTTGGCAAGGCGCACGGGGCGGCGCACCAGCTGCACGGCTGCGACCAATGTGCCGTCGACCTCGCAGACGCGGGTATAGTGGGGTTGCCAATGGGTGTCTCGGAAATACCGCTCGAAGAAGTCTTCATTGGGCGAGAACACGCGCGCCCACAAGGTTAGGCACGCTTCCTGTTCCTCAGGACGCACCGCTCGGAAAATGGGCGTCATCCTTCCTCTTCTTCCAGTTCTTCTTCTAGGTCCACATCGAACAGGTCGTCGGCTTCGCCCACCAAGCGGCGGCGGTCACGCCGCTCCAACTCTTCGATACTAATCTCGCCCTCCACGAAGGCAGCTTCCTCATCGCGCCCCAGTAGCTTCTCCTCTTCCTCATCAATTGCGGAGGGCAACCAGTGGTGCGGGTTCACTTGCCGACAAGCATCGCACACGAAGCGGATGTTCACCGTGCTGTACCACAACGGTACCTTCTCCAGCGGCTTGCCACACTCTGCGCAAGTTATCATCGCGTTGTCACCTTCTTTTTGGCGCTGGTGTCGGCGGTTTGCTGAGTGCGTTGCGCTTCCTGTTCGCGCAGGTGCTGCCAATGCGACAGGATGCCGTTGATGAGCATAACCACCGCGGCAATCAAGTAAAGCCACGCCAAGCGCGGGTCGACATCCTGTCCAGGGTCGGCAATCGCCTCGTTGCCCCGCGCGAAGCCGATAATGCTAATCACAAACAGGATTAGCGCAATCCAGAAGTCGGTTTTTTTCCACCAGCCCATGAGCGGGCTATATTATACCGCGTGGCGAGGCTAGAATCGGCTAGTTGGATGCCATCTGATGCGTCCAGCCAATCGGCTATAGGGCTACTCGCGCCAGTCGCGTTGGCGCGCCCAGCGCAGTAGCTCCAACAGCGCAGGATAGACCTCCTCGCACGTGGGCAAAATTTGGTCGGGCGGCAGCAGAAAGCCATACTGCCCCGTGTCGCGCAGCTCGTAGGTGATTGAGAGCGCACCGCGCACCCCAAACACCCAGTCCATCATGTTGCCACTGGCGACATAAAGAATCGCGGCAGCCGAGCCTACCCGATACAGTTGCCCATGCACACCTAAAATCTGCTGTTGCATGGCGAGACCCACGCGCTCGAACACGCTGTAGAACGGTGGGGCGTCGGCAGTGAAGCCCCACGGGAGTAAAATCAGTTGCGAGTAGCTATGCAGATCTACATGGGCACGCAGGGCGGGCAAACTCAGCAGCCAGCGACTTAGGAAGTAGGTCTCAGGTTCCGAAAATGGCGCGCTACCCCGATAGGTTTCGCTAAATGGGTTGCCGCTGGAGCCCGCACCGCCCCACTGATAGCCCCAGTTGCGGTTGAGGTCAACCCCGTAAGCTTGTCGCCCGCTAAAAGTGCCCAAGTAGCGTCGATTCTTGCGCCACAAGCGATTGGTGGTGTGGGTGAACACATAGCCGTCAGGATTGACCACGGGCACCAAGTATACTTCCAAGTTGTCAAGATAGTCGCGCACACGCACATTGGTGTAGTACTCCGAGACTAACCGGTAGGCGAAGTAGAGGGCGACAGGCGGGCTAATCCACTCGCGGGCATGCTGAAGCGCGTTGATGACCACCTGGGGGCGTGTGGGGTAGACCCGCGCACGGCGAGGATAGCGCGTAAGGCGCAGCGCATAGATTGGTCGGTTCTCCACCGACCTACCGATGACCAGCAGCTGCACTAACTCGGGGTATTGGTTCGCCAGCTGGCGCATCGCGGTGTAGATTTCGTCTAAGGTGAGGTAGCGCGTGAATAGCCCGTTCTCTTGAGGCACGAACTCGGTTTGCTGCTGGCGAATCAGCGCACCGAGATCCGAGATAAGCACCTCGCCCTTGTAGCCCGCGGCGCGGAGCCGTTCTTGTTCTTCAGGCGAGAGGCATACATCTACCGTGCGCCCGCGAATCATCCATACATCGTGTACGAGGCTCTCTATTTCGGCAATCTGCGAGGGCTTATCCACCGTGATGCGCCATACTTGGTAGCCATCGTAGCTCACGGGTTGGGCGTGTCCCAGCACCAGCAACGCCCCCAGGACAACCCCTACCAGCCAGCCCAAACGCATAGCAAGCGCATTATACCATTTCCCTCCTCACCCGCCCTCGAAGGCAAGCACTACTGGCGCGACGACATTTCTGTCGTTGGCTCAATCTTGCTTCTAATCCCCACAGGTTCCCCCCGCTACGCGAGGGGAACCATAAAAGAACTGCTTGGTTCCCCCTACGGGTAG